>NZ_JBFANF010000040.1:0-109977 GCF_040674675.1 Dactylosporangium sp. NPDC049742 | reverse complement strand
GAGGCCACGGACCCGGCGGGCGACCCCGGCCAGCCCGTGCGGATCCACATCCTGGGCCCGCTCGCCGTGAGCCGCGCCGCCACCGACGTGCCGGTGGGCCGCGGCGCCCGCCGCGCCGTGCTCGCCCGGCTGGCGCTGTCGGCGAACGCGCCGGTGCCGATGGCCGAGCTGGTCGCGATGCTCGGGGAGGTCCGGCCGCCGCAGTCGCCGGCCCGGGCGGTGCAGACCTGCCTCTCCAAGCTCCGTGCGGCCCTGCGGCCGGCCGCGGTCATCGGCCGCACCCCGGGCGGGTACCGGCTCGACCTCGCCGGTGACCAGCTCGACCACGCCGAGTTCCGGCGCCTCGTGCGGCGGAGCCGCCCGGCGGGCCCGGCGGAGGCCCTGGAGCTGCTCGAGGCGGCCCTGGCGCTGTGGCACGGCGACCCGCTGAGCGACATCCCGCAGCTGCAGGACCACCCCTGGTCGTCGCGCTCGCCGACGAGCGGATCGCGGTGACGCTGCGGCACGCGGAGCTGGCCCTCGCCGCCGGCCGGCCCGACCGGTGCCTGGCGCCGCTGCGCGAGCTGGCCATCGCCAACCCGCTCCACGAGCCGCTGCACGCCCGGCTCATCGAGGTCCTCGCCGCCGCCAACCTCCAGGCGGCCGCGCTCAGCGCGTACGCCTCCATCCGCCGCAGGCTGGTCGCGGAGCTGGGCATCCAGCCCGGCCCCGAGCTGCTCGACGCCCACCGGCGGGCGCTGCGCCCGGAGGCCGGGACCGGGGCGGCGGGCGAGCCGCAGCCGCCGGCCCAGCTGCCGGCCGACATCCCGCAGTTCACCGGGCGGCGCGCCGCGCTGGCACGGCTCGACGCCCACCTCAGCGGGTCCGCGGTCGTCATCACGGCGGTCGTCGGCTCCGGCGGGGTCGGCAAGACCGCGCTCGCGGTCCACTGGGCCCACCGGGTGCGGGCCCGGTTCCCCGACGGCCAGCTGCACGTCGACCTTCGCGGGTACCACCCCGCCGCCGCGCCCATGACCCCGGACGAGGCGCTCCACGGCTTCCTGACGGCGCTGGACGTGCCGCCTGAGCGGGTCCCTGCCGGCCCGGAGGCCCGGGCCGCACTGTTCCACCCTGCTCGCGGGCCGGCGCGTCCTGGTGCTGCTGGACAACGCCCGCGACGCCGAGCAGGTCAGGCCGCTGCTGCCCGGGGCGCCCGGCTGCCATGTCCTGGTCACGAGCCGGAGCCCGCTCGCGAGCCTCGTCGCCGCCCAGGGCGCGCACCTCGTGCCGCTGGACCTCCTCACCCCGGACGAGGGCCGGGACCTGCTGGCGCACCGTCTCGGGGCGCGGCGGACCGCCGCCGAGCCCGACGCGGTCGGCATGATCGTCGAGCGGTGCGCCCGGCTTCCGCTGGCCCTGGCCATCGCGGCGGCCCGCGCCATCGCCCGCCCGAACGCGTCGCTCGCCGACCTGGCGGCGCAGCTCGGCGACGGCGGTGGCCGGCTCGCCACGCTCAGCACCGGCGACCCCGGCACCGACGTCCGGGCGGCGTTCTCGTGGTCGTACCGGGAGCTGAGCCCGGCCGCGGCGAGCCTGTTCCGCCTGCTGGGGCTGCACCCCGTGGCGGACTTCTCCGCGCCGGCGGCGGCCGGGCTGGCCGGGCGGCCGCTGCCGGAGACGCTCGCGCTGATCGCCGAGCTGACCGACGTCCACCTGCTCGCCGAGCCGGCGCCCGGCCGGTATGCGCTGCACGACCTGCTCCGGGCCTACGCCGCCGACCGCGCGGCCGCCTCGGGCCACCGGAAGCTCGGCACGCGCTAGCCTGGCACGCGCTAGCCCGGCACGCGCTAGCCCGGCACGCGTGAGCCCGGCACGCGTGAGCCGGTCCGGCCGCCGAAATGCTCAGCGCAGTCTGGCCGCCGGACCGCTCGGCGTGTGCCGGCCGGTCCGGCCACCGGAAGCCTGAAAGCTTGGCAGGTGCTGGGCGGTCCATCGCCGCCCGGCGCTCTGACCGGCCGCCGCGGGGGCGCCAGGCCAGCTCATCGCCGTACGGCGCGCCGACCGTCTCGATCAGCCGCCGCGCCGGCGTCAGGCCGGCCCACCGCCGTGCGGCGGCCCGACCGTCCCGGCCGGGTGCCGTGCGACCCGCCGGGCGCGGCGGCCTAAGCCACCGTCGCGCGGCGCTCGACCGTCTCGACCAGGCGCTGCGCGACCGTGGCGAGCGGCAGCCCGAGCCGGCTCGCGGTGCCGTGCAGCACCTCCAGGGCCGCCTCCGACGAGCAGGCCCGCTGCACCATCATGATCCCGATGGCCCGGTTGACGGTCTCGCCGTCGGCCAGGGCCTCGGTCAGCTCGGCGTGCAGGTCGGCCTGCCGGCCCCGGTCGAGGACCGCGGCGAGCAGGAGGCCGGCGTGCTCGGCGATGAGCATCGCCGTCAGACCCGCGTCGGGGGTGAAGCGGCCGGGCTGGGCCGCGTACACCGTCAAGGCCCCTATGACCTGCTC
The DNA here is from genome assembly GCF_040674675.1 of Dactylosporangium sp. NPDC049742. Classification (NCBI taxonomy): domain Bacteria; kingdom Bacillati; phylum Actinomycetota; class Actinomycetes; order Micromonosporales; family Micromonosporaceae; genus Dactylosporangium; species Dactylosporangium sp. NPDC049742. The sequence continues at coordinate 107,494 of NZ_JBFANF010000040.1, read as the reverse complement.
GTCGATGTCGACCGGGACGGTCAGCACACCGTGCACGCCGGCCGAGAGCGCATGCTCGCGCCACCCCGGCCAGCGATCGTCCGACGACAGGTCGGCGCTGACGATGAGGTCACGGGTGCGGATCGCCTCCATCGACGGGCCGGTGCCGCTGTGGTACTGGCTGTCGTGGAGCTCGGCCGGCAGCTCCGGCGACGCCGCGGCGGTCGACGGCCCCCCGGCCCGCACCAGCGTGACCGCACACCACGACGCCCCGTCCACCAGGTCGGCAGCGGTCTCGACGAGGTCCTCCAGGGCCTCGTCGAGGTCGTCGCTGGCGATCAGGCGCGCGGTGAGCTGGCGCAGGACGGCGGCGATCTCCACCGTGTGGAGCTCCGTCACAATTCCCCCTTCAGACACGCCGCCTCCTACCCGGCGCGTCGAGATCTCAACCGTCCAGCAGCGCCCGGCGTAATCCTTCCAGGGTCCGTGACAGCAACCGCGACACGTGCATCTGCGAGATGCCGAGGTCGGCGGCGATCTGCGCCTGGGTACGGTTGCCGTAGAAGCGCAGCGACAGGATCCGCCGCTCCCGCTCCGGCAGGCGGGCGATCAGCGGCTTCACCGCCTGGCGGAACTCGACGCCGTCGATGTCGCGGTCGTCGTCGCCGAGCACGTCGGCGAGCGTGCCCGCGTCGTCGTCCCCGCCGAGCGGCGCGAACAGCGACACCGGCCGGTACGCCGAAGAGGCCACCAATGCCTCCAGGATCTGGTCCTCGGCGACACCGAGGTGGTCGGCGACGTCCCGCGGCGTGGGCGAGCGCCCGAGCCGCTGCCCGAGCGTGTCCCGCACCCGGTTGATCTCGATCCGCAGCTCCTGGAGCCGCCGGGGCACGTGCACCCCCCAGCCCTTGTCACGGAAGTACCGCTTCAGCTCCCCGACGATCGTCGGCGTCGCGTACCCGCCGAAGTCGGTGCCGTAGTCGGGGTCGAAGCCGTCGATCGCCTTCATCAGCCCGAGCGCGGCGACCTGGCTGAGGTCGGCGGGCGACTCGCCCATCCCGTGGAACCGGCGGGCCAGCCGATCGGCGAGCGGCAGGCTGTGCTCGATGGCCCGCTGCCGCAGCGCGCCGCGCCTGGCGTCCTTGACGTCCATCGTGGCCGCCTGGCGCAGCAGCTCGTTGACGGTCGTCCACTGGCTCTGCGGCTCTTCCTCATCATGTACTGGTGGTGGGGCGCCGACCGGTGGGTCGTCGTACGCACGCAGGCGCTTCGCCGCCCCGATGATCTCCAGGACGTCCAGCACCAGGTCCGACGCGCCGGGGGTCCGCAGGCCACCGCCGCGCTCCTGGGCCTCCAGCTGCGCGCGCAGCAGCGTGTCGGCGGCGGCGCAGTCCAGCAGCCGCAGCCGCGACAGGTCGACGGTCAGGTGCACCCGTCCGGCATCGAGCCGCTGGTTGAGCTGGATTCGCAGGTCGAGGCTCGCCGCGTGGTCGAGCACTCCCGAGGGGCGCAGGATCTCCTCGTCTCCTTCGCGCCAGGATTCCAGTGAAAGTGCCGATTCAAATCGGTCTTCATATATGGGCATTGTCTCCATGGTGGAGACTCCCCCCTATCCCATCGCGTTGCGCAGCAAGCGATTCGCGGTTGAGCGTGCGGTCGTGGAACCGGGCGGAATTGCTTTCCCGGTCACTGTACGCACGGGGGAATTGCCAATGAATATGTGAAAGGGTGAGGTCGTGGGTGACCTTTCCTGCGCGCGCGAGGTCGCCTTTGTCTTGGTGGCCGCGGGATTTATGCCCGCAGCGACGCCCAGACGACCTTGCCGTCGGGGACGGGGGTGCAACCCCAGCGCTGGGTGAGCGCCTCGACCACGAGCAGCCCGCGGCCACCCTCGGCGAGGGTGTCGTCGGACGAGCCGCGGACGGGCAGGGCGTGGCTGCCGTCGCGCACCGACAGGTGCAGCTGGTGGCGGCGCAGGCTGACGCGGACCTCCAGCTCGGTGCCCGCGTGCCGCACCCCGTTGCTGACCAGCTCGGTGATGATGAGCTCGGCGAGGTCGGCGAGCCGGGCCACCTCCCACAGCCGGCAGGCCCGGTCCACCAGGTGCCGCGCCGCGGCGGTCGCGTCGAGCATCGGCTGGAGCCGGACGCGCATCATGGGCGGCTCGCCGCCGGGCGCCCCGGCGCAGCCGTGCGCGATCGCCGCGTCGGTGGTCGCGAAGAGGGGGATCTGCCGCGCGACCGCCATCCGGTCCAGCGCGTGCCGCAGCGGCGCGGGGGCGGCCGCCATGCTGACCGCGCTGCCGGGCCAGGCCGCGGCGTGCTGGGCGAGGGCGGGGAGCACGGTCAACGCCACGTCCTCATGGGTCCGCAGCTCGGCGACGTCGAGCACGATGAGCGCGGGCTCCGTGGCGAGGCACTCCAGGACGGTGGTGCGCAGCACCGGCGCGGTGTTCACGCCCAGGCTCCCGGCGACGTGCACCACGGTCGCATCGCCGCGGACCTCGACGGTTGCCGCAAGACTCGCCCTCATGGGGTGACGCTCTACCCGCCCCCGGTGGGTTAAACCCCACTGGCGGCGGATAGAGCGTCCTCGCATTGTTCCGGCGAACTGGTTGGATCGGGGCGTTGCCCCTCAGACCGGCGTGGGAACCTTCACGGCGCCCCACGCCATGGCGCAGATGCCGGCGACGTCCGTGTCGGCGACCGGGGTGAAGTCGGTGTAGTACAGGCCGAGAGCGTGGAACTCCCGGGGGGAGTGGATGTCGATGACCGCGTCGACGTCACCGGCGAGCAGGTCGACCGACTCCGCGGCACACACCGGCGCCGCGAACACGATGTGCGCCGGCTTCTGGGTCTGCAGCGCCCGGACCGCCGCCCGTGCCGTGACCCCGGTCGCGAGCCCGTCGTCGACGAGGATGACCACGCGTCCGGTCACCTCCGCCGCGGGCCGCGAACCGCGGTAGCGCTCCTGCCGGCGCCGCAGCTCCACCCGCTCCCGCTGTACCGCGGGCGTGAGGTCGCTGACGGTGAGGCCGGCGCACGCGAGCGCGCCGCGGTCGAACACCGGTGGCCCGTTCTCGGCGATCGCGCCCACCCCGTGGTCCGACTGCCACGGCAGCCCGATCTTCCGGGCGACCATGAGGTCGAAGTCGGCGTGGACGGTCTCCGCCACCGCGAACCCGACGGGGACTCCGCCCCGGGGGAGCGCGAGCACCAGCGGGGCCTGCGTCATGTCGAGCTGCCGCAGGTGCGCGGCGACGGCGGTGCCGAGCAAGCGACCCGCGGCCGTTCGGTCCGCGAACCGCTCGGCCTCAGGCGGCCACATGGTCGTAGGCTTCCACTCGGGCGACCCGGAGGCCGGCCAACATGATCCGCATCAAGCGGACACCTCCTTCGATCGGCGCGGTGGGGCCGTCGCCACGCTGGGCCGTGTCCCCTGCTGGCCGCTCTGCCGCGGCCTACCTCGCCCGGTCCGAAGACTACGCCCGTTGAGCTGGGGAAACGTCCGCTTGCCATACTTCCTCACGGGTGAAACCGGCAGTCCAGAAATTCCTGTTGTCTCCCGTTTCTGAAGTGACGCGGTCCCGCCCGGCCGGGCATGATGACCCGGTGGACACGCCAGCGCAGCGGGACGCGGCCCTCGCCGTGTTCGACATCGACGGAGTGGTCGCCGACGTCCGGCACCGCCTCCGCCACCTCGACAAGCGCCCGAAGGACTGGGCCCGCTTCTTCGCCGCCGCCGACCGCGACCCGGTCCTCCCCGAGGGCGTCGAGCTGGCCCTGCGGCACGCCGCCGACCACGTCCTCGTCTGGCTCACCGGCCGCCCCGAGCACCTGCGCCCGGTGACCGACGCCTGGCTCCGCAGCGCCGGCCTCCCCGCCGACCTGCTCTTCATGCGCCCCGCCCGGGACCGCCGCCCCGCGAAGGACTTCAAGGCCGCCCAGCTGTCGCTCCTGGCCCGCGAGTCCCGGATCGCCGTCGTCGTGGACGACGACCCCGAGGTCATCGTCAAGCTCCGCACCCTCGGCCACCCCGTCCACCTCGCCGACTGGGTCCCACACTCCTCCACCCTGCAGGCCGCCCAGGAACAGGACGGCAAGACCTGACCTTTCGGCTCGCGTCAGGCTTCCGGCTTACGTCAGGCCTTTCGGTTTGCGTCAGGCCTTCGGCTCGCGTCAGGCCTTTCGGCTTGCGTCAGGCCTTCGGCTCGCGTCAGGCCTTTCGGCTTGTGTCAGGCTTTCGGCTTGCGGAGCAGGCCGATGCCGATCAGGGCCAGCGTCACCGTGCCGCCGCACACCACGCTGCGGGCGACGACCCGCTGCCAGTCGTTGTCACCGTCGGTGCCGGTCAGGACCACCATGTAGAGGCCTCCGGCGCACAGCACGAGGAACGCCAGCGCGAACATCCCGATCGCCGCGACGATCCGGGCGGTCCGCGACGGCGGCGCCGGCGGTGCGTCCGCCGCGTCCGGACCTGTCTCGGCCGGTCGGGGCTGCGGGACGTGGTCGCGGGCCGGCATCGGGACGGTGACGGCGGCCAGGGCCCTGTCGACGGACTGCAGCGCCTCGGCGCTGATCTGGTGCAGCGTCGGCTCGATCGGCACCTGGATGGCGTCGTTGCCGATGAGGACCCGCCCGCCGTCGGGGAAGGCGAGCATGGCCGCGCACTCAGCGAACCGGACGGTCCGCTTGTGGTCGCCCGCCTGCAGGCCGGCGCTGTCGGGGCCGATGACGAGGACGGCCTTGCCGCCGCCGCGCGGTTCGAAGGGCTGGCCGGTCGCGGCCGTCTCCGAGAGGACCGGCGCGGCCGTGAACCCGGCCCAGTCGGCGGTGCTGCCGTCCGGCACCTGCAACAGCGCCGACCCGAGCACCTCGACCGCCGCCTCGTGGACGTCGGCGGCGGTGACCGCCCGCAGCTCGGCGCGGGCCTCCTCGACGGCCCGCACCGGGTGCCCGGTGAGCAGGTCGAACGCCTGAGCGGACAGGCGGCCCACCTCGGCACCCGGGTGCGCGTTGGCGTCCTCGGCCTTGGCGATCACGGCGGCCACGTCGGCCTCGTCGATCCGGCCGACGCGCAGCTTCGCCAGCACGTCGACGAACCCGCCGAGGACCGCGGTCTCCTTGCCCGGGGCGGCGTCGGCGAACGCCGTGACGACGGCGTGACCGTCGCCGCGGGGGTTGTAGGCGGCGCCGACCGCGTAGGAGTTGCCGTCCTCCTGGCGCAGGCTGCGGTACAGCTCCCGCTCCAGGACCCAGCCGAGGACGTTGCCGGCGATCCGGCGGCGCATGACACCGTCGACGACGACGTGGCCGTCACCGCGGTAGAAGGCCGGGGTGACCGGCAGCGCGGACGACGGGGCGGCGACGGGCCGGCGCGTGCCGTCGCGCAGCGGCAGGCGCAGGTCCGGCGGGACGCGCCGGCCGGCGATCCACAGCACGGCGTTCTGCCGCGTGAACCACGTCGCGGCCCACTCCCGCAGGTCCTCCGGCGTGAGCCGGTCGACGCCGAGCTCGGGGAAGCCGACGAGGCCGTGGTCGCGGGCCCCGTACCGCCACACGGGCAGGGCGTCGTTCACCCCGTCGTTACGGCCGGCCGCCTCGGCCCGCAGGATGGACCGTTCGGCCTCGAGGCGGTCCATCGGCGGGTCGAGCAGGGCCTCGCACACGCCGGCGAGGAAGCCGGTGATGTCGTCCTCGCCGCCCTGCAGGTGGAACGACGTGACGACGGTGCCGGTCGTGCCGTTGTAGTGGTAGTCGGCGAGGGCCCGGCCGTGCAGGACGAGGTGCTCCAGCAGGTGGGTGATGCCACGGCGCGGCAGCGTCTCGTCGGCCTGCCCGACCCTGAAGACGAGCCCGGCGACGGACGGGCCTTCGTACGGGGCGTACAGGGTGGGGACGCCGTCGACGTCGATCTGCCGCATGCTCACTGCCCCGCCGCCTTCCGGGCCTTGGCCCGTTCGGTCTCGAACGCCGTCACTTCGTCGTCGCCGAAGTAGTCCCAGTAGAAGCTCGAGCCGTGGTCGCCGACGGCCCGGAAGTGTTCGGCCGCGACGGCGTGCTCGCCCATCTTGCTGTAGACCAGGGCGAAGAGGTTGTGCGCGGTGACGGCACGGTAGCCGCCGGCGCGGAACGCGGGGTGCCGCACCGAGCGCGCGGCGGCCTCGTCGATCTCGGCACGGACGTCGGGACGCTGCAGGTGCGCGCCGACCTGTCCGCGCTCCAGGCCGATCTCCAGGTGCGCCTCGAGCAGGGCGAGCGCGCCGAGGGAGCCATCGGGGCCGCGGCGCAGGCACTCCAGCCCGAAGGCGTGGACCTGCTCGTCGGAGCCGCCCCACTTCTCGCACAGCTGCTGCACGAGCGACCCCTGGGCGTTGTAGACGTACGGGGTGTGCCGGCTGAGCCGGTCGTAACGGCGGCGCGCCTCCGGCAGACCGAGCTGCAGGCCACGACAGGTCTTCAGACGACCGACCCAGGCGACGGCGTTACCGGGCTCCTCGGCGGTGACGTCGATGAGGACCCGCTCGGCCTGGCGGAGATGATCGTGGAAGGCGGCGAACTGCTCGCGGCTCACATGCTGCGCCCGCAGCGCCGACCGGATGTTCCAGCCGACGACGATGAGGCGGTTGCCGTAGAGGGCGCGGGCGAGCGGGCTCCGTTCGGACTCCGCGACGGAGCGCAGGAAGTCCTCGCTGCCGTCGATCTCGCTGACGAGCGCGCCGGCGTAGGTCTGGTCGTCCGGATCGGCCAGCCCGGCGAAGAACGCGGCGACCGCCGGCCAGTCGCGGCCGATCACCGACTGCCGCAGTTGCCGCAGCTCAGGAAACGGCCCGGCCGGGTCGAAGTCGATCACGATGGGACAGCGTAGGGCAAGATCCTCTCGCGCAGCGTCCATATTTCGGCCGGTCCGGCTCCGCCGTTGACGGAGCCGGACGGCGGTGTGAGCTGGTTGCGGCAGAGCACGAGCGCGACGGGCCTGATCCGCAGACCAGAGATAGACACAGGCCAGCAACACAACACCAGCGATGCAGGCCAGCGCGGCCCACGCGGGGTAGGGCATGACGGCGGGCGCATCTGTCCCCAGTGAAGAGTCAGACACCACAACGCCCGGCTCCGACGCTTCCGGCGGCGACGAAGGCGACGGTGCGCCGCGCATCGAAGTGATGGCGGGTGAATGCCGATCCGCAGCGGCACGGGCGGGACCGCCCCGGGGGTTGGGCCGGGGCGGTCCTGCGGGTGGGGGAAGGTCAGGCCTGGGCTGCGAGCGTGATCGAGCCGAGCAGCGCGGCGTCCTGGGCGAAGTCGGACAGGACCACCTCGGGCGGGTACGGCAGCGCGTGGGAGAGCCTGTCGGTCAGCAGCTCGCGCACCAGGTCGTCGCGGGCGACGCCGCCGACGAGGACGAGGCGCTGCGGGTCGAGGAGCAGGCAGCACGTGACGACGTGGCGGGCCAGCTCGTCGACGCGGGCGACCAGCGCGTCGCGGACCACGCCGGGCTGTGCCGCGGCCGCGCAGAGGCCGGCGGCGCCGTCGGGCAGGGCGAGCCGGTCGGCCAGCTCGTCGAGGGCCCGGCCGGAGAAGTCGGTCTCGAGCAGCGGCTCGGGCGACGCCGGCCAGTCCGGGCCGGTGACGGCGTAGGCGATCTCGCCGGCCGCGCCGCGGAACCCGGGCACGACGGCGCCGTTGACCGTGATGGCGGTGGCGACGCCCGTGCCCAGGCCGATGACGAGGCCGGGGTCGGCGTCCCGCAGCGCTCCGCGGTGCAGTTCGGCGAGGGCCGCGGCGTTGAGGTCGTTGGCGACGCTGACGCGGGAGACGCCCAGGTGGTCGCGGACGGCCTCGGCCAGGCGCAGGCTCTCCCAGCCGGGCACGTTCGGCGCGAGGTCGATGCCGTCCTCGCGGATCACGCCGGGCGAGGCGATCCCGACCGCGTGCAGGGTGCCGCCGGTGTCGGTGACGAGCTTCTGGGCCCGGTCGAGGGCGCGGTCGAGGGCCTGCCGCGCCCCGCGGGCGGCCAGCGTCGGCAGGCGCTCCGAGACGAGCAGGCGGCCGTCGGCGTCGCCGATCCCGATCGCCATCTTCGTGCCGCCGAAGTCGATGCCCAACAGCCGCCGGTCGGCGGGGGCTTCGAGGTTCACTGTGCGGCCCTTTCCGCGACCGCGGCCGCGAGCTTCGTGTCGGCCTCGCGCAGCCGGTGCCGCAGCGCGTCGACCTCGGCGAGCGTCGCGTCCAGGTGGGATCGGAGCCGGGCGACCTGGGCCCGGACAGCGGCCTCGCCCGGGCCGTCGGCCTGGGCGCGGCGCAGCACCAGCTCCGGCAGCAGGGCCGCGGCGCGGAGGTCCTGCACGGCGGCGTCGCCGAGGGAGTCGATCCCGGCGACGTCGCGCGCCGCCTCCCGTATGCCGTCGTCGGTCCAGGTCGCGGGCGGCCCGGAGCGGACCAGGCGGCCGATGACGGAGTGGGCGGCGCGGAACGGCAGGCCGTGCCGGGTCAGGGCGTCGGCCGCAGCGGTCGTGGTCGCGCCGGTCGCGACGATCGTCTCGGCGTTCGGCGGCCGCAGCGGCTCCAGCAGCTCGAACAGGCCGCCGAGCAGGGCGAAGAACCGGTACGCGCGGTCGTTGCTCTCCCACAGCCGCACCTGCACGTCGGTGGTGGCGTTGTTGGAGTCCTCCCACCACGCCGCGCCGACGTTGTTGAACACGGACGCGGCGTCGGCGGCCGTCGCGCCGGCCATCGAGACCAGGTGCTCCAGCACGACCGGGTTGCGCTTCTGCGGCATGATGCTGCTGCCCTGCGTGAACTCCTCGGGGGTGCGCACCCATTCCCAGGTCAGCCAGTCCATGAGCGTGCGGGCCACGCGCGCCCCGGTGGCGGTCGCCTGCGCGTTGAGCGCGCCCGTGCGCATGAGGTGGTCGGCGCCGGCGACCGCCTCGTACGAGTTGACCACCACCTCGTCGAAGCCGAGCAGCTCGGCCACGCGGTGGGGGTCGATCGCCAGGTCCGTGCCCGCGAAGGCGCAGGAGCCGAGCGGCGACCGGTTCATCTCGGCGAGCAGGCTCGCGTAGGCGGCGGCCTGACCCGCGAGGGCCTCGGCGTATCCGGCGAGCACGTGCCCGATGGTGGTCGGCTGGGCGGGGCGGCGGTGGGTGTACCCGACCACGACCACGTCGGCGTACCGGTCGGCGCGGTCCAGCAGCACGGCGCCCGCGTCGCCGAGCGCGGCGATCACACCGAGCAGCTGGTCGCGCAGGACCATCCGGAACACGCCCGAATCGAGGTCGTTGCGGCTGCGGGCGAGCTGGACGCTGAGCTGCCCGGTCGGGATGCCGCAGGCCTCGGCGAGCCGCTTCTCCAGCGTGAAGTACGTGTCCTCGACCGAGCCGTCGTACTCGAACGTCCCGGGCCGGTCGTCGCGGAGCTTGACCAGCCCGCGCAGCATCTGCGCCGCCGCGTCGGCGGGGACGAGGCCCTGCTCGGCGAGCATCACCACGTGCGCCTCGCTGGCCTTCACCATCGGCCCGTAGAGGTAGGCGGCGTGGTGGTCGAAGACGACGCGGAGGTGGTGCTGCTGGTAGGTGGTCAACGGCTGGTGCGTCATGCGTTCCCCTCGTGTCGTTGTGGTGCCGGATCGGCGCCGGGCGGGCCGGGCAGCGGCGCTGCGACCCAGGCCCGCGCGACTTCTCCGAGCCGGGCGGCGGCCGTCTCGCGCACCCGCCGGCCGGCCGCCTCGGTGGCCAGCGAGACGTGGCCGGACCAGCCCTGCCACGGCTCGGGTCGCGACTCGACCAGGACGTACGGATAGGCGGTCGGCAGCTTCGGCCGGGGCGGCAGGTCGGGCGCGACGCCCGGGTGCACCGCCTCCGGGTCGAAGCCGAGCACGGCGGACGTCTCGTAGGCGCCGCCGTGTCCACGCGAGGGCAGCTCGCCGAACAGCTCGGTCGTCTCGCGGGCGTCGACGAGCTGGAACCAGTTGACCAGCAGCAGGCTCGCCCGCTGCCGGCCGGACACCCATTCCATCGCGGCCCGGGCCGTGGACATGTTGGCGTCGTGCCCGTTGACCACGAGCACCCGCGGGAAGCCCGCGGCGACGATGCCGTCGAGCACGTCGCACAGGTATCCGACGGCGATCTCGGGCCGCACGGCGATGGTGCCGGGCCACGGCCGCGTCTGCCCCGGGCACGCCGCGTACGGCACGGCCGGGAACGACACGGCCCGCAGCCCGGCGCCGGCCACCTCGCCCGCGAACCCGTCGGCCAGGATCAGGTCGGTGCCGAGCGGCAGGTGCGGTCCGTGCCACTCGACCGCGCCGACGGGCAGGACCGCGAAGTCGGCCGCCGCGGCGACGCGCGCCAGTTCGTGCCCGGGCAGGCGGCTCACCGGGAGGAGCCCGCCATCCGCCTGCCAGGCCTCGATCAGTTCGTCCATTGTTCCGCCTGTCGTGCCGCGGCCCGGCCGCCGCCGTTCTCCAGCCGGCTGGAGAACCACATCACCACGAAGATCAGCACCACCTGCAGCATGCCGTACGCGGCGGCCGTGCCGATCTCGAAGGAGTACATGCGGTTGTTGATGGCCACCGAGATCGGGACGGTCGAGGAGGTGTAGATGAGCACCGACGCGACGAACTCGCCCACACCGTGCACGAACGCCAGCAGCGCGCCGACGATGACGCCCGGCAGCATCAGCCGCACCGTGATGTTGAGGAAGGCCCGGAACCACGACGCGCCGAGGTTGCGCGCGGCCTCCTCCAGCGACGGGTCGATCAGCGCCAGGGACGCGGAGCTGGCCCGGAACACCAGCGGCAGGAACCGCACGAAGTACGCCAGCGGCAGGATCCAGAAGGTGCCGATCAGCGCCTGCCCGAAGCTGAACGAGTTGCCGGTGCTGAACGCCGAGATCAGGTTGATCGCCACGACGGTGCCCGGCAGCGCCCATGCGATCATGACGCCGATGTCGAGCAGGCTCCTGCCGACGAAGCGCAGCCGGCGCACCGCGTAGGCGATCAGGACGCCGATCACGATGCACCCGGCGGTGGCGAGCAGGCTCATCTGCAGCGAGTTCAGGATCGGCTGGAACGCCTTCGGCTCGGACACGATCGTGACGAAGTTGTCGATGGAGTACGCGGACGGGATGATCTCCGTCGTCCACGACCCGTCCTCGGAGAACGCCACCAGCGCGATCGTCGCGACCGGGGCCAGCAGCACGATCGCCGCCAGCACGGAGGCGACCGGCGCGAGCCAGCGCCCGACCGGGTTGGAGATCTCCCGGCGGCGCGCGGAGATGCCCTTCGACTGCGACAGGTAGCTGCGCCGCCCCTCGTACCAGCGCATCAGCAGCAGGAAGGCGATCGACACCAGGCCCAGCGCCGACGCGTACGTCGAGGCCATCGGCAGGTCGCCGTTGGTGCGGTTGATGTAGATCTGCATCGTCATGGTCTGGTCGACGCCGAACAGCAGCGGCGCCGTGTAGGACGCCAGCGACGTCATGAAGACCAGCAGCGACGCGGACACCATCGCGGGGGTCAGCATCGGCAGCAGCACCGTGCGCCAGACCCGGACGCGTCCGGCGCCCAGGTTGTACGCGGCCTCCTCGATCGACGGGTCCAGTCCCGCCAGCGCGGCCGACGCGGCCAGGTAGAAGAAGGGGTACATGGTGAAGGTGTGCACGACGAGCACGCCGGCGATGCCGTCGAACGCGAGCACCGGCGACTCGGTCCCGAACAGGTGCTGCAGGCCGCGGGGCAGGATGCCGATCTCGCTGTACAGCAGCTGGAACGAGATCGCTCCGATCAGCGGCGGCAGTGCGGCCGGCACCAGGATGAACGCCTCGATGAGGCGGCGGCCGGGGAAGGAGAACCGCTTGAGCAGGAACGCCATCGCGACGCCGACGACGCCGCAGAGCACCACGCTGGCCACCGAGATGGCCAGCGACGTGATCAGGGAGGTGCGCGCGACGCCGGCCGAGGTGAAGAACTGCGTGTAGTTGCTGACGCCGTCCTCGCTGACGCTCTCCACGAACGTGGCGAGCATCGGCTGCACCACGTAGCCCCAGAGGATCAGGACGAGCGGGGCCACCATCAGGTACGGGAACCAGGCCGCGTTCGCGCCACCGGCCAGCCGCCGGGCCAGCGCGACCCGGCGGGACGGGACGGCGGACGACGCCGCGGTCACGGCCGGACCACCCACAGCCGCTCGGCGGTGAGCCGCAGGCCGATCCGGTCGCCGACGTCGACGCGGCCGGGCACCTCGACCGCCGCGACGGTCACCTCGCCGCCCTCGGCGCCGATGTCGACCGTCAGGTGCGTGGCCATGCCGGTGAACTCCAGGGCGGTCACGCGCCCGCGGATCACGCCGGGGTCGTCGGGGCCGGCCAGCGCGATGTGCTCGGGCCGGGCGGAGACCAGCGCGGTGTCGCCGGTGCGCAGCCCGTGCCCTTCCGGCGCGCCGGACGCGATGGTGCCGGCGCCGCCGGGCAGCGCGACCTCGACCGTGGTGGTGTCGGCGGCCGTGACCGGCAGCGACAGCACGTTGCTGCGGCCGATGAAGCGCGCGACGAACGCGTTGGCCGGCTCGTGGTACACCTCGCGCGGCGAGCCGATCTGCTGCACGCGGCCGGCCTGCATCACGGCGATGCGGTCCGACATGGCCATCGCCTCGGCCTGGTCGTGGGTCACGTAGATGGACGTGGTGCCGGCCTCGCGCTGGATGCGCCGGATCTCGGTGCGGGTCTCCTCGCGCAGCTTCGCGTCCAGGTTGGACAGTGGCTCGTCGAGCAGGAGCATGCGCGGGCGGATCACCAGCGCGCGGGCCAGCGCGACGCGCTGCTGCTGCCCGCCGGAGAGCTGCTCGATCCGGCGCGACCCGTATCCGTCGAGGTGGACCTGGGCCAGCGCCTCGTTCACCCGCCGGTTCGACTCGGCCCGCGTCACCTTGCGCACCTTGAGCCCGTAGGCGACGTTCTGCGCCACGGTCATGTGCGGGAAGAGCGCGTAGTTCTGGAACACCATGCCGGTGTCGCGCTTGTTGGGGGCGAGCCGGGTGACGTCCTGCCCGCCGAAGCGGATGTGCCCCTGAGTGGGGAAGTAGAACCCGGCCACCATCCGCAGCGTGGTCGTCTTGCCGCACCCGCTCGGCCCCAGGAGCGTGAAGAACTCCCCCGCACCGATGGTGAGGTTCACGTCGTCGACCGCGGCGGCCTCGCCCGACCGGGAGAAGCGTTTGCTCACCGACTCCAACTCGACGTCGATCATCTTTCCCTCTCTACGCTGCCATCGATGCTGGACGGTCAGCAGACTTGGAACGTCCGGGGGGCCGGGTCGCCGCCGTGCGACGGCCCGGCCCGGTAGGCGGTCAGCCCTTGTTCTTGATCTCGGCGTTCCAGTGGTTGATCCACTGGGTCTCGTTCTTGGCGATGACGTCCCAGTCGACGTCCATCGGCTTGAGGTTGAGGTCAGCCAGCCACTGCGGCTTCTCGGAGATCGGCACGGCGGGGATCTGGAAGAAGTCCTTGGCCAGCTTGGCCCGCAGCTCGCCGTCGAACAGGAACTCGATGAAGGTCTTGGCGCCCTCGGTGTTGCCGCCCTTGATCGCGGCCACGCCGTCGACGAGCACCGGCGCGCCGGACGCCGGCATCACGTAGCCGAACGGCATCTTCGACTGCTCGGACTGCAGCAGGATGTCCTGGAGGTTCCAGGCGCTGAGCACGCCCTGCTCGCGGGACATCTTGACGTACAGGTCCGTCGGGTTGGCGGCGTAGTCACCGGTGTTGGCGTCGAGCTTGCGCAGCCAGTCGTAGCCGGGCTGCGGGTTGCTGCCGTCCTTCGACAGGCGCTGGATCATCGAGGCGTAGATGGACCGCATGGTGCCCGACGCGGCCACGTCGCGGATGATGACCTTCTTCTTCCACTTCGGGTCGAGCAGGTCGTCCCAGTCCTTCGGCGCCTGGTCGGCCGGGATCGCCTTGTTGTTGTACATGATGACCTCGGGCAGCAGGATCTCGCCGAACCAGCGGCCCTGCGCGTCCTTGTACCGGGCGTCCATCTGCCCCGCGAAGGAAGGCTGCCACGCCTCGAGCAGGCCGTCGCCGGCACCGGCCGACAGGCCCTGCTGCGTGCCGCCCCACCAGACCGAGCCCTGCGGGTTGGCCTTCTCGGCGCGGGTCCGCTCGAGCACCTCCTGGGCGCCCATGTTGAGCACTTCGACCTTGCCCTTGTACTCGGGGTGCTTGGCGACGAACTGCTCGACGACGAAGTCGGTGACCTTCTTGTCGCGCGCGCTGTAGACGACGATCTTCTCGGCCGGCTTCCCGGAGGCGCCCGCCGAGGCGGAATCCTTGTTCTCACTCCCGCAGCCGGTCAGACCGGCCACTAACGTGCTGACCGCGAGGGTGAGGGCAACGCGACGTCTCATGACTTCCTCCGCATGCAGAAAGGGGGGTGTTATCGGTGGTGGTTCGTGGTGAGGAAAGGGCCGGGTAGCCGTACCGCGGCCGACAGGGCGTAACTGATCGCGCCGTGCAGCACCGCCTGGTCCCCGAGCACGGCCCGGCGCACCTCGGTGGAGGCCGGAACCCTCGCGGTGACCAGGTCCTGGATGCGTGCCAGCGCCGCGTCGTCGAGCTCGGCCGCCGCGCCGCTGAGCAGCACCCGGCCCGGGTCGACGACGCAGGCGCAGGAGATGACGAGCCGGGCCCACGCCTCCAGCACCTCGTCGAGGTAGGCGCGGGCGGCGGCGGACGTGACCGCGAGCTCGATCAGCTCGCTGACCGGCGCCTCGGGGCGGCGGCCGGGGTTCAGTGCGACGACCCGCTCCGCGATCGCGTTGGCCGACCAACGCGCCTCGAAGGGGCCGACGCCGCTGTAGGCGCGGTCCGCCTGCGGATCGAGCGGGAGGAAACCTATCTCCCCCGCCGCGCCGCTCGCCCCCCGCCGCACCTGGCCGTCGAGGATGAGACCGGCGCCGATGCCGTCGGCGACGTGCAGCAACAGCAGGTCGTCGACGTCCTTCCCGGCGCCCGCCATCCGCTCCCCCGCCGCCATCAGGTTGACGTCGTTGTCGACGACCACCGGCACGCCGAGCTCCTGCTGCACCGACTGGCCGATCGGCCGCGCCTCGACGAGGCCGACCGAGGGCGCCAGCCGGACCGCGCCGTCGGACGACACGCCGGGCACAGCGATCGCGACCCCGCACAGCGACGGCCGGTTGTCGGCGACCAGCTCCGCCACGAACTGGCAGACGGTCTCGACGACGTCGCGGCCGAGGCGGGACGTGCGGTGGGCGATCACCGTGCCGTTGCTGTCCGCGATCTCGCACGTGATGCGGGCCGGCTCGAGCGACACCGCGGCCACCAGCTCGGCGCGCGGGTTGAACTCGAGCATCGCCCGCGGTCGCCCGTGCGTGTTGGCGCCCGGGCCGCGCTCGATCAGGTATCCGTCGGCGATCAGGTCACGCACGAGCGCCGTGAGCGTCGCCGCAGGAAGTCCGGTGAGCTCGGCCAGATCGACCCGGGACAGCACACGCGCTTCCCGGGCAGCCGAGATCACCGACTGGCGCTTGATCTCACGCGACCGTTCCCGGCTGACCGGACTTGTCGGTGCTCTCCCCACGGCGATCACCCTTTCTTACTAGTGCGAAGAAAATCGGGGGTCAAGTCACGGAACGATCTCGAAGGGCCACGATGCCCCCGCGATATCCGACGAGCTGGACATGGCAAAAGGCCAGGTGGCTCGCATAAAAGGACAGTAATGTGGACAGATCATAAACACAAATATGGACATTCATGGTCGGATCGGGACCATGCTCAGGGGCGCCTGATCGGCGATTCTTTCTAGAGCGAAGAAAATGCCCGTCCGAGTGTTGACAGCCCTTTCGGGCGGTCCCTAGCGTTACGCCACAACACCCTTCCAGTGCTGACCGGCTTGCCGGCCGCTGTGATGCATGGCGACTGTCCACTGTGGACGGTCGTTCTGCCGTGCCGGGCGCCGTCGCGTCCGCGCACTAATTTCGCAGTCTGAATTAACTCGGCAAACCGCCAGCGGTCCAGGAGTACCCCCGTCTCCACCACACGAAGAAGGTTGCCCTATGAGATGGCGCGGCAAAGCCGTGATCGCCACATGCGGTCTGTTGATGGTGGGCCTGGCAAGCCCTGCACAGGCCAAACCGAACGCACCGATCGACCTGGACATCATGTTCATCGGTGCGCACCCGGACGACGAGGCCGGACAGCTCGGCATGTTCGGGTACTGGAACGAGTACCACAACATGAAGGCCGGGGTCATCACGATGACCCGGGGCGAGGGCGGCGGCAACGCGGTCGGCCTCGAGGAAGGGCCCGCGCTCGGCATCCTGCGTGAGGCCGAGGAGCGCCGCGCCGTCGGCCGGGCCGGCGTCATGAACGTCTACAACCTCGACGCGCTCGACTTCTACTACACCGCGAGCGCGCCGCTGTCCGAGCAGATCTGGAACTACGAGAAGTCGCTGTCGCGCATCGTGCGCACGATCCGGACCACCAAGCCGGAGGTCATCGTCACGATGAACCCGTCGGCGACCCAGGGCAACCACGGCAACCACCAGGAAGCCGCGATGCTCGCCGTCGAGGCGTTCTACGCGGCGGCGGACCCCAACGTCTTCCCCGAGCAGATCAAGAAGGAAGGGCTCCAGCCCTTCCGGCCCGCCCGCCTCTTCCAGGGCGGTGGCGGCGGCACCAGCTCCAACGGCCAGGCCTGCGAGACCACCTTCACCCCCTCCCAGGCGACCAACACGATCTTCGGCACCTGGCAGGGCTACGAGTCGGCCCGCAACGGCGGCATGCGGTGGAACCAGGTCGGCGTGCTGGCCCGGCGTGAGTACGCCTCCCAGGGCTGGGCCGACACGGCCGACGCGCAGACCAACCCGGCGAGCATCGGCTGCAACCGGATCACGATGATCGACAGCCGGACCCCGTACCCGGACCCGAACGTCGGTGGCACCGCCGCGCTGCAGGGCACCAGCATCCGCGCCGCCGGCGGCCTGCCGCTCGGCACGGAGCTGCACGTCCGCTCCGAGCAGTGGGAGGTGCTGGCCGGCCAGCCCTTCGAGGTCACGACCCACGTGCGGGCCACGCAGGCGATCCCGGGCGCGAAGGTGGCCCTGGCGGCCCCGGCCGGCTGGACCGTCACGGGCCAGGGCGACATCGGCACCGTCACGCCCAACAACAAGGAGTCCGTCGCCACGTTCACCGTCACCCCACCGGCCACCCTGGTCGCGGGCGAGCGGTTCCAGCTCAAGGCGACCATGACCTCCAAGAAGGACGGCACCGGCAGCAACACCACGCTGGTGCAGGCCACCGCCCCGGTCCGCGGCACGCTCGAGCCGCTGCCCGAGGTGGGTGACTTCCGCGAGTGGACGCAGCGCAACGAGGTCCAGTCCCTCGACGCGCTGATCGAGTCGATGCTGAGCATCCCCAGCGGCGGCACCCGGCCGATCCGCGTCGACCTCACCAACCACAGCGACCAGGTGCAGTCCGGCTCGGTGAAGCTCAAGGTGCCCGCCGGCTTCGCCGTGGCCGAGGCGCAGCAGAGCTACAGCGGCCTGCAGCCCGGCGCGCGCGGCTCGGTCACGTTCACGGTGACCAACACCGACGCGTCGCTGCCGACCGCCAACCGGGCGCCCAACGACGGGCGCTACGCGGTGCAGATCGAGACCAGCTTCGCCGGTGGCAGCGCGGTCGAGCCCGGTGTCCTCAACATCGTGCCCGTCACGTCCATCCCCAAGGCGGCGAAGGCCCCGGTCGTCGACGGCACGGCGAGCCCGGGCGAGTACGGCGGCCAGGCCATCGACATCTCCACCCGCTGGGAGGGCACCGCGGCCTCGGCGGCGGACATCTCCGGCAAGGCCTGGCTGACCTACACCGACGACGCGATCTACGCACTGTTCGAGATCACCGACGACGTGCTCGGCACGGTGCTGCCGCCCGAGGACTGCAAGCGTCCCCGGCGCAACGACAACATCGAGTTCGGCATCGACCCGCGCGGCGGCTCGCCGAACACCTCCACGGTGTTCAACGTGGCGCTCTTCCCGGCGACGAAGGACCCGGCCAACGGCAACCCGCCGTGCTTCGCCCGGGAGCGGGACAACCACCAGGGCGCCGGCCCGGTGACCGCGCCCGGCATGCAGGTCGCGTCCGTCGTCTCCAGCAACCCGTACACCGGCTACCGCATCGAGGTGAAGGTGCCGTTCAGCGTCCTGCCCGACAACGTGGACGCGGCGAAGATGGGCATGAACATCCTCGTGAACGACTCCGACACGCAGGACCTGGCGGCGCAGACCCGCGTCGGCTGGTCCACCTGGAGCGGCGTGCGGGCCGACCCGTGGCGCTGGGGCGTCGCCAAGCTGGAGGGCTACCAGACCCAGCCCTCCTCGCCGAAGGCGCCGATCATCCCGGCCACCGCGGCGGAGAGCGTGAAGTCGCCGCAGACGATCCTGCAGTCGAGCTCGGACATGGTCGCCCCCGGCGGCTGGACGGCGCTGCCCGAGGGCACGATCAAGATCAAGGACGCGGTCAAGCAGCAGAACGGCGTCCAGGTCGAGCTCAAGGCCCGCCAGGCCGGCACCGCCCGGGTGTTCGTCTGGGACGGCAACGCGATCCTGGCGCAGTCCACGGTCGAGTTCGACGGCAGCGGCTCGAGTGCCGTGTGGCTGCCGACGACCGGCGCCCTGCCGGCCGGTGCCACGCTGCTGGTCTCGTACCAGTCCGGCGAGGCCACCACGGGCATCGCCCAGCCGCTGAGCTGAGCACACACAGCTGAGCTGAATACACACAGCTGAGCTGTGCGCATCACGGAGGGGCCGGCACACGCCGGCCCCTCCTTCTCGTGATCCCGGCGCCCCGGACCCTTCGTCAGGGTTTGGCAGATCGTGGTGCCTCGTGGGCGTTTTCGGGCCTGACCGCGACGCTCAGTGGTGGTGAACACCGGAAGAACGGGGCTTGACAGGGCGCGGGTGATGTCAGGCGTCACTGTGCGCGGTCGGGGTACGGCGGTCAGGATGCCTATACTCGGGCCGCAGCGTCCGGCGAACCCCTGAAGGTGACTCTCACGATGACTCTGGCACAGCAGGCCGAGCACGACGGCGGTGTCCAGTCCGACGAGCGGTCGTCCGGCCCGGTGCGGACGGCTGTCTGGAAGTCCGGGTGGTTACCGGCGGTGCTCGTAGCGGTCGCCACGGTCGGGCTGCTGTGGTTCTACGACGTGTCGCCGGCGACGACCGGGATCTTCGCGGCGTACGTCGCGGTCGGGATCACGCTGCCCGGGACGCTGTTGTGGCGGCTGGTGCACCGCAGGGCCCGGACGCTGCCGGAGGACCTGGCGGCGGGGACGGCCATCGGGTATGCGATCGAGGTGCTCGCCTACATCCCGGCCCGCGCCCTGGGGGTGCCGCTGGCGGCGCAGCTGGTGCCGCTGGCCGTCATCGCGGCGTTCGCGGGCGTGCCGGGGCTGCGCAGGTACTGGCGCGGCAGCGGGGAGAGAGCGCCGCTGGGCTGGTCGTGGGCGATGGCGGTCGTGGCGCTGGTCATGCTGGCGTGGGCGTCCAAGTACTACCGGTACCTGGGCACGGAGTGGCCCAGCTACGGCAAGACGGACATCGACCTGCCGTTCCACCTGGCGCTCACCGGCGAGTTCAAGCACCACATGGACCTCGTGACGCCGTGGGTGACCAGTGAGGGCGTCTTCTACCACTGGTTCGTCTACGCGGACTTCGCCTCGACCAGCTGGGTGACCGGGATCGAGCCGTGGGTGCTGATCGCCAGGCTGTCCCTGCTGCCGATGATCATGGCGTACGTGGTGCTGATCGCCGCGTTCGGGCGGCGGGTGACCGGGTCCTGGCTGGGCGGGGCGCTCGCGTCCCTGGCCACGTTCCTCATCCTGTCGCCGGACCCGTACGGCTGGCAGCTGGCGGGCTTCTACCAGAACTACGCGTTCAACACCATGGACGACGGCTCCAACATGAAGCTGTTCCTGTGGGCCAGCCCGACCCAGACGTTCGGCAGCCTGCTCTTCGTGCCGCTGATGCTGCTGCTCGTCGACCTGCTGCGGGAGCACGGCGGGGACCGGCGGCGGTGGGTGCTGTTCGCGCTGCTGCCCGCGGCGATCATGGGCGCGAAGGCGACGTTCCTGCCGACGCTGCTGTGCGGGCTGCTGCTGGTCGTCTGCGCGCAGCTGGTGTTCAAGCGGCGGCTCAACCGGGTGGCGCTCGCCGCGCTCGGCGTCGTCGGCGCCTGGATGGCGTTCGCGAACCTGGTGCTCTTCGGCGGGGAGAGCCAGGGGCTGGACATCGTGCCGCTCGGTGGCATGCGGCACAACCCGGCCGGCGACACCACCGGCTTCGTGGCCGACCCCAAGATGTACCGCCTGGTGATCCTGCTCGCCCTGACCGTGCTGTGCTGGGTCTGCATGTGGGCCGGTGCCGCCGGGCTGCGCCACCGGCTGTTCGACGCCGAGGTGCTGCTCATGGCCGGGCTCGGCATCGTCGGCATGGCGGCGCTGATGCTGTTCGCGCACTCCGGCGGCTCGGCCGAGGGCTTCTTCCTGATGGGCGCGCGGCCGTACCTGGCGACCCTGGCCGTCTGGGGGCTGCTGCTGCTCGCGCCGGCGCTGACCTGGCGCACCGCCCGCCCGCTGCTGGTGGCCTTCGCCGCCGGCGTGCTCGTGATCTTCGCGATCCGGGCCGTCGACGGCAGCCACACGCCGCGCTTCAGCCCCACGTTCCGCACGGTGCAGCTGACCGCGAAGATCACGTACCCGTACGTGATCCTGGCGCTGGTGATCGTCGTCGCGGCGGTCCTGGCCTGGCGGTACCGGAGCCGGCTCGGCGGCATCAGGCCGGCGGCGCTGGTCGTGACGCTGATGCTCGGCTTCTCGCTGCCGACCATCGCCAGCCAGATCGGCAACCTGTACCCGATCGGCCAGAAGAACGGCTGGAAGAACGCCGCCGAGCTCTGGCCGATCGTCACGGAGGGCACCCCCGAGGCGGGCCGCTGGCTGCGGGCGCACTCCTCGACCAACGACCTCATCGCCACCAACGCGCACTGTGTGTACCTCAGCGTCGCCGACGGTTGCGACCGGAGGCACTTCGGCATCGCCGCGTACAGCGAGCGCCGCGTCCTCGTCGAGTCGTGGGCCTACACCGCCGAGGCGCACAGCCAGGAGCTCTCGCAGGGCGTGATCCAGCAGTACACGATGTACTGGCACCCGCAGATCATCATCGACAACGACGCCGCCTTCACCGCCCCGTCCGCGGAGACCGTCGGCAAGCTGCGCGACCAGTACGGCGTGCGGTGGCTGTGGGTCGAGGACGTCTCCAACTGGTACTGGGAGGACGAGCCGCCGTTCCCCGACGAGGTCCACGTGTCGCCGGACCTCGGCAAGTTCGCTCAGCTGCGGTACCGCGCCGGACACGTGGCCGTCTACGAGATCAAGTAGCCCGGGGAGCGGTCTCAGAACTGGGCGTGGGTCATCGTGTACCAGGTGGGCACGAACGTCGTCAGGACCAGCAGGACCAGCACGGCCAGCGACGTCAGCGCGCGCCGGGTCGTGAGGCGGGCGGGCTCGGTGGGGCGCATGGTGGACCGGCCGGCGGCGACGAAGGCGGCCACCCCACCGAGCACGACGGTGGCCGGGACCAGCGCGAACTCGCCACGGACGAGGTGGAAGCCGGCGGCCAGGACCATGGTGAGCGCGAGCCCGGCGGCGGCGAGCGGGACCAGCCGCGGCCTGACCCCGGTGAACGCCGGCAGGATCAGGCCGATGCCGCCGAGCACCTCGGCGACCCCGATGAAGACGATGAGCGGCTGCGGCACCGCGGCGTACCAGGCCACCGCCCGGGGCGCCGCGGCGTAGAGGGCGTCGTCGGCGAGCAGCACCTTGCCGAAGCCGCTGCCGGCGAAGAAGAAGCCCCACAGCACCTGCAGGGTCCACAGCACGCCGTTGAGCGTGAAGCGGATCTTGGCGGCGGGCCGGATCGTGGTGGCGGTCGCGTCCATGGTGTCTCTCCCTGATGTCGTGGTGCGTGTGTCGCTGACGGAAGACAGCTGACCACCGCGGCGGCACACCGCGCGCCGGCCGTGGGACACCGTGGGACACCCGGAACGCGCCCCGCCTGCGGGAACACCCGGGTGTTCCGGCGGAGCCGACCGGGACGCGGCTCGGCACGGGCGCACGCCGGGCAAGATGTGGGGATGGACGGCGATCATCTGCCCTACCCGGCGCGGCGCGGGCTGCAGGCCGCGCGGGCCCTCGCGGGCGCGGCGGACGGCACGCTCGCCGCGACGCTCGCCGCGCTGCGCGCCGGGGAGCGGCACGAGCGCGAGGTGGCGCTGTTCATGGCGCTCGTCGGGCGGGACCGGCCGGCGGTGCTCGCCGCGCTCACCGACGAGGACCCGCACATCCGGCGCAGCGCCCTGCTCGCCTGGGCCGGGTCGGCCGAGACCGCGCCGGAGCCGGTCGCCCGGGTCGTCGCGGACGCGCCCGCCGACACGCGGGTCCGGCTGTACCGGCGGATCCGCGTCCGTGGGCGGACGGACCTCGCCGAGGCGCTCGTCGACCCGGTCCGCGCCAGGTTCGGCGACGCCGAGGCCGCGGCGCTGCTGCCGGCGTGCGGCGAGGCCACGGTCGCCCGGCTGCTGCCGCAGCTGGCCCACGCGCTCGGCGACCGGGCCACGCTGACCCGGCGCCACCCGCGGGCCTGCCTCGACCAGGCGGAGCGGGAGCTGGCGGCGCTGCCGGAGGCCGCCCGCGGACCGTGGTGGGCGCGGCACGGCGCGGGGGTGCTCGCCGCGGCACCCGCGCAGCCGCACCGGGTGCTGGAGCTGCTGGAGCGGCACGGGCCGCGGGAGTCCCTGCCGTCGCCGTTGCGCGCCTACGGCGTGCTCACCGCCGCCGACCCGCTGCTGGTCCTGGCGCTGCTGGCCCGGCCTTCGCGGGCGGCGTGGCTGGCCAGGACGACGCTGCCGCGGGCGGTGCTGTCACGGCTGGGCCGGCTGCCGGTGGCGGGGCTGGTGGGGCTGGCGCGCCGGCTGCGGGGGCACGGGCCGGCGTTCGCGCGGCTGCTCGCCGCGGTGCCGCCGCACGACCGGGCGGAGCTCTTCACCCGCGCGATGTCCGATGTGGACCGTTCCCGGTCGCTGCCGGAGGCCGGCGTGCACCGGGTGCTGCCGGCCGGGCTGCGGGTGGCGGAGGCGCGCCGGGCGCTCACGCTCGAGGCGGTGCGGCAGAGCGAGGCGCTGACCCTGGCCTACACCGCGCACCTGCCGTGGGCGGAGGCGGAGGAGCCGCTGCTCGCCGCGACCCGCCGGGCCCGCGCCGAGGACCGCGTCACCGCCTGGCAGCTGCTGATCCGGTGCGCGGCGCGCGGGAACGACCCGGCCGCCGTCCTCGCCGCGACGCACCACCTGCTGCGGCTGCGCAACGAGCAGGACCCGGTGCGCGCCGCCGCGCTGTGGAGCCTCGCCGACGTGCGGCCGGCGCTGCTGCGGCCCGAGCTGGTCGAGCCCCTCGAGCAGGTCGTCGCGGACGTCGTACAGGCGCGGGACAGCTCACCGATGGCGTTCGGCCGGCTCAGCGACCTCGCCGTGCTGGTGCTGCGCGAGCGGTTCGACTCGCCGGTGCTGGTCCGGTGGGCGCTGCACACGTTTCAGCGGCTCCTCGGCGACGACCGGGTGCCGCGCCTCGGCGACCTGCCCCGGCTGCGGCGGGGGCAGGAGACGCAGGCGTTCGAGGCGGTCCGCGGCTGGGTGCGGCTCGGCGCCGAGCGGGCGAAGTTCGAGCCGCTCTTCGCGATCGCCCGGGCCCTCGGCGAACGGGCCTGGCGGCTGCCGGACCTGCAGTCGATGCTGGAGCGGGCCACCCGCCGCGGCAACCTCGCGGACGTCGCCCGCACCGCCGTCGACCTGTGGCTCGCCGATCCGAGGCACCGCGCCGAGCGGGTCGAGGCGGTGCTGCGCGAGGACCCCTCGGCGATCGCCCTGCCCGCCGTGTGGCGGGCCGTCTGTGCCCGGCGCGGCGACCTGCTCGACGCCGCCCTGACCGGCCCGCCGCCGACCGGCCGGTTCGTGCCGGCCGGGGTCCGCTGGGTGCCGCCGCGCCCGGTGCACCCGCGGCGCTGGCTGCCCCATCAGCACCGGGCGTACGTCGAACGCCAGGCCGAGGTGGTGCGGGACGCGGGCGCGACGCCGCAGGCCCGCGCGGCGGCGCTGCGCGACGCGGCCCCGATCCCGGTGTACGGCGAGGCCCTGGTCCTGGAGTGGACCGACGCGGGCGACGTGGTCCTGGCGGAGGCGGCCCTGGCGGCGCTCGCCTGGACCGACCGGCCGGCGGCGGCGCTGCCCGTGCTGCTCCGCCACGTCGGTGACGACCGGGCCCGGGTGGTGGTCGCGGCGGCCGGCCGGGTCAGCCGCTTCACGCCGCCGTCGGTGCTGCTGGCGGCGCTCGACCCGGCCCGCGGCAAGGTGACCGCCCGGAAGGAGGCGGTCCGGCTGCTGGCGGCGCGGTCGGTGCCCGGCGCGGCGGACACGCTGTGGCGGCTGTGGCAGGACCCGGGCCTGCACCGCTCCGTCCGGGTCGCGATCGTGGCCGCGGCCCGGCAGCGCGCCGGCGACCCCGCGATGTGGCGGATCCTGCGCGCGGCGGGCACCGGCCCGGACCGGGACAGCGGCCGCGACGAGCTGGCGGTGCTCCTGGCGGCGCACCCGTGGGCGGTGCCGGTGCCGCTGCGCGGCGACTACGCGGCGCTGGTGACCGCGGCGGCCGCCGGGCCGGACAAGCACGCCGCGACGTGGGCATGGGCGGCGCTGCCCGGCTGGGCGCCGTGGCTGGCGGACGTGACGGGCGCGGCGGTGTCCCGGCTGACCGACCTCGACGACCGGATCGTGTGGCGCCCCGTCGTGCGGGCCCTGGCCGGCCTCGTCGGCACCGGGCGCGGCGAGGCGCCGCTCGTCGCCGCCGTGCGGGCCCTGGCGGCGACCGGCACCGACACCTCCGACACCTCGCGCGACACCGCGCGGCGGCGGGTCGAGGCGATCGTCGACGCGGTCGTCGCGTGGTCCGACCGGGCGGCGCACGACGCGGCGGGGCGGGACGCGGCCGGCGCCGCGGGGCGGGCACTGTCCACGGTGGACGGATACGTCCCGGCGGCGGCGACCCTGCTGGTCGAGGCGGCCGACCTGGCCGACCCGGCGGCCGGCTGGCTCGAGGGGATCCGCCGGCTGACCGCGGACCGGCCGGTGCTCGCGGCGCGGCTCGCCGGGCGGGCCGGCCGGCGGCTGGAGCGGCCGGCCGCCGAACCGGACACGACCCTGGCGATCGCCGCCCGGCTCGCCGCCGGGGACGGGCTCACCGACGGGCTGTTCGGCCTCGCGTACGCCGCCCGGGGTGGCGACCTGGGCTGGCCGGAGCCGTGGCGCGACGTCGTCGCCACGCTGCGCCGCCACCCGGTCGCGGAGGTGCGGGACGCCGCGCTGGCCCTGTCGACGGACCCGGCAGTGGATCAATGAACATCGGCTTTCCAGACGGCGTACACCTCGCGTGAGCCATCCCCGAACCCGGCGGGCGTGCCGCACCATGTCCGGCGTGAGAGTTGCGCACTTCTGCGACAGCCATCCCGGCCGCTCCGACGGCGTGGCGATCTCGGTGGCGACGACCGTGGCGCTCCTGCGTGACGCCGGGCACGAGGTCCAGGTGTACCAGCCGGCGCCGCTGCTGCGCGGGCGGGCCGAGCCGTGCGGGGTGCGGTCGGTGCCGGTGCCGCTGCGCAACGTCCGGATCGGGGTGCCGAGGTTCCCGGGGATGCGGCGGGTGCCGGAGGTCGTGCACATCCACACCCAGGGCCCGGTCGGCGTCGGCGGCCTGCGGTACGCGCGGGCCCACGACATCCCGGTCGTCATGACCTGGCACACGGACCTGCTCGCCTACTCGGCGCACTTCATGGAGATCCAGCTCGGCGCCGCCCACGCCGCGCAGCGCCTGCAGGTCGGCTGGACCGTCCGCGATTACCTGAAGCTGACCCGGCCCGGCACCGAGCGGCGGGCCCAGCTGGTGCGGGTCGGCCAGGAGTTCCTGGACCGCACCGCGATCCTCATCGCGCCGTCGGAGAAGACGGCGGCGAGCCTCGCCGAGTTCGAGCGCGTCCCTCCGGTGTGGACGGTGCCGACGTCGGTGACGCTGCCGGACAGCCCGCTGAGCCGCGACGACCTGCGGCGGTCGCTGCGGCTGCCGGCGGACGCCCCGGTGGTCCTCGCCGTCGGGCGGGCCACCAAGGAGAAGGACCCGCAGCTGCTGCTCGAGGCGTTCGCGCGGCTGCTGCGGCGGCTGCCGGACGCGCGGCTGGTGATGCTCGGCGTGCTGCAGCGGCGGCAGGCGGTGCTGCGGCAGGCGCGGCAGGCCGGGGTGGCGCACGCGCTGCGGCTGGTCCGGCCGGTGCCGCACGCGAGCATGGCCGCCTACTACCGGATGGCCGACGTCCTGGCGTTCGCGTCCACCACCGACACGCAGGGCCTGGTGCTCGTCGAGGCGGAGGCGCAGGGCCTGCCGGTCGTCCTGGCCGACGCGGCGCTCGCCGGCACGCACCGGCTGAGCACCGCGCCCGACGCCGACTCGTTCGCCGCCGCGCTCGTTCGGGTCCTGACGGATCCGTCGCTGCACCGCGAGGTGGCCGAGGCCGGCCGGGCCGCCGCGGGGGCGTACTCGACCCAGAACTACCTCGACCACCTGCTGCGGGCGTACAGCGCGGCTCAGGGTGTCGCGAGGGCCTCCGTCGGGGCGAGCCTGGCGGCGCGCACCGCCGGGTAGAGGCCCGCGATCGCGCCGATCACCAGCGTCGCGACGACCCCGCCGGCGGTCGCCCACGGCGGCACGACCGCCGGCCACGACCTCGTGAGCGCGTACACGCCGGTGACCGTGACCCCGAGGAACACCCCGCCGACCCCGCCGAGCGCCGACAGCAGCAGCGACTCGGCGAGGAACTGCAGCAGGACCTGCCCGCGGGTGGCGCCGAGCGCCCGCCGCAGGCCGATCTCGGCGCGCCGCTCCAGGACCGAGATGACCATCGTGTTGGCCACCCCGACGCCGCCGACGAGCAGCGCGACCGCGCCGAGGCCGAGCAGCAGCCCGGTGAACGTCTTGTCCGTCGCCTGCCGGGCGGCGAGCGCGTCGGACGGCCGGGACACCTTGACCTCGTTGGGCTTCTGCGGGTTCGCGGTCGCGGCCAGCACCGACCGGACCGCCTCCACCTGCTCGTCGCGGGACCGCGTGTAGACGGTCGTCGGGTGCCCGTCGAAGCCGAGGTAGGTCTGCGCCGCCGTCCAGCCGACGAGCGCGGCCGCGTCGAGCTCCGGCGCCAGCGGCACCGGCCGCAGCACCCCGACCACCGTGAACCACCGCCGGTCCAGGTACACCTGGACGCCCTCGCCGGCCGTGTCGATGCCGAGCCGCCGGGCGGCCGCCGCACCGAGGACGACCGCCGGGTAGCGGGCCGTGGCGTCGTTGAGCCAGACGCCGCCGGCGAGCGACGCGCCGACGGTGCGGGGCAGGTCCAGGTGCGCGGCCTGGACGCTGATCGCGCCGGTCTGCGCGGCCGGGATGTGGTCGCTGCGGTACACGTGCGCGCCGGACACCTTGCCGGTCGCGGCGACCTCGGTGACGGGGCCGATCCGCGAGATCATCGGCACCGACTCGTCGGGCAGGGTCGCCTCGCCGCCGAACAGGTCGTTGCCGGGGGCGACGGTCAGCAGGTTGGTGCCGAGCGCGTCGAGCTGCCGGTCGAGCTCCGCCCGGCTGGACGAGGAGATGCCGACGACGGCGGTCATCGCGGCGATGCCGATCGCGATGCCCAGCGCGGACAGGAACACCCGCATCGGCCTGGTCCGCAGCCCGGCGCTGCCGACCCGCAGCACGTCGCTGAGGAACAGCCCGGCCGGCCGCAGCGGCGCGGTCGCGCTGGTCATGCGACCACTCCCCCGGTCGGCGCGACCACCTGCCCGTCGCGCATGACGACCTGGCGGGGCAGGGCCGCCGCGATCGCCTGGTCGTGGGTGATGACCAGGACGGTGGTGCCGGCGGCGTGCAGCTCGCGCAGCAGCTCCACCACGCCGGCCCCCGACGTGGAGTCGAGGTTGCCGGTCGGCTCGTCGGCCAGCAGCAGCGCCGGCTCGCCGACGACGGCGCGGGCGATCGCGACCCGCTGCCGCTCGCCGCCGGACAGCTCGTGCGGCAGGTGGTCGAGGCGGTCCGCGAGGCCGACCCTGACGAGGGCCGCCTCCGCCCTGGCCCGCCGCTGGGCCCGCGACGGCCCCGCGTAGAGCAGGCCGTCGGCGACGTTGTCGAGCGCGCTCTGGCCGGGCGCGAGGTGGAACTGCTGGAAGACGAACCCGATCCGCCGGGCCCGCAGCGCCGACAGCTGCCGGTCGGTGAGCGCGGAGACGTCGTGCCCGTCGATGCGCACCGTGCCGGACGACGGCCGGTCCAGCGTGCCGATGAGGTGCAGCATGGTCGACTTTCCGGAGCCCGAAGGCCCGACGATCGCGACCATCTCCCCCGACTCGACCGTCAGCGACACCTCCCTCACCGCGGTGACGCCGCCGGGGTACGACTTGCTGACCCGCTCCAGCGCGACCACCTCGGCCGGCCCGGCCGCGACGGCGTCCCCCGCCGACAGGTCGATCATGGCGGTCATGACGGCACCCCGACCTGCATGCCCTCGGTGAGCCCGCCGCCGCTGACCTCGACCCGCCCAGCGGCGAACATGCCGAGCTCGACGGCGACGACGCGGCCGGCGCCCTGCTCGACGACCTGGAGCCCGTAGCCGCCCTCGGCGAGCGCGAGCAGCGCCGAGACCGGCACCGTGAGCACGTTCTCCTTGCGCGAGGCGGTGAACACGACCTCGACGGTGATCTGGTCGAGCCCGGCGAACGCGGCGCCGTCGTCGGGCGTCACGGTCACCTCCAGGTTCGTCTCCGCCGGGTTGTTGCCCTGCGCGGGCGTGATGACCGTGACGACCTTCACGACCTTGCCGGGCACCGTCTTGCCGGTCGGCAGCTTGACGGTGACGGCGGTCCCCACGGCCGCGAGCCGCTGCTCGGAGACCTCCAGGGAGACGGTGACGACCGGCCCGGTGCCGGTGCAGGTGAGCAGCGCCCCGCCGGCGGGGTCACCGAGGGCCGCCTTGTGCTCCTCGACGCGGACCGCCCCGACCGCGTAGACGACCCGGCCGAGCTCGACCACGCCGGTCTTCGTCAGCCCGAGCTTGCCCTGCCACGCCTTGACCGCGGTCGCCGTCGACGCGGTGTACTCGTCGTCGACGGTGAACCCCTTGTAGCCGAGCGCGGCGAGGTTCTCCTCGAACTGGCGCACGTCGGCGCCCTCCGTGCCGGGTGCCAGGTTCCGGTAGGCGGGCAGGCCGCCGTACAGGAGCACGACCGGCGTGTCGTCCACCTTGTACAGCGGCTGTCCACGCTGGACGGTCGCGCCGACGGCCGGCAGCTCGGTCACGGTGCCGCTGAGCCGCCCCGACACGGTCGCCGAGGTGCCGTGGCCGAGCGTGCCGTCCTCGGTCTGGGTGTCGACGAGCGTCTGCCGGGTGACCTTCGTGGTCTTCGGCGGCGCCGCCGCGGCCTGGGTGCCCGCGTCGCTGTCCCGGTCGGGCAGCCCCAGCCCGGCCGCCGCGGCCGCCCCGACGGCCGCCACCGCCACCACCGCCACCGCGACCCGCCCCGCCCTGCTCCTCCTCCTACGACCGACGGTCATGCGCCGCCGCCGGTCTCGGTCTTCTGGTTGGTGGCGGGGCCGCCGTCGCCGGGCCGCTTCGGGCCGAACTGCTGGCATGCCTGGTCGGCCTTCTTGAAGGCCTCGCTGCCGGGGTCGAGGTTGCTGCCCTGGCCGCCTTCGAAGCGGATGCCGCCGTCCTCGCCCGGGTCCGGGAACTCCGGCACGCCGTTCTCCCGCATGCACTGCGAGTACTTGCGCATCCGCTCCTGCATCTCCGGGTCGGCCTTCATCGGCTGGCCGCCGTTGGGCATGTACTGCTTGCACTCGGCGTTCGCGGCGTCGACCTTCGCCTTGTCGGTGCCCTGCGGGAGCATCATCCTGACCCCGCCGCCCTCGAACTGCGGATCGGGCATGTCGATGCCGTGCTCGCGCATGCACTGGGCGTACTTGAGCATGTTCTCCTGGTCCTTGGCCGGGTCCCGGGGCTGGTTCCCCGACCCGGCGCTCGCGCTCGCGGTCGGCGTGCCGCCGGCACTCGCCACCCCGTTGTCGCCGCCGCGGGCCTTGCCGCACCCGGCGGCGGTGAGGCCGAGGACCAGCAGCAGGCCGAGCAACAGACCCCGCGCCGGGGCTGTCCTGACGCGCATCATGGTGTTCCTCCCGAGAGGGGGCCGAGCGTTCGCCGGCCACTGCGCCGAAGTCAAGCGGGGAGCGCGTCACCCGGCCGTAACCGCGGACGTTGACGCCGGAGTGACGTCACCACGCGTCACCATGGAGGCATGCGGATTCTGGTGGTCGAGGACGAGCCGCTGCTGGCCGAGACGGTCGCGCAGGGGCTGCGGCGCGACGCGCACGCGGTCGACGTGGTCCACGACGGCGGCGCCGCCCTGGAGCGGCTCGACGTCAACGACTACGACGTCGTGGTCCTCGACCGGGACCTGCCGGTCGTCCACGGCGACGACGTGTGCCGGTCCCTGGCGGCCCGCGACGGGGCGGCCCGCGTGCTGATGCTGACCGCCGCCGCCGACATCGACGACCGGGTCGCCGGGCTCGCCATCGGCGCCGACGACTACCTGCCGAAGCCGTTCGCGTTCCGGGAGCTGTCGGCGCGGGTCGCCGCGCTCGGCAGGCGGGCGCGGGCGGCGGCGCCGCCGGTCCTGGAGCGCGCCGGGATCCGGCTCGACCCGCACCGCCGGGAGGTGTTCCGCGACGGCCGGTACGTGCCGCTGTCCCGCAAGGAGTTCGCGGTCCTCGCCGAGCTGCTGCGCGCCGACGGCGCCGCGGTCTCCGCCGAACAGCTGCTGGAGAAGGCATGGGACGAGCACGCCGACCCGTTCACGCACACGGTGCGGATGACGATCCTCAAGCTCCGGCGCAAGCTCGGCGACCCACCGGTCGTCCACACCGAGCCGGGCGTCGGCTACCGGGTGGCGTGATGACCACCAGGCTGATGAACAGGCTGACGATCCGGGCGCGGCTCACGCTGGTGTACGGCGGGCTGTTCCTCCTCGCCGGGCTGCTGCTGCTCGGGGTCACCTACGTCCTGCTGTACCAGCGGCTGAGCGGCAACGCGATCATCAGCGGGACCGTCAGCGGGTTGCCCTCGGGGGTCGCGGCGCCGCCGCCGGACGGGCAGCTGTTCGTCCGGCGGATCAGGGACGACATCACCACCGACACCCGGCAGACGCTGCTCGTCCAGGGCGGCATCGCGCTCGCCGTCATCGCGGCCGCGGCGACCGCGTTCGGCTGGCTGATCGCCGGTCGGCTGCTCCAGCCGCTGCACCAGGTCACCGCCACCGCCCGCCGGATCGCCAACGCCCCCGACCGCGGGCTGCACGAGCGGATCGCGCTGTCCGGCCCGCACGACGAGGTCAAGGAGCTCGCCGACACGTTCGACCTGATGCTGGCCCGGCTCGACCACGCGTTCGACGGCCAGCGGCGGTTCATCGCCAACGCGTCCCACGAGCTGCGGACCCCGCTGACGCTCAACCGGACGCTCCTGGAGGTCGCGGTCGACCCCGAGGACGCCTCCCCGGAGCTGCGGCAGCTCGGCAGGACCCTGCTGGCCGTCAACGCCCGGCACGAGCGGCTCATCGACGGGCTGCTGCTGCTCGCCAGGTCGGAGCGGGAGGTGACCGACCGGTCGTTCGTCGACCTCGCCGACATCGTCGAGCACGTCACGGCGCAACTGCCACCCGGGAAGGCGGCCGTGGACAGCGCGCCGCAGGAGGCCCCGACGACCGGCAACGCCGTGCTGCTCGAACGGCTCGTCCACAACCTGGTCGAGAACGGGGTCCGGCACAACCTGCCCGACGGCGGCTGGGTCCACGTCAGCTGCGGCACCCGCCCCGACGGGACCGTCGCGCTGACCGTCAGCAACACGGGTCCGGTCGTGCCGCGGTACGAGATCCCGCGCCTCTTCGAACCGTTCCGGCGGCTCGGACCCGAGCGGGTCGCGGCCGGTGTGCCCGGCGCCGGGCTCGGCCTGTCGATCGTCGGTGCCGTCGCCCGCGCCCACGGCGGGCGGGTGCGGGCCGAGCCGCGCGAGGGCGGCGGGCTGGTCGTCACGGTGATCTTGCCCACGGCACCGCCGGATTCCTGACATACCGGGTTGCCACCGTCCGGCAGACTCAGATCATGCCAGTTCCGACCGACCCACCGGCCAGCACCGCCGAGCTCATCGCGCTGATGGCGACCGACGCGCGGGTCCGCTTCCTGCACTTCTGGGGGCACCGGCCCAACCGCGACGGTTCCGTCGGGCCGGGCTGCCTGAGCCAGTGGTGGCCGGCCGAGTTCCAGGTCGGCGGCGTGCGGTACGCGTCCGCCGAGCACTACATGATGTGGTCGAAGGCCACCCTGTTCGGCGACGACGCCACCGCGGCGAAGGTGCTGCAGGCGGAGCACCCCAACGACGCGAAGACCCTCGGCCGCGAGGTCCGCGGCTTCGACGAGACCGTCTGGAAGCAGGAGCGCTTCGACATCGTCGTCAACGGCAGCGTCGGCAAGTTCGGCCAGCACGAGGACCTGCGCGCGTTCCTGCTCGGCACCGGCGACCGGATCCTGGTCGAGGCGAGCCCCGTGGACCGGGTCTGGGGCATCGGGCTGAGCGCCCAGGACGCCTCCGCCGACGAGCCGGCCCTGTGGCGCGGCCTCAACCTGCTCGGCTTCGCCCTCATGCGGGCCCGCACGATCCTGGCGTCGGCATGACGTCGTTGAAGAAGCACTCCCGCGCGCCGGAGCCGGAGCCGCTCCCGGACTGGCTGGCGTGGCCGGTGCGGGTGGTCGCGGTCGTCGTGGTCGTGCCGTTCAAGCTGCTGTGGGAGCTGCTCGTCGCGATCCGCCGGTACGTCCTGGAGCCGATCCCCCGGCTCCTCTACCGGTACGTCCTGCGCCCGATCGGCATCGCGATCAACTACGTCCTGCTCCGGCCGCTGGCCTGGGTGTGGCGCACCCTGATCTGGATCCCGCTGGTCTGGGTGCTGCGCAACCTCGTGGCGGCGCCGCTCGCGTGGCTCATCGAGCACGTGGTCGCGCCCGCGCTGCAGGCGCTCTGGGACGCGACCGTGTGGCTGGCGAAGCGCACCCGCCTGTTCTGGGTCTACCTCGGCAAGGGCGTCTACTACGTCCTCTGGGCCCTGGTCCAGGGGGTCCGGTGGACCGGGATCGGGCTGTACCGCTTCGTCCTGCGCCCGATCGGCATCGCGATCGCGTGGCTGGCCGAGACCGGGTACCGCTACGGCATCCGCCCGCTCGGCATCGCCATCGCCTGGCTCGCGGTCGCGCTGTGGCGCTACGTGCTGAGGCCGGTCGGGCTCGCGGTCGCGTTCGTCGTCGGCGTCATCGGCTACTACGGGATCCGGCCGGCGGGCCTGCTCATCGCCTGGCTCTGGCGCAACCTCGTCGTGCCGGTCGGGCGGGGGATCGCGTGGGCTGTGTCATGGGGGTGGAACCACTCGGTCGTCCTGCTGTGGAAGTACCTCGTGGTGGCCCCGGTCCGGTGGGTCTGGCAGTCGGTCGTCGCCCCGACCGGCCGGTGGATCCGCGATGCGGTCCTCCGGCCGGTGGGGCAGACGGTCAGGCGGGTCCTCGCCACCCTGGGGCTGCGCTGAGGCGCTGCGCTGAGGCGCCACCCTGGGGCTGCGCTGAGCCTTACGCCACGGGTGCGAGCTCCCGCTCCTCGGCCGCCTCGACCTTCACGTGCGGCAGGAGGCGGTCCAGCCACCCGGGCAGCCACCAGTTGGCGCGGCCGAGCAGCGACATCGTCGCCGGGACCAGGACCAGGCGGACCAGGGTCGCGTCGACGAGGACGGCCGCGGCCATGCCGACGCCGATCATCTTGACCGTCACGTCGGGGTCGAGGGCGAACCCGATGAACACCGCCACCATGATGGCCGCCGCGCCGCTGATGACCCGGCCGGTCGCGGACAGGCCGCGGACCACGCTGCCCTGCGCGTCGCCGGTCGCCAGCCAGTCCTCGCGGACCCGGGACAGCAGGAAGACCTCGTAGTCCATCGACAGCCCGAACAGGACGGTGAAGAGCAGGATCGGCACCCAGCTCGACACCGGCACCGAGTGCGGCAGCCCGACCGCCTTCGCGCCGGCGTCGGTCTGGAAGACGGCGGTCATCACGCCGTACGCCGCGGCGACCGACAGCAGGTTCATGACGGCGGCCTTGACGGCCACGACCGGCGCCCGGAACAGGACGGTGAGCAGCAGCAGCGACAGCGCCACCACGAACGCGACCACGATCCACAGCCGGTCGGAGAGCCGGTCGGAGATGTCGGCGAACACCGCGACGAGCCCGGTGACGAGCGCACCGTCGGGCAGGACGTCGGCGCGGAGACGGTTGAGCAGCTCGGTGGTCCGCTCGTCCTGCGGTCCGGTCGTGGGCTCGACGAGGATGACGGCGGCGTCGGCGGTACGGGCGGCCGGCGCCACCAGCGCCACCCCCGGCACGGCGCGCAGGGCGGCGACGAGACCGTCGACGTCCGGCACCTTGGCCGTGTCGACGGCGATGACGAGCGGGCCGTTGGCGCCGGCGCCGAACTCGGCGGAGGTCAGGTCGTAGGCCTGCCGGGTCGTGTTGGAGGTCGGCTGGCTGCCGGCGTCCTGCGGCCAGGTGCGCATGCCGAGGACCGGCGCGGCCAGCGCGGCGAGGACCAGCAGCGACGCCAGTGCCGCGACGACGGGCCGCCGCCCGACGAGCGCCGCCCACCGCGCCGTGAACCCGGGCCGCGCCACCGTGTCCCGCACCGCGGCGGTGCCCTTGCGGACCGCGCGGGGCAGGACCCGGTGGCCCGCCAGGCCGCACAGCGCCGGCACGAGGGTGATCGAGGCGAGCATGACGGCGCCGACCGCGGCGAACGTGGCGTAGCCGAACGACGAGTAGACCGGCAGCGTCGCCAGCCGCAGGCCGAACAGCGACACCAGCACGGTGAGCCCGGCGACGATGACCGACGCGCCCGCGGTCGCGTTCGCCGCGGCGGCCGCCTCCCGCGGGCTCAGCCCCGCCCGCAGCCCCTCGACGTGCCGGGCGACGAGCAGCAGCGCGTAGTCGATGCCGACGCCGAGCCCGACCATGGTCGCGATCGTGGGGGCGGTGCCGCTGATGTCGGTGACCTTCGCGAGCAGCGCGATGACGGCGCTGGCGACGCCGAGGCCGCTGATCGCCACGATCAGCGGCAGGCCGGCCGCGATGACCGAGCCGAGCGCGAAGACCAGGATGAACAGCGCGGCGACGATGCCGACGGCCTCGGCGGTGCCGGACGGCGCGGAGATGTTCTCGGCGACCTGGCCGCCGAACTCGACCTGCAGGCCCTCGCGGACGAGCGGCTCGGCGGCGGCCCGCAGCGCGTCCATGCCGGCGGTGCCTTCGAAGTCGGTGACCGGGATGGTGTACCGGACGGCGATGAGCGCGGTGTCGCCGTCGGCCGACATACGCGGCTGCGACACGTCCCCGGCGCTCGGCATCGCGGCGAGCCGGGTGCGGAGCCCCTCCAGGGTCGCGGGGTCCACCTTGCCCTTGCCGTGGACCACGACGCGGGCGTCGGTGCCGGCCAGCTCCGGCAGGTGCTTGCGCAGGAACTCGGTGCCCGCCTGCGACTCGGTGCCGGGCACGTTGTAGTCGTCGTGCGGGGTGCCGCCGAAGCCGGCGGACAGCGCGGTGAACGCGACGAGCACGATCGCCCACGCGCCGATGATGCGCCAGGGATGGGCGGCGGCCGCTCCTCCGAGCCGGCCGAGCAAGCGGGACATATGTGGTGCCTCCAAGTCGTCTGAATCAGCAGCGACACCATCCCGGGTGCCACTTACAGCCGACTTGGAGGTGACTAGGACAGCACTAGAGCCGCATGACCGGCGGCGGCTGGAACGTGCCGGACAGGACGGCCTGGCTCGGCTCGTACACCCGCAGCACCGGCCGGAAGCCTCCCTCCGGCGCCGGCAGCCAGTTGGCGACGTCGTCGGGCCGCTCGTGCTGGATGCGGATGGTGAGCGACCCGTCGGCCTCGGGCCGCAGCCCGGGTGTGCCCGCACCGATCGCCCGGCGGTCCAGGGGGTTCGGCACCGGGAAGGAGCCGGGCGCGTCGTACATGGACAACGACCACCCGGCCTCGGCCGGCGGCGGCTCGGGGAAGCGGAGCTCGTAGCGGTGGGCGCCGCTGAGCCGGACGCCGGCCGCGTCCTTGTGCACGGTCGGCGCGACCGACTCGTAGGCGTGGTTGCCCCACAGGCCGGTCCGCGCCGCGACGGCCCGCATCACGTGCGCCTCGTCGCGGTCCGGCATCGTCCACTCCGGCGTGTCCATCGTGCCGACCTCGAAGAAGTCGAGGTTGAAGTCGAACATGTGCAGGTCGTTGGTCCAGCCGTTGACGAGTTCGGCGTGCCGGGTCGTCGCCTCCTCCTCCAGCTGGTCGCGGGCCGCCTCGAGCCCGTCGCGCAGCGTCTCGCGGAGCTCGCGCGGCGCGCCCGCGTACGGCGACGTGCCCGGCTCCAGCAGCCCGATCGGCGCGAACCTGCGCTGGTAGCGCCGCTCCGCCGGCGACGGCGGGAACGCCGCGAGGGCCCGCCGCAGCGTCTCGAAGAACATCAGGTCCTCAGGGACGCCCGCCTGCGGGTGGGGCAGCCCGTCGAGCGGGACCTGCGGGTACATCGGCTCGATCCGCAGCGCGTCCTGCAGCGCGTGCACGGCGGGCGCGTCGCCGGGGCCGCCGCAGGCGAACCGCCCGATGAGCGTCGTCACCATCGTCGGGATCCTGATGACCTGGGCGCCGGGCGCCTCCCGTCCGGCCCACCCGGGCGGCACGAGCAGGAACTCGCGCTCGCCGCCGCCGGTGGACCGCCGGCCGACGTACGCGAAGTTGTCCGTCCACGCGTCGACGAACTGCAGCACGTGGTACCGGTCGCCGGTGTCGGGGACGCGCAGCCACAGCGGCCCGCCGGACAGGTCGAGCCGCGCCGTCGAGTGCAGCAGGTCCGGGTTGGCGTTGGCCCGGTCGTCGAAGCGCCGCTGATGCCTGAACGTGTTGTCCGCGCCACCCTCCCGCTCCACGGCGGCGAGGCTGGTCAGCAGCGGGTAGCCGTACTGGAACGCCTCGGCGGCCAGCGTGGTCAGGTCCATCGCGCGGAAGTCCATGCGTCCCTCCCGGAGTTGGATCGCCTCCTCTGGACTCCAGCCTGCCCGCCGGCCGTGACGCCGGTGGGTGAGTCGCCGGGTGGCTTCACCCGCACGGGTTCCCGCGGCCCCGGTTGGCTTCACCCGCGCGGGGTCCCGCGCCCGCCGGTGCTTCCCTTGCGCGGGCTGGTGCGCCTGGCCGGGGTTTCACTTGCGTGGGTTGGTGCGCCTGGCCGGGGTTTCACTTGCGTGGGTTGGTGCGCCTGGTCGGGGTTCACTTGCGCGGGTTGGTGCGCCTGGTCGGAACGGCGGTGGCCGGGTCCTCCGGCCACGGGTGGCGCGGGTACCGGCCCCGCAGCTCGGCCCGGACCTGCGGATATCCGGTGCGCCAGAAGGACGCCAGATCGCGGGTGACGGCGGTGGGGCGGCCCGCGGGCGACAGCAGGTGCAGCAGGACCGCCACCCGGCCGTCGCCGATGCGTGGGGTCTCCAGCCAGCCGAACGCCTCCTGGACCTTCACCGCGAGGACCGGCGCCTCGGGGTCGCTGTAGTCGAGCCTGACGAGCGACCCGCTCGGCACCGGCAGCCGCTCGGGCGCGAGCTCGTCGAGCCGGGCCGCCGCGGGCCACGGCAGCATCGCCCGGAGCGTCGTCCCGGGGTCGACCGCGGAGAGCTTCGTGACGCGGCTCAGGTCGGTGTGCATGATGACGGCGGCGTCGCTGACGTCGGGCCACGGCGGGCCGAGGACGCGGTGGCAGAAGTCCATCCGCTGCCGCAGCTGGGCCGCCTCCTTCGTCCAGCGCAGCCCCTGCTTGGCGAGCGCCTCGCGGAGCGCCCGCTCGACCAGCTCCCGCGGCGGGTCCTTCAGCTCGCGCCGCCGTAGCGTGATCGCGCCGAGCCGCTCCTGGCGCTCCGCGCCCTCCGCCGTCACCTCGTCCACCGTGGACAGCAGCGCGGCGCCGGCCTCGCGGGCGGTGTCCTCGTCGATCGCGGCGGCGAGCCGGACCCTGGCGGAGGCGTTGCCGGGCTGCCGGTCGGCGACGGCGACCGCGAGCCACGGGTGCCCCGTCAGCGCCGACCCCTGCGCCAGGGCCGCCTCGGTCCCGCCCGCCATCAGGTACGCGCCGCCGCGCAGCCGGGCGAGCCGCTCCGGATAGGCGAGCCCGACGATCAGCCCCGCGACCAGGTCGTCGGGCATCGTCGCGGGCGCCGCCCCGCCCCCTCCAGCGGCACGCCTCCGCCCGCCGTCCTGGTTGGCGCGCTGCCGGTCACCAGCGTGGGCGGCGGGCTGCCGGTCACCGGCGGCGGCGCGTTGCTGGTCTTCAGCGACGTCGCGCTGCTGGTCGTCGACGGCGGCGCGTTGCAAAGCGTCGGTGGCGGCGGCGCGTGGCGGGGCGTCGGCGGCGGCGCGTGGCGGGGCGTCGGTGGCGGGCTGCTGGGCGTCGGGGGTGGCGCTGCGCTGCAGGCGGTCGGCCTCGGCGCGCCAGCGGGGGTCCCGGGCGTCGCGGAGGTGGCGCCAGGCGGCGGCGAGGTCGTCGCCCCTGGCGAGGGTGTCGTCGGCGAGGATCGCGACCACCTCGGCCGCCTTCCGCGCCCCCACCGCCGGCGCGCCGTCCAGCAGCGCCCGCGCCAGCCGCGGATGCGCGCCGACGCGCGACATGCGGTGCCCGCGCGGCGTCGCCCGCCCCGCGTCGTCGACCGCGCCGAGCGCCCGCAGCGTCTCCTGCGCCACCCGCATCGCCGCGTCCGGCGGTGCGTCCGGCAGGGCGAGGCCCACCCCGCCCGGGTGCCCCCAGCAGGCGAGCGCGAGGGCGAACGCGCTCAGCTCCGCCACGGCCACCTCGGGCTCGGGCTGCGCCGGCAGCCGCTCGTCGTCCAGTTGCGACCAGCAGCGGTACACGACGCCGGGCCCCTCCCGTCCGGCCCGCCCGGCGCGCTGGACGGTGGAGGCCTTCGCCGCTCGTACCGTGGCGAGAGAACCCAGACCGCGAGCATGATCCGTCCGTGGGACCCGCGCCAGCCCGGCGTCGACCACGACCCGCACTCCCGGCACCGTCAGGCTGCTCTCCGCCACCGCCGTCGCGAGCACGACCCGGCGCCGGTCGCCGGCCCTGATCGCCGCGTCCTGCGCCGCCGCCGGCAGCCGGCCGTGCAGGACGTCCGTGGGCAGGTCGGCGAGCCTGCCGCGCACCGAGGCGATCTCCGCCGCGCCGGGCAGGAACACCAGCAGGTCCCCGGCCGTCTCCCGCCACGCCCTGCGCACCACCGCCGCCACGTGGTCCAGGAACACCGGGTCGACCTTGAGCCCGTGCGGCGGCCTGACCGGCCGCTCCGGCGGGCACCACACGACCGCCACCTCGTGCGGCGACCCCTCCGCCGCGACGATGCCCGCCTCCAGCAGCTCCGCGAGCCGCTGCGTGTCGGCCGTCGCGGACGTCGCCAGCAGCCGCAGCTCCGGCCGCAGCGTCTGCCGGCTCTCCACCAGGAACCCGAGCGCCAGATCCGTGTCCAGGTGCCGCTCATGACACTCGTCGATCATCACGGTCCCGACCCCCGCCAGCTCCGGGTCCGCGAGGAGCCGCTGCACGAGCAGCCCGGTCGTGACGACCTCGACCCGCGTCCCGGGCCCGACCCTGCGGTCGCCGCGGACGCTGTACCCCACGCTCTGTCCGACCCGCTCGCCCCGCAGCTCGGCCATCCTGCGCGCCGCCGCCCGCGCCGCGATCCGCCGCGGCTCGGCCACCACCACCCTGCCCTCGAACGCCCCCGCGAGCACCCCCGGCACGAGCGTCGTCTTCCCGCTCCCCGGCGGCGCCACCAGCACCCCGGCCCCACCCCCGAGCACGGAGACCACGTCCCCGAGCACCCGCTCCACCGCCAGCTCACCCACGCCCCCACTCCTACCCCATCCCGGCCACGACCCGTGGCCGGGGGGCGGTGGTGGGCGGAAGGTGACGGTGGGGAGCGACTTTCGGCGGTAGGCGGGGCGGTGGCGGGGCGGTGGACTGGAGGCATGGGAGCGTTCATCCGCAAGATGGCGCCGGTGGCCGGGCTGCTCGTGCTGGCGCCGTTCGTCGGGGAGTACCTGCTGGGCAACATCTCGGTGCGGGAGCTGGCCGCGCTGCCGTTCCTGGTGCCGATGTACGGCGCCGGCGCGCTGCTCATCAGGGAGGTGGTGCGGCGGGCCGGGTTCGGGTGGCCGGCGGTGCTGCTGCTCGGGGCGGCGTACGGGGTGATCGAGGCGGGGCTGGCGGACCAGTCGCTGTTCAACCCGGCGTTCGAGGGGCACGACTTCCAGTCGGTGACGCCCGTGCCGGCGCTGGGGATCAGCGCGCTGAACTCGATGGCGTTCGTCGTCGGGCACGCGGTGTGGAGCATCACCCTGCCGATCGCGCTGGTGGAGCACCTGACGCCGGACCGGCGCCGCACCCCGTGGCTCGGACCGGCGGGGCTGGTGGTGACGGCGCTGGCGTACCTGGGCGGGCTCTGGATCATCTTCAAGGAGCTGCACGACTCGTCGGGGTTCCTCGCCACGCCGGCGCAGCTGACCGGGGCGGCCGTGGTGGCGGCGCTGCTGGTGGTGGCCGCGTTCCTGACCCGCCGGCCGGGACCGCGCGGCGCGGGCGGGTGGGTGCCGAAGGCGTGGCTGGCCGGGGCCGGTGGGTTCGTGCTGTCGGGGTCGTTCGTGGTGGTGCCGGAGAGCTGGGCCGGGGTCTGGATCGGGGTGGCGCTGCTCGGGCTCGCCGCCGTCGTCGTCTCCCGGCTCGCCCGGAGTCCACGGTGGACGCACGGGCGGCACATCGCGCTCGTCGGCGGGGTGCTGCTGACGTACGCGTGGCTCGGCTTCGTCCTGACCTGGCTGATGCGGCCGGACGACCCGGTCCGGTGGTGGGGCAACGCCGGGTTCGCGCTGGCCGCGGTCGCGCTCCTGACCTGGTGCGGACGGGTCCAGCGCAGGTCCAGCGCAGATTCGGCGCTGGTTGCACGCGGGTGAGCGCGGGTTCAGCGCGGATGAGCGCGGAGCGCCGACAGGGCGGCCTCCGCGTCGGCGACCCAGTGGGCGGCGCCCCACGTGGCGGCGACGTCCCTCGACAGCTGGAAGTGCTCCGCCGCCCGGTCGTGGTCGCCGAGGAGCTCGAACAGCCGGCCGAGGATGTACGCGACCGGGCGCATCGCGATCGAGGTGCTGCTCATCCCGGCGATCTGCGTGCGGACCGGCAGCAGCGCCTCGATGACGGCGGGGGCCAGGTCGGCCCGGCCGAGCGCGACGACGGCCAGCCCCCGCACCGCCATGAACGCGGACTGGAAGTAGTCGGGCCGGTGCCGGTGCTCGCCGACCGCGATGGCCCGCGCCTCGTCCGGCCGGCCCGCCTCGACGAGCGCCAGGGCGAGGGCGTCGTCGGCGATCGGGCCGAGCGCCTCCCTCGTCGCGCGGGTCTGCGCCAGGTACTCCTGGAAGCGGCCCTGGCTGATGAGCAGGCTCGCGGTGGCGAGGAAGTGGAACCCGTCGGCGTGCAGCGACCCCTGCCGGCGCATGTGTTCGAGCGCCTCGTCGTAGCGCCGCTGCGCCTCGGCGTAGTCGCCGGCGACGTGCGCGAGCGCGGCCCGGGCGCTGAGGATGACCGCCTGGGGCTCCGGCAGCTGGTACGCCGTGGCGAGCGCACCCTGCCGCGCGATCCGGTCCCGCACGCCGGCGGCGTCGTTGCCGGCGGCGGCGCAGTTGGCGAGGATCTGCTCGGCGGCCCACTCGTAGGCGACCATGTCGTGCGCCCTGGCGAGCTCCGCCAGCCGCGCGCCGACCTCGGCCCGCTCACCGGCCTCCAGGTCGAAGCGCATCGTCCTGGCCCTGGCGGCCAGCCCGAGCGCCCGCACGGCCGGGTCGGGCA
Source organism: Dactylosporangium sp. NPDC049742 (assembly GCF_040674675.1). NCBI lineage: Bacteria > Bacillati > Actinomycetota > Actinomycetes > Micromonosporales > Micromonosporaceae > Dactylosporangium > Dactylosporangium sp. NPDC049742. Next base: position 65,290 of record NZ_JBFANF010000040.1, on the reverse strand, counting down.
GGGCCGCGGCGAGCTCGAAGGCCTCCAGTCCGGCCGCCGGGCCGCGCGGGTCGTCCTCGCCGTCGAGCTCGGCGGTGAACGCGTCGAGCAGCCGCACCCTGGTCGCCGGGTCCAGGTCCGGCTTGCGCAGCAGGCGGCTCAGCAGGCCGACGACCCGGTGGTCGATCACGCCGTACGGACGGATCTGCCAAGGCGTCGGCACGTTCCACGCGGTGAACGCCGCGATCAGCAGCTCCTCGCGCCCGCCGGCGACGGCGATGTCCAGCGCGCGGTCGCGGGTCTGCCGGGCCTGCGCCACCGCGCCCGCCCGCGCCTGCGCCCGCAGCAGCCGGCCGAGGAGGTCGATGCGCAGCTGGTCGCGGTCCCCGGCGACGGCCTCCACGGTCTGCACCGCGCCTTCGAGCAGCTCGATCGCGGCGTCGTACGCGTAGCGCCGCTCGGCCAGCTCCGCCGCCCGCACCGCGTAGTCGACGGCGAGCGCCGCGGTGTCCGACGAGGCGGCCCGCGCGTAGTGGTACGCCAGCGCGGGATAGTCGTCGGGGCGCAGCTGCCGGGTGCACGCGGCGACCTTCGCGTGCATGCGGGTGCGGCGCAGCTGCGACAGGTCCGTGTACATCGTGTCCCGGACCAGCCCGTGCACGAACCTGACCCGTCCCGGCGCCGGCTCCGTCAGCAGGCCCGCGATGAGCCCGGCCTCGAGCGCGTCGAGGACGGCGCCCTCGTCGGTGTCGGCGGCCCCGACGAGGGTCTCCACGTCGGCCTCCCGCCCGACGACCGCGGCGAGGCGCAGCACCGCGACGGCCGGCTGCGGCAGCCGCGACAACCGGCGGCGCAGCACGTCGCGTACCCCTTCCGGCACCTCTGACGTGGCGACGAGCGCGCCTTCCGAGGCGAGCAGCCGCGCGGACTCCCGGACGTAGAACGGGTTGCCGCCGGTGCGTTCGGCGAGGGCCGCGACGGTGCCCGCGTCGGCGTCGGTGAACGCGCCGACGAGCCGCTGCACGTCGGCGGGCCCGAGCCCGTCGAGGTGGACGCGGAGCGGCGACCGCCGGGCGAGCGCCGCGAGGGTCTCGGCGAGCCGCTCCCTGTTGTCGGCGGGCCGCAGCGCGGCGACGATGAGCACCGGCGCGTCGGTGAGGTCGGCGACGCTGGCGAGCAGCAGCAGCGTCTCGGCGTCCGCGGCGTGCAGGTCGTCCAGGACGATGGCCACGGGCCTGCGGGCGGCGGCCCGCCGCAGCCACGCGCGCACGGACCGGTGCAGGCGGAACCGGCCGCCGGCCACGTCGCTGACCTCGCCGGGGGCCGCCAGGGGGCGGTCGGCGTCCTCGAGCAGCGGCGCGAGCGCCGGCGCGAGGTCGTCGGGCGGCACGTCGCCGGCGAGCCCGCGCAGCGCCTCGACCCAGGCCCACGCCGGGGGCGCACCGTCGACCTCGGGGCACCTGCCGACCGCGACGAGCCAGCCGCCGTCGAGCAGCTCCTGCCGGAACCGGGCGAGCACGCTGGTCTTGCCGACCCCGGCCTCGCCGCTGAGCAGCACGATCCGCGGACCGCCGGCGACGGCCTCGGCGGCGACTCCGGCGAGCGTCGCCAGCTCCTGTCCCCGCCCGACGAACACCTCGTCCTGCCCGGCCCCACGCGCCTGTGGTGCCGTCGTCCGCTCATGTACGGAGCTGCCGCCGGCACGTTCGGCTGTGCCCGCCCGCCGCCCGCCGGCCCGCGCATGGTGCTCGTCGCCCGCCGGTCCCGCGCTCTCCGCAGTCCACCCCTCGGCTTCGCCGGAGCCGGACCGCGCGCCACGCCCGCCGGAGCCGGGCCACGCCTCGTGCCCGCCGGAGCCGGGCCGCACGCCGTGCTCGCCGGAGCCGGGTCGTGCGTCGTGCCCGCCGGGCGCTGGGTGCGGGTCGGGCTCGGCGGTCGCCGGTACATCTGCCCGGACGCTGCCCGCAGAGGTGGGCGCCGGGCGCAGGCTGTCGAGGATCTCGACGCGCTGGCCGAGGATCGCGGACTCCAGCTCCACCAGCGCGGGCCCCGGGTCCAGGCCCAGCTCGTCGGCGAGGACGGCGCGGGCGCGGCGCAGCGCGGCGAGGGCGTCGGCCTGCCGGCCGGTGCTCCACAGGGCGAGCGCGAGCAGCCGCCACCCCTCCTCCCGCAGCGGCGCCTGCCGGGTCAGCAGCTCCGCCTCCGGGACCGCCTCGGCCGCGCCGCCGGTCCGCAGCGCCACGTCCAGCAGCAGCTCCCGGGCGACCAGGCGGAGCTCTTCGAGACGCGCCGCCTCCGGCTGCGCCCAGGGCTCCTCGGCGAACTCGGCGTACGCGCCGCCCTGCCACAGCTCCAGCCCGGCCCGCAGCAGCAGCCGCGCCCGGCCGGGCTCGGCGGTGTGCGCGGCACGCGCCTCGGCGAGGAGGGCCTCGAAGCGCCACGCGTCGACGGCGTCGGGCGGCACCCGGATCGCGTAGCCGGGCGGCGCGCTGATCAGCAGCCGGGCCGGCGCGCGGCGTTCGCGGGCAGGCTCGAGGACGCGGCGGAGGTTGGAGACGTACGCCTGCAGGGACGCGATCGCCCGCGGCGGCGCCTCGCCGCGCCACAGGTCGTCGATCATCCGGTCGACGGAGACGACGTCGCCGCCGGCGGACAGCAGGAGCGCGAGCACGGCGCGCTGGCGGGGGCCGCCGAGGTCGGCCGCACCGCCGCCGACGTCGACCGTGAACGGCCCGAGCACCCGCATCAGCATGACGCGGGCCATCGTAGCCGTCCCCAAGCGTGTTCCAAGACTGCTACAAGACAGTCCCCGCACCTTGAACGCACCACTGAATCCCGCGTTCGAGGAGTTACCCGATATGACCACCACCGTTGAGCGTCCCTGGGTCCAGGAGATGGTCGTCGTGCACCGCGTGTTCCGGCGCGAGTCGCGGCTGATGCCCCAGCTCGTCCGCAACGTCCGGCCCGGCGACGTGGAGCGCGCGAGGTTCCTGGGCTCGATGTTCCGCGAGTACGACGCCGGCCTGCACGCCCACCACACGGGCGAGGACGCGCTGCTGTGGCCGAAGCTGCTCGCCCGCGTCGACCTGGACGCGGACCTGGTGCTGCGGATGGAGCAGCAGCACGAGGTCGTCGCCGCCGGGCTCCGCGAGGCGATGGCCCTGCTCGCCGTGTGGGAGGCCGACGCGTCGGCGCCGGCCCGGGACGCGCTCGCCGACGCGATGGACCGGCACCGCCGGGACCTGCTCGTGCACCTCGACGAGGAGGAGCACTCGGTGCTGCCGCTGGTGTCGGAGCACATCACCGTGGCGGAGTGGACGGCGCTCGGCGAGGAGGCCCGGTCGCACACCCCGAAGGACAAGCTGCTCTTCATGCTCGGCGCGCTGCTGGAGGATGCCACGCCCGAGGAGACGAGCCGCTTCCTGTCGCACCTGCCCATGCCGGCCCGGGTGCTGTGGCACACGGTGGGCCGCCGCCAGTACGAGAAGCAGATGCGCAAGGTCCGCGCGGGGCTGCGCTAGTCGCCCGGCTGGTTGCCCGGCTAGTTGGACGTGTAGCCGGGGACGTCCTGGGAGCCGTCGGCGTTCTCGACGCGGTCGACCTCGCCGTCGAAGTCGTCGTCGTGGTAGATCAGGTCGATCTTGCCGTCGTGGTCCTGGTCGTAGGCGACCTGGTCGATGAGGCCGTCGTCGTTGGTGTCCCACATGGCGATGTCGGTGACGCCGTCGTGGTTCTCGTCGGCGACCAGCACGTCGGCCACGCCGTCGCCGTCGCTGTCGTAGCTCGCGGTCTCCAGCCCCTCGGTGGACGGCGGCGCCTGCGACCCGGCGGCGGCTGCGGCGGGGTCGGCGTCGGACTCCTCGGTGCCGGGGTCGGCCGTGGTCTCGCTCGCGGGGCTGAGGCCGGCCTCCACCCCGTGCTCCTCGCCGAAGACCGCGTGCGGGTCGGCGAAGTCGGACACACCGAGGTCACCCGGGTCGAAGTCGACGCCGAAGTCGGATTGCAGGCCGAAGTCACTCATGCCTGTCACCTTTCCAGCACCGGCGAACCCGGCGCCACCCGGGACACGTGCGGGTCGGTATGAGAAGACCCGCACCCCGGGGGCGCCGGCTCCGCGTCCCGTTCGGCCCGAGCCTCCCTACGGCGTCCGGTCGCCCGGCGCCGACCGGTCGTCCGGCCGCCCGCCGCCCGCGGTGAGCCCCTCCCCGCCTTCCGTGGCGAGCGCGAGGTTGGCGCGGCGCATCCCGTACAGGAAGAACAGCACCAGACCGGCGGCCATCCAGACCAGGAACCGCACCCAGGTCACCACCGGCAGGTTGAGCATCAGCCACAGGCTGGCCACCACGCTCAGCGCCGGCAGCCACGGCACCCCCGGCGCCCGGAAGGCCCGGGGCAGGTCGGGCCGCGTGCGCCGCAGGACGATCACGCCGAGCGACACCACGATGAACGCGAACAGGGTCCCGATGCTGGTCAGCTCCGACAGCTCCGACAGGGGCACGAACGCGGCGAGCACGGCGACCACGACGCCGGTGATCGCCGACATGACCCACGGGGTGCCGTAGCGGGGATGCACCTTCGACAGGATCGGCGGCAGCAGGCCGTCGCGGGCCATCGCGAACGACACCCGGGCCTGCCCGAGCAGCAGCACGAGGATGACGGACGTGATGCCGCACACGGCGCCGAGGGAGATCAGGTCGGCGGCCCAGCCCTGCCCGACGAGGTCGAACGCCTTCGCGAGCGGCGCGGCGGTGTCGAGCTGCTCGAAGGGGACCATGCCGGTCACCACGAAGGCGACCGCCATGTACAGCACGCCGCAGATGACCAGGGAGCCGATGATGCCCCACGGGACGTCGCGCTGCGGGTTGCGGGTCTCCTCGGCGGTGGTCGCGACGACGTCGAAGCCGATGTACGCGAAGAACACGATGGACGCGGCCGCGACGATGCCGAACCAGCCGAAGTGCTGCGGCGTGATCCCGGCCAGGACCTGCAGCAGCGGCGCGTCGCCGCCGCTGGCCTTGGTCGACGGCTCGGCGGCGGGGATGAACGGCGTGTAGTTGGCGGCCTTGATGAAGAACACGCCGAGCCCGATGACGAACACGACGACGGCGACCTTGACGACGACGAGGAACCCGGTGACCCGCCCGGACAGCTTCGCGCCCATGACCGCCACGATCGAGAGGGCGGCGACGATGAAGGCGGCCCCGAAGTCGGGCAGGGCCTTGTCCCCGGCGAGCCAGGTGGGCAGGTCGAACAGCTCCTGCAGGTAGGCCGACCAGCCGCGGGACACGACGGCGGCGCCGAGGGCCAGCTCCAGGCACAGGTCCCAGCCGATGATCCAGGCGACGAACTGCCCGAGGGTGGCGTAGGAGAAGGTGTACGCGGAGCCGGCGACCGGCACGCTGGAGGCGAACTCCGCGTAGCAGAGGGCGGCGAGGGCGCACACCACCCCGGCCAGGGCGAACGAGATCACGATGGCCGGGCCGGCGTTGCGGGCGGCCTGCTGGCCGGTCAGCACGAAGATGCCCGTGCCGATGATCACGCCCACCCCGAAGACCGTCAGGTGGAACGCCGACAGGTTCTTGCGCAGTCCTCTGCCCGGTTCGTCCGTGTCCCGCAGCGACTGCTCGATCGACTTGGTCCGAAAGATCGACATCGGTGCACCTCCTCGGGGCCCGACAGGCCCTGAACCCGACATGCCCGGACGATCTGGGTTCTACACCCGGGCGGCCGCACCTAGTACAGTTAAAACCTACCGGTTAGATAGAAATTAGGGGCGGGCATGCAAACCACAGTGGTCGTGGGCGGAGGCTGTAGCGGCGCCCTGACGGCGATCCATGTCAGCGGTCCGGCGGACCGGGTCGTGCTGGTCGACCCGGCGCCGGCGGGCACGCTCGGTCGCGGCGCGGCGTACCGCACGACCGACCCGACGCATCTGCTCAACTCGCGGGCGGCGGCGATGAGCGCGCTCGCCGACGCCCCGGACGACTTCGTCGACTGGTGCCGGGACCAGGGACTCCCCATCGGCCCGGCGGACTTCGCGCCCCGCGCGGTCTTCGGCGACTACCTGCACGACCGGCTGCGCGGCGCCGACTTCGAGCACGTCCGGGGCGTGGCGATCCGCGTGGACGCCGGCCGGGAGCGACTGAGCGTGGTGCTGCGCGGCGGGCAGACCGTGGCCGCGGACCGGGTCGTGCTCGCCCTCGGCCACGGCGCCCCGGCGGGCCCGCTGTCGATCACCTCGGCCGTGCGCACCCACCCCTACTATGTGGGAAACCCGTGGACGCCGGGCGCGCTGGACCGGGTCCCGGGCGACGTGCCGGTGCTGCTGATCGGCACCGGGCTCACCGCGCTGGACGTGGCGATGTCGCTGAGCAGCCGGGGGCGCCGGGCGCCGCTGCACGCGGTGTCGCGCCGTGGCCTGCTCCCCCAGCCGCACCTGGAGACCCAGCCGAAGGCCACCGGGACGTTCGCCCATGACGGCGCCGACGCGCGCGGGCTACTGCGGGCGGTCCGGCGTTACGCGGCGACCGAGGCCGACTGGCGCTGCGCCGTCGACACGCTGCGGCCGCAGATCGACCGGCTGTGGCGGCAGCTGTCGGTGGACGCGCGGCGGCGGTTCCTGCAGCACGTCGCGGCGTACTGGGAGGTCCACCGGCACCGGATGGCGCCGACGGTCGCGGCACGGGTGGCCGCGCTGCGCGACAGCGGCGCCCTCCGCACGCACGCGGCGGCGATCCACTCGATCCGGCGCGGCGAGCGCGGCTTCGTGGTGACGCTGCGGTTCAAGGACAGGGACGTGAGCTGGCCCGTCGGCGCGATCGTCAACTGCACCGGCCCGGGCGGCGCCACCACCAGCACGCTCGGCCGGGCGCTGCTGGACGACGGGCTGGCCCGACGTGACCCGACCGGCACCGGTCTCGACGTCGACGCGCACGGCCGGCTCGTCGGCCGCGACGGCGAGCCGTCCGACCGCATCTTCGCGATCGGCCCGACCCGCCGGGGTGCCTGGTGGGAGACGACGGCCGTGCCGGAGATCAGAAGCCAGGCCGCCGCGCTGGCTCGAGTGCCGGTGCCTGCTTGATCGTCATCACGTGCTCGACGAGCGCGATGAGCACGCCCTTGATCGAGCGCCGGTCGCGGGCGTCGCAGAGCACCACGGGCACGTCCGGGTCGAGGTCCAGCGCCCGGCGGACCGCCTCCGCGGTGTGCTTCTGCACGCCGTCGAAGCAGTTGACGGCGACCAGGAACGGCGTGTTGCGCTCCTCGAAGTAGTCCACCGACGGGAAGCAGTCGGTGAGCCGCCGGGTGTCGGCGAGCACGACCGCGCCGAGCGCGCCGAGCGCCAGCTCGTCCCACAGGAACCAGAAGCGGTCCTGTCCCGGGGTACCGAAGAGATAGAGCACGATGTCGTCGTTGATGCTGATCCGGCCGAAGTCCATCGCCACCGTCGTGGTGGTCTTGCCCTCCACGCCGTTGACGTCGTCGATGCCGACGCCCGCGTTGGTGAGCACCTCCTCCGTCTGGAGGGGACGGATCTCACTGACCGCGCTGACGAGCGTGGTCTTGCCGACGCCGAACCCCCCGGCGATGAGGATCTTCACCGCCAGCGGGATGTGCCCGTCAGAGCGATCGGAGACCATTGACAACCGCCTTGAGAATGCGATCGTCGGGCCGCTGCGGCCCGACGGATTGGTCGTACACGGGTTCATGCATTTCGATGAGGCCCTGCTGGAGCAGGTCGCCCAGCAGCACGCGCACGACGCCGAGCGCGAGATCGAGGTGTGAGGCGAGCTCCGCGACCGTGATCGGCACGCGGGTGCGGGCCAGGATCGCGTAGTGCTCGGGCTGCAGGTGCCGGGGGCCCGTCCCGCCGTCGGCGTTGACGACGAACGCGACCAGGTCGAAGCCGCCGACGACGGGCTTGGCCCGCCCGCCGGTCACCGCGTACGGGCGGACCACCGGCCCGGCGTCGGAGTCGAGCCAGTCGTGCTCACCCCGCGACATCGGACGGAGCGCCCGTTCGTGACGGTGCGGTGAGGTACTGCCCGACCCGGGTCACCAGCATCGCCATCTCGTAGGCGATCACGCCGATGTCGGAGTCCGCCGTGCTCAGCACCGCCAGGCAGGCGCCCTGCCCGGCGGCCGTGACGAACAGGAACGCGTCGTCCATCTCCACGATCGTCTGCCGGACGGCGCCGCCGTTGAAGTGCCGGCCGGCGCTGCGGGCCAGGCTCTGAAACCCGGATGCGACCGCGGACAGGTGCTCGGCGTCGTCCCGGCCGAGGTGGCTGGACGCGCCCATGAGCAGCCCGTCGGCGGAGAGCACCACGGCGTGCTGCGCCGACTCGACCCGATCGACAAGGTCGTCGAGGAGCCAGTCGAGCTTGCCGGTGCGACTCGTCGATTGTGCCACCTATGCGTCCCTTTCCAGTGTGGGTTGATCGTCGGTGAGCGCCGCCTCCCGGCGCCCCCGGGTGAACCCCGCCTGCAGCGACGTCATCATCGCGCGGGTCTGCTCGGGCGACCTGCCACCGGTCCCGGCGGCCGCGAACTGCGACGCCGGCACGCCGTCGACCGTGTGCTCGTCGTCAGGTCGCTCCCGGAGCTGCGGGGCGAGGCTCGCCTGCCGGCGCCGCTTGGGGAGTCCGTCGTCGGTGAGGTCGACGGGTTGCTCTGCCGGCGTCTGCCGCGTCGGTACCGCCTGAGCCGGCACGACCGGCTGCGGTGCGTCGGCGTCGGCGTCGGCGTCGCGCCCGCGGACGGGCAGGGGCGCGTGCGTGGCGGCCGTGCTCACGTGCGACGGGACGAGCTCCAGGACCTCCGCGGTGAGCCGCTCGTCCGCCCCGACATGGCGCGCCTCGAACTCGGGCTGCGCCACCGGCTCGTCGGCCAGCTCATCGGCCAGCTCCGATGCCGCCTCCGACGGGGTCGACGCGGTCAGCTCCGGGGTGGCGCCCGTGATCAGGTGGGGCGGGATCAGCACGACCGCGGTGACGCCCCCGTACGGCGACGACCGCAGCGTGACCCGGACGCCGTGGCGGGCCGCGAGCAGCGCCACCACGAACAGGCCGAGCCGGGCGCTGTTGGCCGGGTCGAAGTCCGGCGGGTGCAGCAGCCGCTGGTTGGCCTCCTCGATGGCCTCCGGCGCCATGCCCAGCCCGCGGTCCTCGATCTCGACCGCGAACCCGTTCGGCACGAGCTGGCCGCTGATCTGCACCCGGGTGTGCGGCGGCGAGTACGACGTCGCGTTCTCGATCACCTCGGCGAGCAGGTGGATGACGTCGGCGACGGCCCGCCCGACCAGCGACGCCTCGGGCAGCGTGAGGAAGCCGACCCGCGCGTAGTCCTCGACCTCCGACACCGCGCCGCGGACCACGTCGACCATCGGCACCGGGTTGCGCCAGCCGCGGCCGGGGGTCGCGCCGGCCAGGATGACCAGGTCCTCGGCGTGGCGGCGCATGCGGGTGGCGAGGTGGTCGACCCGGAACAGGTCCTCCAGCTCCTCCGGGTCGCCGGTCCGCCGCTCCATCCGGTCCAGCAGCGCGAGCTGGCGGTGCAGCAGCGTCTGGCTGCGGCGGGCGATGTTCAGGAAGACCTCGTTGAGCCCCCGGCGCAGCTGCGCCTCGTGCGCCGCGGACTCGATCGCGGTGCGCTGCACGGCGCTGAACGCGTTGCCCACCTTGCCGATCTCGTCGGTGCCGTACTCCAGCGGTGGTGCCGCCTCGGCCAGGTTGAACTCCTCGCCCCGGCGCAGCCGGCCGACGAGCTCCGGCAGCCGCTGGTCGGCGAGGATCTGGGCGTCCTGCCGCAGGCCGGTGAGCCGGTTGATCAGCGACCGGCCGATCCGGATCGACAGCACGACCGAGATCGCGATCGCGAGCAGCCCCAGCACCGCGGCGAGCACCAGCCGGACGATGATCGCGACACCGACGGGCTCGGCCCGCTCCAGGATCGTGTCGCCGTATTGGAGGTCCAGCTGGCGCAGCTGCTCGGCGAGCTTGTCGTAGGCGTCGCGCCACACGGCGATGTCGACCGGGATGGCGACGTTCGGCCTGGCCTCGGCGATGATCTTGTCCTCGAAACCGGTCAGCTTCTTGTGCGCGTCGCCCGCGACGATGTCCCGGTAGACCCGCTGCACCGTCTCGGGCAGCTCCGCGGACTGCTCCGCGTATTCGGCGCGCTTCGCGCCGATCGCCGCGATCAGGTCGGCGGCCTCGGTGCGGATGAACTTGCCCGCCGCGGCGGCGCCGTTGACCAGCGAGTCCTCCCGGGCGAGCAGCTCCCGGGCCCGGCTCATCGCGATGTTGGTCCGGGCGTCCTTGCTCAGCTGCGCGTCACTGACGCCGGGCAGCGCGTTGTACCAGCGGTAGATCGCGTCGATCGGCCCGTTGTAGACCTCCATCGCGCCGGTCCGGTCGATCTGCCCGAGCGAGATCCCCGAGCGCCCCGACACGATCCCGTCGAGCGCCACCATGATCTCCGTGAGGCGCCCCCTGGCGACCTCCGGCATGGCGTCCCTGGTCTCGCCCTTACCGGCAAGGGACCGGAAGTGGCTGATGGCGGTGTCGGTCTTGCGCCGCTGCTCGGCCAGCAGCGCCGCCTCCGGCTTCCCCTCGGCCCGGCCGGACCCCAGGTACACCTGCGAGAGCTTCCGCTCCCGCTGCAGCTCGACGGTCATCGTCTCGGCCGGCTCGGCGGCCAGCGTGTAGTAGGTCTGCGCATCGAACAGCTCGACCACCGCACCGGACGTCAGGCTGGTCGCGAAGACCCACAGCACGACGAGCGACAGCAGCGGCGGGAGCAGCAGGGTGACGATCTTGGCGCGGATCGACCACGTGCGGATTCTCCACGTGCGGGTCTTCATGTGGTCCTCGTGGGTCGCGTCGACAGGGGGGTGGCGCGTCTCGGGCATGATACGGACAGACAGGCGGGGAAGTCACCAACAAGGTCGTCGCCGTCCCAAACCCAGCTCGCTCCCGATCTCCCTCCCCCGCCGGTGTGCATTCCCCACTCCCGGGCAGGGCGCCCCGCATGCGGCGTGGACGGTGGGTTTTCGCGATCAGTGCCTGGGCCGTGTGCACGACGGCGCTCGGCGTCGTCGGCGTCGACAAGGTGGAGGCCGTCCGCTCGTCCATGGTGGCCGCCACCAGCGGCGGCCGCCCTTCCGCCGACCCCTCCCCGTCCCCTTCTCCGTCGCCGGGCTCCACGCAGATCCTGCGCACCCCCGGCGGCACCGTGGCCGCCCACTGCAACGCCGGCCTGACCTGGGCCGACTACCTGCGCCCGGCGACCGGCTTCCACGTCGAGGACGCCCAGCAGGGCCCGGCCGCCGAATACCGGGTCACCTTCAAGACGAACGGCCAGGAGGTCCGCGTCGTCGTCCGCTGCGACCCCAAGACCCTCATCCCCACCACCGAGGTCACCCTCGGCTGAACCACCGCACCCCGCGGAACAAAACCCACGAATTGCGACATTGACCAACGTCTGCACGCGGCGCCCTTGGCAGCTTCACCTCACAACCGACACAGCTCAGCAATGCCCCATCCGCAGAACAACCCCATACCGCCCCACCCACACGCCGACGCCGCAGCCCAGTTGAACAGCACCACAAACCCACCACTCCCACCGAACCCCGGCGCGCACTCAGCAAACACTCGACGGCCACCCGGCTGAGCCGAGCCACCGACCCACCACCCTCGCCGAGCACCGGGCGGCCACCGGCAAGCACGGGGCTGAGCAAACCACCAACCCGCCACTCTCGCCGGGCACTCGACGGGCACCCGACGGGCACTCCCCCGCACAGACGTTGGCCAATGCCCCGAAATGCCCCCTTGGGGGAATCGACGCTGCGCGATCCACCCCGCATTCGGAGATCAACTTGGGGGTGGATCGCGCAATATCTATAGAACAAAAGCCGCTTATTCGGGCATTGACCAACGTCTGCGCGGGCGGGCGGGCGAGGAGGGCGTGCACGGAGCGGAGAAAGTCGGGCGGCTTGGTGGTGGGTCAGGCTGGGGTGGGGTCCAGGGAGCCGAGTTGGGCGGCGGCGAAGGGGAGGTCGCGGTCGCGGATGGCGGCGCAGCGCTGGGCGGTGGCGGCGGCCTCAGGCAGGGCGGCACCGGCGAGCTGGGCGAGGACGAAGCCGGCGACGTACGCGGACCGGTTGCGTGGTGTCGGGGCCGCCGAGGTGTGGACCGTGTCGGCGTCGTGGCTGTGCACGACCGCACCGTCGGCGTCGAGGGTGACGGCCACGACGGCGGCGGCGGTCGAGCGCAGGAGCATGCCGCGGGATGCGATGACGGCGGCGGTGGTCGTACCGTCGACGACCCCACCGACGGTGTCGAGGGTGGGTGTGACGAGGTCAGGGCCGAGGTGGGCCCACGGCGCGAGGTCCAGCGCGTCGACGGCGAGGAGCGGCACGTCGAGGCGCCGGCTGGCCAGGAGCGTGCGGACGGCGGGGCCGAGGGTGCCGGCGCCGAGGTCGCAGACGACGACCGCAGCGGGGCGCTCGGCGAGGGACTCGCCCAGGCGGTGCAGGAGCGTCTCGGCGGCCGGGCCGGTGAGGGGGCTCGTGTCGCCGTCGTCGAACCGTGCCACCACCTGGCCCGCGGCGACGACGCGGCGCTTGGTGAGCGTGCGCCGGCCGACCGCGACGACCAGGCGGTCGGTGGCGCCGCCGTCCCACACCCTGGAGCGCAGCATGGCGCCCGCGTCGTCGTCGCCGGTCACGCCGACGACGGTGGTCCTGGCGCCCAGGCCGGTGAAGGCGCCCGCGACGGCCGCGGCACCGCCGGCGACCTCGCGGGTCGTCTCCAGCGTGATGACGGGGACGGGAGCCTCCCGGCTCATGCGGGTCGGGGTCCCGGTCAGCCAGCAGTCGAGCACGGCGTCGCCGACGACGAGCACGGGACGGTCCTGCCAGCGGGCGGCGAGTTCGGCGAATCTCACGCCTCATGCCTACCCGACTCGAAACGGAACATTCTGCAACATCACAACATCGCCTGCGACAATTGCAGGATCGAACGCGCAGACGTGGCGATGATCGGTGGGGGCATGGCCGGCCTGTCCCTCGCCGCGGAGCTCGCCGAGCTGGACAGCCGGTTGGTCGCACGGGTGGAGGCGGCGGGTGGCCACCGCGAGCCGTTACGGATCATGGTGCTCGAACGGGAGAACCAGTTCGGTTACCACACGACCGGGCGGTCCGTGGCCGCCTTCCTCGAGAGCTACGGCACGCCCGAGGTGCGGGCGCTGACCCGCGCGTCGCGGACGATCCTCGACGCGCTCGGCGCCGAGTCCGGCACGCCGCTGCTGCGGGCCAGGCCGCTGGTCTGGATCGCCGGCGAGGAGCAGCTCCCGGCGATGAACGCGCTGCTGACCGCCAACCCGTCGCTGCGCGGCACGGACGTCGTCGGGGCGCAGACGCTGTGCCCGGCACTGCGCCCGTCGGCGGTCGCCAGGGCCGCGGTCGAGCGCACCGCGCAGGACATCGACGTCGACGCGCTGCATCAGCTGTACCGCAAGCGTGCCGCCGCCGCGGGAGTGGTGCTGCGCACCGCGATCGGCCTGGAGGCCGGCGAGTGGACCGGCCGCGGCTGGCGGCTCACCACCGACCGCGGCGAGCTTGAGGCCGAGCGGGTCGTCAACGCGGCCGGTGCCTGGGCGGACGCCGTCGCCGGGCGGCTCGGGGTGGCTGCCGCGGGGTTGGCGCCGCTGCGCCGTACCGTGGCGATCGTCTCCATCGAAGGGGTCGCGCCCAGCTGGCCGCTGGTGCACGACGTGGGCGACGAGTTCTACTTCCGGCCCGAGGGCGGCGGGCTGCTGGTGTCGCCGTGCGACGAGACGCCGTCGCCGCCGGTCGACGCGGTCGCCGCGCCGGAGGACGTCGCCCTCGCGGTCGAGCGGGTCGCCGCGGTCACCACTCTGGACCTGCGGCGGGTGCGGACGAGCTGGGCGGGGCTGCGGACGTTCGCGCCGGACCGCAACCCGGTCGTCGGGCCCGACCCGGTGCAGGACGGGTTCTACTGGTTCGCGGGGCAGGGCGGCTCCGGCATCCAGACCGCGCCGGCGCTGGCGCGGCTGGGCGCGGCCGAGCTGCTGGGCGAGCCGTTCGAGATCCCCGGCCTGCGGCGGGGCGCCCTGCACCCCCGTTAGGCGGGTTGTTGCAGCTGGTCCGGGCCCGTCGGCCGGACGCCCTTCAGCGTGGCGACCGTGGCCGGATCGTTCAGCAGCGCCCGCTCCGCGTCGTCGACGAACGCGAGGTCGGCCTCGACGTGCCGGGTCGCCGCCGACAGCAGCAGCCCGACGACCGGGTCGGCCGCCTTGCGCCGCAGGCCGTCGAGGTTGCGCAGCTCGCGCAGCAGGTACGTGCGCTGCTGGCCCAGCACGGTGCGCACCACCTCCCCGTCGCCGGAGCGGGCCGCCGCGGTCACCTTGAGGAAGAAGTCGTCGCGGAAGCCGCCGCTGCGCGGGCTCGCCTCGTCCAGCCAGCGCCGCAGCTCGCCGCGGCCGGCGTCGGTGATCTCGTAGACGACCCGGTCGGGCTTCACCGCCTGGGCGTGCCGCTCGGAGCTGACCATGCCGTCACGGGAGAGCCGGTCCAGGATCTGGTACAGGTGCCCGATGTTCAGCGGGCCCCACTGCGGGCCGACCGCGGTCTCGAAGGCGCTCTTCAGCTCGTACCCGTAGCTGGGCCCGTGCGACAGCAGCGACAGCACCGCGTGATGGATCGGCATGTCCAGAGCCTACTCGCCCCTTGCATTGTCGCAATGCATTGCGACAGAGTAGGGCGATGACCGCACCGTCCACCGGCGCCACCCTCTCCACGGGCGCGGCGCTGTCCGTCGCCGGGCTGACCAAGCGCTTCCACACCGGGGAGCAGGACATCGTCGCCGCCGACGAGCTGACCCTGAGCGTGGAGCCCGGCAGCTTCACCGCGGTCACCGGGCCGAGCGGGTCGGGCAAGTCGACGCTGCTGCACCTGGTCGGCGCGATCGAGAGCGCCGACGCCGGCACGATCGTCGTCGACGGCGTCGAGGTGACCGCGCTGCGGCGGCGCAAGCTCAGCGAATACCGGCGCACGGTCGGGTTCGTGTTCCAGCGGTACCACCTGCTGCCCGCGCTCACCGCGCTCGACAACGTCATCGCGCCGGTGCTGCCGTTCCGCGTCGGGTTCGACAAGCAGCAGCGCGCCCGCGAGCTGCTCGACGCGGTCGGCCTCGCCGGCCGGGAGCGGGCCCTGCCGGCGCAGCTGTCCGGCGGCCAGCAGCAGCGGGTGGCGATCGCCCGGGCCCTGATCGGGTCGCCGAAGCTGCTGCTCGCCGACGAGCCGACCGGCAACCTCGACTCCGCCAACGGCGCGCAGATCCTGGACCTGCTGCTCGACCTGCGGGAGGCGCGGGGCATGACGGTGCTGCTGGCCACACACGAGCAGCAGATCGCGGCGCGGTGCGACCGGCTGCTGCGGCTCGCCGACGGCCGGCTCACCGACGACATCGATCTGACCGCCGGCGAGGACCCGTCGTCGACCCTGGCCCGGGCCACGCAGCTCCGGCTTTAGTCTGATTTAACCCCTTTGCGCGGGTACCATCGACCTAGCTGCTCGCGGGTTGGGGGTGGACATGCCGCAGCTCGACCTCGGCGTGCTCACGCAGCCCGAACGGCTCGCCGCGCTCCGGCGCGCACAGTCGCTGCTGGCGTCGTCGTCCGCGCCGGTCGACGGCCTGGTCCGGCTCGCCGCACGCTCGGTCGTCGCCCCCGTCGGTCTGCTGACCCTCGTCGACGACGAGCGGATGCACATCATCGGCCGGCACGGCCTCCCGCCGGACCTCGACCGCGTCCACGCCGAGCCGGCGACCAGCTCGTTCTGCCAGTACGTGGTGACCGAGAACGCGCCGCTCGTCGTCAGCGACGCCCGGGACCACCCGATGCTGCGCGACCTCGGCGCGGTGCTCGACCGGGGCGTCACGGCGTACCTCGGCCACCCCATCCACGACCTGCACGGCAACACGCTCGGGGCGATCTGCGTCACCGACTCCGTCCCCCGGCACTGGACCGACGACGACATCGCGGCCGTGTCGGAGTGCGCCGCGATGCTGGAGGTCATGCTCGGCGCCGAGACCAGTCGGCAGGACATCTCGATCGCCGCGGCCGAGACCGACGCGGTGCTGGAGACCGCGCTGGAGGCGTTCATCGCCATCGAGCTCACCGGCGAGATCACCCGCTGGAACAAGGCGGCCGAGCGCACCTTCGGCTGGTCCGCCGCGGAGGCGATCGGCAAGCAGGTGGACGAGCTGATCATCCCCGAGCGGTTCCGGGCCGCGCACCGCGCCGGGCTGACCAGGTTGGCGCGGGGCGGCGTACCGAAGCTGATCGGGCAGCGGCTGCAGCTGTACGCCACCAACCGGGCCGGCGACGAGTTCCCGGTCGAGCTGACCCTGAACGTCGTGGAGGGGCCGGCCGGGCGGCACGCGCACGCGTTCGTGTACGACATCAGCGAACGCGTCACCGCCGAGCGGCAGCTCGCCCGCGAGCGGCACTTCCTCAGCGCCCTGCTCGACAACCTCGACGCCGGTGTGGTCGCCTGCGACGAGCGCGGCCGGCTCATCCTGTTCAACCGGGCGATGCGGGAGATCACCGGCGGCGACGCCGACCAGTCGACCGCCGCCAGCTGGGTCGAGACCTACCGGTCCTACGGGGACTCCGGCTCCTCGCAGGCGGAAGACCTGCCGCTCGTCCGCGCCTTTCACGGCGAGCACGTCCGCGAGGCCGAGGTCGTCGTCCACATGCCCGGACGCCCCCGGCGCAGCTTCACCGCCAACGCCCAGCCGATCCGCGACACCGACGGCAACCGGCTCGGCGCCGTCGCGGCCCTGCACGAGGTCACCGACCGGCGCCGGGCGCAGCGGCTCATCGAGTGCGAGCTCGCCGTCTCCCGCATCCTGGAGCAGGCGGCCACGATCGAGGACGCCGGCCCGGAGCTGCTCGGCACCGTCGCACGGACCCTGCAGTGGCCGCACAGCGAGCTGTGGCTGGTCGACAAGGTCGGCAACGTCCTGCGCAACGCCGCCATGTGGACCGAGCCCGGCTACGTCATCCCCGAGCCCGGCCCCCTCGCCCCCGGCGTCGGCGTCTCCGGGGTCGCCTGGGAGACCGGCCAGCCCGCCTGGGTCCCCGACATCTCCGTCGTCGGCAGCCGCCTCAACGTGCCGTCGCTGGCCCGGCACGGCCTGCGGGTCGGGCTGGCCGTGCCGATCCGCGACGGCACCGGGGTCACCGGCACGCTCAGCTTCTTCGGCGACGCCGCCGAGGAGCCCGAGCAGTCCCTCATCGCGCTGCTGTCCGGGATCGCCGCGCACGTCGGGCAGTTCCTGGAGCGCCGCCGCGCCGAGGACCTGGCCCGCCAGCTGGCCCGCACGAAGGACGAGTTCATCTCCCTCGTCGGCCACGAGCTGCGCACCCCGCTCACGTCGATCTCCTCGTACACCGAGCTGCTCCTGCACGACAACGACGACGAGACGACCCGCTCGCAGTTCCTGTCGGTCATCGCCCGCAACGCCGAGAACCTCCGGGCGATCATCGACGACCTGCTGGACCTGGCCGGCCTGGAGAGCGGCTACGTCTCCCTCGTCGAGCGGCCCCTGGACCTCGCCGCCGTGGTCGGCGACTCCGCGCTCGCGGGCACCCGCGCGGCGCAGGAGAAGGACATCGACATGCGGGTCACGCTCCCCGACGGCCCGGCGCCCATCGCCGGCGACCCGCCGCGGCTGCGCAAGGTCGTCGACCACCTCGTCACCAACGCGGTGAAGTTCACACCCGCGGGCGGCCGGGTCGAGATCGAGCTGACCCGCGACCGGGCCGGCGTCGACCTGAGAGTCACCGACACCGGCGTCGGCATCCCCGAGGAGGAGCGGTCCCGGCTCTTCGAGCGCTTCTTCCGCGGCTCCAACATCCGCAGCCTCGGCCTGCCGGGCACAGGCCTCGGCCTGGCCATCAGCCGCACCGTCATCGAACGCCACGGCGGCACGATCACCGTCACCGACCACGGCGACAAGCCCGGGACCACGTTCCTCGTCCGCCTGCCGTCGCTGTAGCCCGTGGCGGCCGCCCGCTCGCCCTCCCGGCCCGCGACCACTGTCATTTTGCCGTCCCGGCGGCGCGCGACGGGCGTCAGGCTGCCGTCCCGGCGGCCTGCGGCGGGCGTGAGGTTGCCGTCCTTGCGGACGGGGGCACAATGGTTGCTGATGCAACTACGACGACTGACCTCCGTGTTCGTGGTGAGCGCCCTGCTGCTCGCCGGCTGCAGCGACCCCGCCCCGTCCTGGAAGGGCGGCGGCAGCGGCTCCAGCGCGGCGGCCGCCACCGTCAAGGTGACGGCCCCCACCGACGGCGCCAAGGACGTCTCGACCGCGACGTCCATCGTGTACGAGGCCTCCTCCGACGCCACGGTCACGCTGCAGGACGCCTCGGGCGCCACTGTGTCCGGCGCCGCCCTGCCCGCCGGTGCCCAGGGTGCGCCCTCCACCGGCGCGTCGGGTGCGCCCGCCTCGCCCTCCACCGGCGCCTCGGGCTCCACCGGCGCCTCCGGTAAGGGGGTCGAGTGGATGCCGGACAAGCAGCTGAAGTACTCCACCGAGTACACGGCCACGATCACCGCCGGCAGCGCCAAGTCCACGGTGAAGTTCACCACCATGGCCAAGCCGTCCAGCCTCGCCCGCACCAGCAGCCAGATCGGCGACGGCCAGGTCGTCGGCGTCGGCATGATGATGATCCTGTCCTTCGGCGTCGAAATCCCGAAGGACAAGCGCGCCGGCATCGAGCGACGGCTCCTCATGTCCTCCGACCCTCCGCAGGAGGGCAGCTGGAACTGGTACACCAGCAAGGAGATCCACTACCGCCCCAAGGAGTACTGGCAGGCAGGCACGAAGCTCTCCCTGCGCGCCCGCGTCGGTGGCGTCTCCTTCGGCGGCAGGTCCTACGGTGAGAAGGACATCACCGTCGACGCCGTCGTGGGCAAGAAGCTCATCATGGAGGTCGACAACGCCACCAAGCAGATGACCATCACCGAGGACGGCGTCCTGCTCAAGACGATGCCCGTCTCCCTGGGCAAGCCGAGCAACCCCTCCGACAGCGGCAACTTCATCGTCATGGTGAAGAACGAGTGGGAGTGGTTCGACTCCTCCACCTACGGCGTCCCCGTCGACTCCCCCGACGGCTACCGCACGAAGGTCGAGTACCCCCAGCGGATCACCTGGAGCGGCCAGTACATCCACGCCGCCCCCTGGTCGGTCAAGGACCAAGGCAAGCGCAACGTCTCCCACGGCTGCGTCAACATCTCCCTCGACCTGGCAAAATGGCTGTACGGCGTGACCCACATCGGCGACCCCGTCATCGTCAAGGGCACCGAGGAGCGCGTGAAGTACGGCGACGGCTGGACCGACTGGGAACTCTCCTGGGACGAGTACAAGAAGGGCAGCGCCCTGTAGAGCCCCACCCCACCGTGGCCGCCCGTTTTGGCTGGCAGGGTGGGGACCTGGTAACCTGATTCATCGCGCACGGTGACGCGTCCCTGTTGCTTGCGCCTAAACTTTTCCAACCCGAGCTAACAAGACGAGGTCTGTCGCGTGGCGAACATCAAGTCCCAGATCAAGCGCAACCGGCAGAACGAGAAGCGCCGCCTGCGCAACAAGTCGGTCAAGTCTTCCCTGAAGACCGCGATCCGCAAGTTCCACGAGGCCACCGCCGCCGGCGACACCGAGGCCGCCACCACCCTGCTCCGCGACGCCTCGCGCAAGCTGGACCAGGCCGCGAGCAAGGGTGTCATCCACAAGAACCAGGCGGCCAACCGCAAGTCGGCCATCACCAAGAAGCTGGGCTCGCTGGCCGCCTGACCGGCCCCAGCACTTTTCTTCTCAGCTCCGCGAAAAGCGCCGCCCCGCTGGGGCGGCGCTTTCGCTGTTTCCCACCCCCGCCACGAACCCCCGGGGCTGCCGCAGACCCCGCTCCGCATGCATCCGGCTCCTGGCAGCAGCCCCACCGCCCCGAACACCGCAGCGCCCGAAGCAACCAGGCCCGGGCGGACGATCCGCTTCCGGCACATCGTTCACACTGCTCGAACCCCGCCGCAGCCCACCCGGCCCACCAGGCCCGCCAGGCCCGCCCTGCCGGTCCGGCCTTGGACGAACGATCCCGGCCGAAGCCACCCTCCTGCCGCCAGGCCAGGCCGACCCAGCGCCCCAGACACCGTTGTCAGGCCAGGCCGACGCAGCGCCCCCAGACAGCAAAGAGCCGGAGGCAACCGGGGCAAGTGCCCCGAGCCGCCTCCGGCTCATCGTTCATGCCGTCCAGAGCCCGTCAGGTCTCTGTACCGGCCGGCCTGCTGTTCGGCCTCAGGCGAAGCGCCCCTGGTTGAAGCCGCCAGTCCGCTGCCGGGTCAGGTCGTCGTCGGTCCGCCAGGGCCGCTCGGCGTGCCGCCCCGACTGGAACTGCCCGGACGGGAAGTGCCCAGTGTCGTCCGCCCTCCGGCGCCCTCCCGGCTGGCGCTGCGCGTGGCGCCCACCGGCAGCATCCCGGTTGGCGGCGTCCCGGTTGGCGGCGGTCCGGCCGTTGTCGACGGGTCGCGCCGGCTCGTCGGTGTCGGGCTCGTCGGCCGGCTCGTACCCGTTCCACGCCGCCTGACCCGCCCCCCAACCGGTCTGCCCACCCCGACTCGGCGCGGCACCCCACTGCGCCTGGTCCGCCCAGCCGGTCTCGTCGTCCCACTCCGCCCACGGGTCGACCGGCTCACCGGGCACCACGTTTCCGTTCCCGTCGCCGCGCCCGCCCTGCTCGCCGCCGGTGTACCCCGAGCCCGCCTGCCCGGCATACCCCGCTTCACCGCTACCCGCATAGCCCGCCTGACCGGCCGCGTAGCCCGCCTCGGCGCTGCCCGCGTAGCCCAGCTGGCCGGCCGCGTAGCTCGCGTCGGCGCTGGCCGCGTAGCCCTGCTGACCAGGCACGTAGCCCTGCCCGCCGTCGCCCGCGTAACCCTGCTGGCCGGCCGCGTAGCCCGCCTCGGCGTTGCCCGCGTAGCCCGGCTGGCCGGCGGCGCCTGCGTAGTCCTCTTGGCCGCGCGTGCCCGCGTAGCCGGCCGATCCGCCGGCGACGGTGTAGCCGGCCTCCTGCTGCGCGTCGGCGTGGCCGTTCGGGGCGTGACCGTCCGCGTACGCCTCCATCGCCGCCCGCGCGCCCGGGGCAGGCTGCTCGGTGCGTGCGGCGGCGGCACGGCTGATCCATGCGGCGCGGTCGCCCCAGGCGGTCTCGTCGCCCCAGTTGGCCTGGCCGTCGCGGGCGCCTGACCGGCCGGCCCACGCCGCCTCGTCGCCCCAGCCGGCCTCGGTGTCCTCGCCCCACGCCTGCTGGCCCTCACCGGCGCCGCCGTGCCCTGCACGCGTCACCCGATCCTGGCTAGCGTCCTGGGCGACCTGCTCCCAGCCCGCGGGGGTGGCCCGGTCCCAGCGCTGGCCCTCGTCGTCGTGCCCCCACTCCGGCGCGCCATGGCCGGTGTAGCCGCTCGGGTCGCCCTGCCGACCCTGGGCGTCGTGACCGTGCTGCACGCCGCGCCAGCCGTGACCGTCGGAAGCGTCCCGGTCGCCCTGCGAGCCGTGACCGTCGTGGCCACTGCGCCAGCCGTGACCGTCAGAGGCGTCCCGGTCGCCCTGCGAGCCGTGACCGTCGTGGCCACTGCGCCAGCCGTGACCGTCAGAGGCGTCCCGGTCGCCCTGCCAGTCGCGGCCGTCCTGACCTGCGCGCCAGCCGCGGCCGTCCGAAGCGTCGTGGTCCGCCCGGCCGTCGTGCTCCCAGGCGCCGCTGTCGTGGGCTCGGTCCTGGGTGGCCCGGCCGGGCACGTCCCAGGCCTCGGTCGCGTCGTCGTCGCGGCTGCGGCGCTGGCTGATCTGCGTGGCCTGGCCCCGGTCCTGGCCGGCGCGGCCCGCGCGGTCCCAGTCCTGGCCGGGCTCGCCGGAGTGGTCCCAGTCCTGGCCGTTGCCGGAGTAGTCCCAGTGCTGCCCCGCGTGTGCGGGCTCGGCCGACTCGTCCCAGCCGCTGCGGGTCGGCCAGGTGGCGTCGCCGGTGGCCTGGTCCCAGCCCTCGTGCCCGCCGGTCCGGCCGTGGCGGCCGTCGGACTCGTCGGTGTGCAGGCGCGACCGGCGGCCGTCCGAGGTCTGGTACGCCGAGTGGCTACCCGTGTCCACCTCGTGGATGTCCTCGTGACCGCCCTGGCGGAACCCGGGCCGGGCGCCGCCCTCCCCCGTCCGGAACGCCGGGTGAACCCCGGTGTCCCCGTCGCGGACCACGACCTGCTGACCCGGGACGCCTTCGCGGAACGCCCGGCCAGAACCCGTGTCACCCTCCCGGAAGGCCCGACCGGAGCCCGTCGTGTCCCCGTCCCGGAAAGCCCGACCGGAGCCCGTCGTGTCCCCGTCCCGGAAAGCCCGGCCAGAGCCCGTGGTGTCGCCGTCGTAGAAAGCCCGGCCGGAGCCCGTCGTGTCGCCATCCCGGAAGGCCCGGCCGTAGCCGGTCGTGTCGCCATCCCGGAAAGCCCGACCGGAGCCCGTCGTGTCGGCGTCGTCGAATGCCGCGTGGGAGCCGGTGTCGGCGTCGCGGACGGGCTGGCCGGAGGCGGCGTGGTGGCCGGCGGTCTCGGCGGTGGGCTGGGTGGGCGGGGCGTCGCTGGCCGGCGAGATGCCGTATTCGTTGTTCGTCTCCGGCTGGCGGGCGCCGCGCGGGCCGCCGTCGCGAGCCGGGACCGAGATCCGGATGACGCCGACCTTCTTGCGCTGCGCTGGGGGCTCGCCGGATGCCTGCCGGGTCGCGGTGCGCATGGCACCCGCGCCGCCCGTGCCGCCCTGGCGGACGCCGACCCCGCCGGAGCCGTTGCCCGCGGAAGCGGCCGCGGCGGCACCGGCGGACGAGCCGGCACCCCGGGCCCCGCCGGACGGTTCCGAACCAGAGCCACCTGACGAGCCAGAGCCGGACGAACCCGAACGGGAGCCGTAGACGCCGGAGCCGCCGACGCCGGCCGCGGCGAAGCCGGACCTGGCGACGCTGCCCGCGGCCGCGCGGCCCGAGCCGGCGGTCGAGACCCCGATCCCGGACGAGTCGCGCCCGGCGCCCGCGGCGCGGGCCGCCGCGCCGGAGCCGGTGCCGGTCCCCGCGCCCCGGGCCATCTCGGCGCGGTCCAGCGCGGTCGTGGTCCGCCGGGTGGCGGAGGTCGGCTCATCGGTCTCGGTGGCCGGATCCACCCGAGTGGATGACGCCCGTTCGGATGAACCCCGGGCCGCGGAACGCGCCTGCGCCCGGACCCGCTTCGAGCCGCCGATGGCCATGTCGTTGACCTTCACCATCACGGCGACGACAGCGGGAAGGACGGGGACCGCCCACCAGCTGACCAACTCGGCGAGTGCGAGCAGCACACCGGCCGCAATCATGCACTCAAACAGCATGAAACTGACGAATCCGCCGATATGCAGGTGGCGAAGCCGCAGCGCACGCACATACAGCGGCGCCTGTGAGGCAAACCCGTTGCTCGTCGTCATCGTCCTATTCCTCCAGCACGCGCCGCGACCACAGCGAACACAGCCCGCTCGAGCGCATAGCCGCGGTCGTCCGAGCCACCCTTCACGGCGGCATTGCACTCTGCCGCCACTCGCATGGCATCAACGAGCGCCTCGGCCGTCCAGCCACGGGCTTGGCGCTGTGCGCGTTCGACCTTCCACGGAGGCATTCCCAAATTTCCGGCGAGTTGATATGCGCTGCCCTTGCCCGCGGCGGCCACCCGGGCGACGGTGCGGACGCCGTCGGCGATGGCGTCGGCGATCGGCACGGGGTCCACGCCGACGTGCATCGCCCACCGCAGAGCCTCCAGCGCCGCGGCCGTGTCGCCGACCATGACGGCGTCGGCGACGGTGAACCCGGAGACCTCGGCGCGGCCGCGGTAATACTGCGCCACGGTGCTCACGTCGATCCGCCCGCCGGTG
Source organism: Dactylosporangium sp. NPDC049742 (assembly GCF_040674675.1). Classification (NCBI taxonomy): domain Bacteria; kingdom Bacillati; phylum Actinomycetota; class Actinomycetes; order Micromonosporales; family Micromonosporaceae; genus Dactylosporangium; species Dactylosporangium sp. NPDC049742. The sequence goes on along the minus strand of NZ_JBFANF010000040.1, from coordinate 41,300 downwards.
TCGGCGACCAGCTGCGAGCAGGCGGCGACGAGCTCGCGCAGATCGTTGCCGACGGCGCTGAGCAGGGCCTCCGCCGCGTCCTCGCCGATCTTGCCGCCCTGCCTGCGGATCTCGTTGCGCACGAAGTCGACCCGCTCGCGGTGCTTGCCGATCTTCGCGGCGGGGACGACGTCGGCGCCGGCGGCCTTGAGCCCGTCGGCGAGGGCCTTGCCCTTGGCGCCGCCGGCGTGGGTGACGACGAGGACGACGTCGTCCTCGGGGTCGGCGGCATAGGCGAGCAGCGCCGCGACGATGTCCTTCTTGGTGTCCTGGCCGCTCTCGACGACGAGGACCCGCCGCCCGCCGAACAGCGACGGGCTCAGCAGCTCGGCCAGCTCACCGGCCGTCAGATCGGCCCCTGGACGGCGGTGGACCTCGGTGTCGGGGTCGTCCGCCCGGGCGGCGGCGATGGTGTCGGTGACGGCACGGGAGACGAGCAGCTCCTCGTCGCCGATCACCAGGCGGAGGCGGGGCAGACCAGATCCAGACACGCGAGCCATCGTGTCACGACCCCCTGACAAAAGCGGACGAGCCGTGGGCCACGACCGCGAGCCGACCGCCGGCGTCCCGGACGACGGCGATGTCCCCTTCCTCGTCGGTACGGACGACCCGCGCACCCCCACGGACCAGGCGGCTCAGGACGGCGGGGCTCGGGTGGCCGTAGTCGTTGCCGGCGCCGACGCTGACCAGGGCGACCCTCGGGGCGACCGCGTCGAGGAACGCCGGATCTTGAAACGCCGAGCCGTGGTGGGCGACCTTCAACACGTCGGCGTGCAGGGGCGCGTCGAGCAGGCTCAGCTGCTCCTCCGTCTCGGCGTCGCCGGTGAGCAGGATCCGGATCCCGCCGACGGTGACCGCGACGACCAGCGAGTTGTTGTTGACGTCGGACCGGGTGCCGGTCACGGGGCGGGCCGGGCCGAGGACGGTCAGCCGCGCCGCGCCGACGGTGAGCACGGTGCCGGCGGGCGCGTCGAGGGTGACGACGCCCCGGGCGAGGACGGCCCGGCGGCCGCTCACGGGCTCGGCGAACGGCGGCACGAGCAGCCGGTCGACGCGGCGCCGGCGCAGGACGCCGTCGAGGCCGCCGATGTGGTCGACGTGGAAGTGGCTGACGATCAGCAGCGGGACGCGGCGGACGCCGAGGTCGCGCAGGCAGCGGTCGACTGGGTCGGCCTGCGGCCCCGCGTCGACGACGACGGCGGCGCCGCCCCCGGCGGCCACGACGAGCGCGTCGCCCTGGCCGACGTCGCAGGCGACGACGACCCAGCCGGGTGGCGGCCAGCCGCCGGCGAGGAACCTGACGGGGACGGCGCCGAGCACGCCGGCGAGGGTGATCACGACGACGATCCGCCGCACCACCCGGCGCCGGAACGCGAGGATCAGCGCCGCGAGCAGCCCGCCGAGCAGGATCCCGCCGAACGCGCCGCCCGGCCACGGGAGCACACCGTCCGGGACGGCGGCGCCGTGGTGGGCGATCGCGACGAGCCAGCGGGCCGGCCAGGCGGCCACCCAGGCGGTGAACGCCGCGACGCCCGGCAGCACCGGCGACGTCACCGCGGTGATGATGCCGAGGACCGTGGCCGGGGCGACGGCGGGCGCGGCGAGCAGGTTGGCCGGCACGGTCGTCAGGCTGACGCCGCCGGAGATGCCGGCGATCACCGGCGCGCACGCCGCCTGCGCCGCCGCGGGCACGCACACCGCCTCGGCCGCGAACGCCGGCCAGCCCTTGGCGCGCAGGGCCTCCGCCCAGCGCGGCGCGAGCAGGACCAGGCCGCCGGTGGCGAGGACGGACAGCGCGAAGCCGGCGTCGACGGCCAGCTCGGGGTCGGCGACGACGAGCACGAGGACGCTGGTCGCGAGGGACGGCAGGACCGCCCGCGGGCGGCCGAGCGCGAGCGCGACCAGGGCGAGGCCGCCCATCGCGGCGGCCCGCAGCACGCTCGGCGACGGCCGGACCAGCACGACGAACCCCACGAGGGCCAGCACGCAGATCAGCGCGGCGACCTTCGGGCCGGCGCGGCACCATCGGGCGAGCAGCAGCACCAGCCCGACCACGATCGCCAGGTTCGCGCCGGACACGGCGGTCAGGTGGGTCAGGCCGGTGGCGCGGAAGTCGTCGGCGAGCTGCTGGTCGAGCCGGCTGGTGTCGCCGACGACGAGCCCCGGCAGCAGCCCGCCCGGCTCGGCGGGCAGGGGCAGGCAGGCGCGCTGCAGGCCGGACCGCAGCGTGCCGGCGGCCCGCTGGATCGCCGGCGCCGGGGTGACGCGGGCCGGGGCGTCGGTGACGGAGATGATCGCGGCGCGCAGGTCGCCGCCGTCGGCCGGTGACAGCCGGCCGGTCGTCTCGGCCCGCTGGCCCGGCAGCAGCCCCAGCCAGCCCTTGTCGGCGGCGAGGACGAGCACCCGTGCGCCCAGGTCCACGTTCGTGCCGTCGGCCGTGCGCAGCCAGGTGAGCCGGGCGGGCACGACGACCGTCGGCGACCGGCCCGCCGTGGAACGGCCGAGCCGCGGGTCGTCGGAGATCCGCAGCCCGAGTCGCACCGTCGTGTGCGCGGCCGCGAGGCCGGCGAGGGGCTCGGCGTCGCGCTCGCCGACCCGGGCGGCGGTGGTGACCGCGCCGCAGGCGACGCCGAGCAGCGCCGCGACGACCACCCACCGGGTCGGGCGCAGCGCCCGCACGGGGAGCCGCCCCCACAGCGCGGCGAGGACCACCGCGCCGAGACCCACCGCCCAGCCGGCCCGCGCGGGGCAGAACAGGCAGCCCAGCGCGGTCAGCCAGCAGCCGATCGCGGCGCCGGCCAGGCGCAGGTCGGTGCTCACACCGTCACCCGGTCCTTGAGCTGCGCGAACTTGGCGTCGCCGATGCCTTCGACCTGGCGCAGGTCGGTGACGGCGCGGAAGCCGCCGTGGCGGTCGCGGTGGTCGATGATGCGTTGGGCGAGGACCTGACCGATGCCGGGCAGCGTCTGGAGCTCCGCGAGGGTGGCGGTGTTGAGGTTGACGAGGCCGCCGCCGCCGGAGCCGCCGCCCCCGCCGGGCGGCGCGGCACCGGGCGGCGCAGGGATCCCGACCGCGATCATCTCTCCGTCGACGACCTTGCGGGCGAGGTTGAGACCGGTCGGCTCGGCGCCGGGCAGCAGGCCGCCGGCGGCGGTGATGGCGTCGGCGACGCGGGCCCCGGGCGGCAGGTCGACGAGGCCGGGGCGCTGCACCTTGCCGACGACCGAGACGACCAGCCGGGGCGGGGCGCTGGAGGCCGCCGCGGGCGGGGCGGCGGAGACGGAGGCGACCGGCGGCGCCGGGGTGACCTGCGGCCGGGAGCGCCAGGCCAGGAACGCGGCCACGCAGACGACCAGCGCGGCGACCACGACGAGGGCCCGCACGCCCCGCCGGCCGGGGTCGACCGCCGACAGCCAGGACCGCCCACCGGAGGCGCCCGGACCAAGGTCCGGGCCAGGGTCCGGAGACCCGGCGGGCGGAAACGACTCATCCCACGGATACGGATCGGGATCCGGCGGAAGGCCGACCACCCTCGCCAGCCGCCCCGCCGTCTCGCTGTCACCGTCTGCAGTACTGCGCCTCATGCCCGGTCACGCTAAGACCGGTCACGACCGCCCCACCCCGACGAAACCGCCGGCCTGTGGACAACGACGCCCTTGTGGACAACCGACACGAAGGAACAGCCGACACGAAGGGACGACCGACAGCGGCGGCTACACCGCGTGCACCACCACGGCCACCATCCCCGGCCCGACATGGGCGCCGACGACCGCGCCCACCTCCGTCAGGTACGCCCCCCGCAGCCGCTCCCCGAGCCGCTCCTTCAACGTCGTGAGCAGCGCATCGGCACGCTCCGGCGCGGCCAGGTGGTGCACCGCCACATCGACGACCGACGACCCCGCCGCCTCGTCGGCCATGTCGACCAGCCGGGCCAGCGCACGGCTCGCCGTGCGGACCTTCTCCCGCACGACGACCCCCTGGTCGGTGGTGTGCAGGATCGGCTTCACCGACAGCGCGGTGCCGAGCAGCGCCGCCGCCGCCCCGATCCGCCCGCCCCGGCGCAGGAACTCCAGGGTGTCGACGTAGAAGAGCGTCGAGGTGCGGCCGACCGCGTCGAGGACGGCCTGCCTCGCCTCCGGCAGCGCGGCACCCGAGGAGGCCGCGGCCGCCGCGGCGAGGGCGGGAAAGCCCAGCCCCATCCCGGTGGACTGGGTGTCGACCACGGAGACGGCATCGCCGAACTCGGCCGCCGCGAGGCTGGCCGCGTCGTAGGTGCCGGAGAGCTTCGCCGACAGGTGCACGGACAGGACCGCGGTCGCCCCGGCGGCAAGCAGCCCCCGGTAGACGTCGGCGAACGCCTCCGGCGAGGGCCTGGAGGTGGTGACGGCGACCCGCCGGGCGTTGAGCGCCTCGGCGACGGTGGCGGAGTCGACGTCGACGGTGTCGAGGCCGGGGACACCGTTGACGACGACGGCGAGCGGCACGACGGTGAGCCGCCGTGCCGGGTCGGTGGCCAGCTCGGCCGGCAGGCAGGAGGTCGAGTCGGTGACAACGGCGACGGCGGGGTGTGAGCCGGTCATGCCGCCACCTCCGCTGCGCTCCGGCGTCGGCCTGACCGACGGACTGCGCTCATGATGCCCGACCCTCCGCTCCGCTCCGCTCCGGTCCGGTCATGACGGCACGGTAGCCGATCAGCCGCCCTGGACCGAGCTCACCTGGAACGGGGTGCCCTGCTGGCACGTGGTCATCAGGTCCGGGGTGGGCCGCCCGGTGACGGTGACCTGCTTGCCGGCCTGCAGCAACGCCCGGTCACCACCGATCAACAGGTACGTCTTGTCGGCCCCGCGAAGCAGCAGGCAGCCCGACTCGACGCCCTCGAAGACCTGACCGGAGACGGTGATCGCGGCGGGAGCGGAGCCCGGCGCGGCAGACGACGGAGCGACCGACATGGACGACGGAGCGGGAGCGGAGACCGACGGAGGCTCCCCGGGAGAGGAGGTCGGAGACGCGGCACAGCCGCCGAGCGCGAGAGCGACGGCGGCCACCAGAAGCACAGAACGCACTGCCATGATCCCTTCGACGCTACCGGTGCCCGCCCGGTTCCGCGACAATCATGGCAGGTTGTGGCCGGCCAGCTGCCACCCCCGGGTCGCGTCGAACCGCAGGTCGGTCGAGTGACAGTTGTGCAGCGCGCCCAGCGTCGCCGCCAGCGCGTGCGGCCAGCCCAGCAGCGCGCACGTGCCGTGCCTGGCCACGGCGCCGTGCGTCGCGACCACGATCGTCGACCCGTCCGGCGCCGCCGAGACGATCTCCTGCAGCACCTCGGTCATGCGCTTGCTGAGCGCGTCGACCTCCTCGACGCCGGCGTCGTCGACGGGCTCGCCCCGCCGCCACCGCTCGAACGCCTCCGGCCAGGTCGCGCCGATCTCGGGGTGCGTCAGCCCCTCCCACTCGCCGAAGCTGCGCTCGCGCAGGCGCGGGTCATAAGTGACCGGCACGTCCACAAGCGCGGCCAGGGCGTCCATGGTGGTGCTGGCGCGGCGCAGATCGCTGGAGACGAGCACCGCGGGCTCGAGCGCGGCGAGCCGGGGCGCGGCCGCGGCCGCCTGCGCCAGCCCGGTCTCGGACAGCGGCGTGTCGATCTGCCCCTGCACCCGCCCACCGGCATTCCAGGAGGTCTGTCCGTGCCTCCAGAGAATCAGCCTGGTCACGCCGGCGCGGGCAGATCGCGGTCGACGAACTCGATGACCGGGCAGTCCTTCCACAGCTTGTCGAGCTGGTAGAACTCGCGCTCCTCGCTGTGCTGCACGTGCACGACGATGTCGACATAGTCCAGCAGGACCCAGCGCCCGCCCCGGTTGCCCTCGCGACGCACCGGCTTCGCCTTCTCGGGCAGCTGCACCAGCTGCTCCTCGATGGCGTCGACGATCGAGAGGACCTGCCGCTCATTGGGCGCCGACGCGATCACGAACGCGTCGGTGATGGCCAACTGGTCGGCGACATCCAGGATGACGATGTCTTCAGCCTTCTTGTCGGCGGCCGCCTGTGCAGCGGTGAGCGCCAGCTCGATGGCACGCTCAGTCGCGGGCACCGGGCTCCCTTCGTCGGTCTCCCCCGGCCTGCTGTGCCGGGCTCGTTCTAGCCTCTCACGCCCGTACGACACTCTGCCCCTCAGATGTTGTCGACTTTTCGGTACAAACCGCGCTTAGCGATGTATTGCACCACTCCATCGGGGACGAGATACCAGACCGGTTTGCCGGACGCGACCCGCCGCCGGCAGTCGGTGGACGAGATCGCCATCGCCGGCACCTGGACCAGGCTCACCGAGTCCGCCGGCAGGTGGGAGGCGTCGAGCTCGAACCCGGGCCGCGTGACGCCGACGAAGTGCGCGAGGTCGAAGAGGTCCCGCGCGTCCTTCCACGACAGGATCTTCTTGAGCGCGTCGGCACCGGTGATGAAGAACAGCTCCGCCGACGCACCGTACTGCTCACGCAGGTCACGCAGCGTGTCGACGGTGTAGGTCGGCCCGCCGCGGTCCACGTCGACGCGGCTGACGGTGAACCGCGGGTTGGAGGCGGTCGCGATGACCGTCATCAGGTAGCGGTCCTCCGGCGAGCTGACCACCGACCCCGACTTCTGCCAGGGGTCGCCGGTCGGCACGAACACCACCTGGTCCAGCCCGAACCGATCGGCCACCTCGCTCGCCGCGACCAGGTGGCCGTGGTGGATCGGGTCGAACGTCCCACCCATGATGCCCACGCGCATCCTGGCATCGTAGTGATCACCTCGTCGCCCGGACGAGTGCTCCGTTTCCGTCGTCCCATGTTGTACGTGTAGCCTCAAGTTCCATGACGTTGTCGCACCCGAAGGGTGCCTTTGACAGCTCCCGCGCCGTGTGGCGCTCGGCCCCGGGCGAGAGCCACGGCAGCCGCGTGGAGGTCGCGTTCGTGGACGACCTGATCGGCCTGCGCAACGGCGCCGACCCGCACAGCCCGGTGCTCGTCTTCACCCAGGACGAGTGGGACGCCTTCGTGGCCGGCGCCAAAGACGGCGAATTCGACGTCTGAAAAAAGCCGCACAGCGGCAACAGACGCACAGCCGTACCGCCGCAGCCGCCGCAACAGCGACGGCCGCGGCGACGACCGATCGTCACGGATACAGCAGCGACCGGATCGGCGGCATCCGCTCCAGCTGCGGTGCCAGCGCCCGCAGCCGGAGTGCCAGCGTGACCGCCTCCAGCGTCACGTCGGCGTCCCCGGCGGACGGCACTGGCGCCCGGTGCAGGTCGAGCCAGGCGGACACGTCCGGCCAGTGGTAGACCGGCCGCCGCGGGTGCTCCCGGACCGGCGCCGGAAACCCGGCGTGCGTCCACCCCCGCACGACCTCGACCGGCCGCCGCACCCGGACCGAGATCACCTCCAGGGTCACCAGCGGGTCGTCGGCGACGGCCCGCACGATGCCGACCCCCGCCGCGTCCAGGTCGCGGACCCCGGACACGACCGCGTCGACCAGCGTCGGCGCGACCCGGTCGAACGCCACCCAGGCGACCCCCTCGCCGGGCACCACCTCCACGCTCAGGTCGTCCGCCCTGTCGAACAACAGGTCGGCCCGTTCGTCGTCCAGCGGCCCGCCGACGGTCAGGCGAAACTGGCGCAGCATGGTCACCTCCCACACCGCGCGTGCCGCTGCACGAACGCGTCGATGCGCCGCGCCACCAGCTGCGCCGCCGTCCCCGGCGGCACCTCGCCGGGCACCCCCAGCCACCCCCGGCAGCCGGGACAGCTGAGCCGAAGCCAGTGCCGCTCCCCCGCCACGTCGATGTCCGCCCCTGCCATCTCGTGCATGTCGCGCCTCCCCGATCGAACCTCCGCTCCAGCCAACACCTGGATCCGCCGTTTGGGAGGGGCCAGCGAGGGGGCCACTGTGACCACGGCAAATGCCATCGCGGGCTGCTATCGTGGTGACGTGCTGCACCGTGACTCGAGCTGGCGCGCCCTCTAGGGGCGGCCGCTGTTTCCTGCACACATCCCCATCGAGGCCGTCCGTTTCCGGGCGGCCTTTTCGTGTGTCCCGGTGGCGGCGGGCCTCCCGACCAGACCGAGGAGCCCCAATGTCCCGTCGCATCTCCGGCTTCAAGCCCACCGGCCCGCTGCAGCTCGGCAACTACGTCGGCGCCATCAGACCCGTCGTCCGGGGCCAGCACGAGCAGGACACGGTGGCGTTCATCGCCGACCTGCACGCCCTGACCGTCCAGCACGACCCCGTCCTGCTCCAGAACCGGACCCGCGAGGTGGCCGGCCTGATGCTCGCCGCGGGCGTCGATCCCGGCCGGACGCTGCTCTACCGCCAGTCCGACGTCGCGGCCCACCTGGAGCTGCACTACCTGCTCGAATGCGTCGCCAGCTACGGTGAGGCGCACCGGATGATCCAGTTCAAGGAGAAGGGTGGGGGCGGCGGCTCACGGCTGTCGCTGCTGACGTACCCGGTCCTGATGGCCGCCGACATCCTGGTGCACGACATCGACGAGGTACCGGTGGGCCGCGACCAGCGCCAGCACGTCGAGCTGACCCGCGACCTGGCGGAGCGGTTCAACGAGCGGTACGGCCGCACGTTCACCGTGCCGCGGGCGGTCCACCCGGCGTTCGCCGCCCGGATCGCGGACCTCGCCGACCCGGCCCGCAAGATGGGCAAGACCAACGCCTCCACCGCCGGCGTGCTGTTCCTGCTCGACCCGCCGGACGTGCTGCGCCGCAAGGTGATGCGGGCGGTCACCGACGCCGGCACGGAGGTGGTGTACGACCCGGAGGGCAGCCCCGGCGTCGCCAACCTCCTCGACATCCTGGGCGCGCTGACCGACCGCGCCCCGGCGAGCATCGACTTCCAAGGCAGCGGGTACGGCCGGCTCAAGACCCAGGTCGCCGACGCGGTGATCGCCACCCTGGAGCCGATCCAGCGCCGCTACCAGGAGCTCACCGACGACGAGATCGAGGCCGTCCTCGCCAAGGGCGCCGAGCAGGCCGCCCAGACCGCCGACGCGACCGTGCGCCGCGCCAAGGCGGCGATCGGCCTCACAGGTGGACGGCGCGCTCCCGCAGGTAGCCCAGCGACGCCGGTGACGGCCGGTCGACCGCGGTGAAGCGCGCCGGCCGGAAGTCGATCTCCTCGATCAGCAGGTCGGCCTCGATCATCAGCGCCCACGGCACGTAGAACACCCGCTCCCCCGGCAGCGCCACCCCGACGAAGTCGACGACCGGCAGCAGCGTCGGCGTCCCGACCGCCCAGACGGCGGTGGTGAACGTGGAGCCGTCGGGCCGGGCGGTCAGGGTGCAGTCGGACAGGCGCGGGTCGGCGAGGGTCCGTCGCTGGTGCTCGGCCACGTCGGTGGCCAGGCGGCGGCGGGCCTTCGCCGCGGCGTGGAACGCCGGGTGGCCCGGCGACGGGTCGAAGGGCACGACCCGTCCCTCGTCGTCGGTGGTGTACGCCATGGGCGACAGCGGCACCGGCGTGCGCGCGTACTCGTCGGCGGCCAGGTCGAACAGCTGCTCCACCAGGCGCGGCTCGTCGGCGCAGACCAGCAGCATCAGCGTGCTCGGCAGGAACGCCACGGCCCGCCCGCCGACCTGCTCGTCCAGGTCGGCCAGCCAGCCCTCCAGGAGCACCCAGGAGACCAGGTGGTCGCCGGAGTGGTCGGGCACGTGCAGCACCGACGGGCCGAAGAGCGCGGCGCTGGCCGGCAGCTCGGCGCGGGCGAGGGTGTGCTCGTGCGCGGCCGCGAAGATCTGCTCGGCGCTGACCCCCCAGCGGGCCGGGCTGTCCAGGTCGACCGGGATGTCCTCGACGAGCACGACCTCGTCGAGGTGCGGCAGCGCGGGCCGGCGCAGCGTGCGGGTGCCACGGGCGGCGTGCCGCAGCGCGAGGCGCAGCCGCGGCAGCGCCTCTTCGAACGTCGAAGGCTGGGCCGGCGGCGCGAGGCTGCTGGCCACGAAGTCCCGCACGAAGCGCTTCCGGTCGCCGGGTCTGCGTTGGTACTGGCTGAATGCCTTGGCCAGGAAGAGCCAGCTGTACGCGTCCTGACCGCACTCGCACACGATCGCGAACTGGGTCGGGCGGAACTCGGCGTCCCGGACACCGAGCCTGCGCAACTCTGCCAGCACCTGGTCGGCGAAGCGCTCACGTGGCGATCGCGCAGGTCGGGTCAGCCGCTCGAGGATGCCCACCGACCGAACATTAGCCTCACGCGAGCCCCCGCGCGATGGCCTCGGCGGCCATTGCCGGTTTTTCGTAGCAGAGGCTGAGCAGACAGTAGACGGACGTAACCCGCAGATTCGTACAAACGGATCGGCGGGTCAGAAGTCGTCCTGGTCGTCCTCGTCCGAGGGGGCGAGCTCCAGCGTCTCGTACGGCTGGCGGCGGGCACCCCGCATCGCCTTGCGCTCCGCGGCGCGGACCCGCTTGTTGGGCTCCTCCAGGCGGTAGTCGGTGCCCCGGTTGCCCGGCACGAAGTCGTCGGCGGTGTACGTGTTGGGCTGCCAGTCGAACTCGCGGACGCCGATGCGGACCGGCGACCCGGGCTCCGCGCCGGCCTTCTTGAGCGCGTCCTCGACGCCGAGGCGGGCGAGCCGGTCGGCGAGGTAGCCGACGGCCTCGTCGTTGTCGAAGTTGGTCTGCCGGACCCAGCGCTCGGGCGCGCCGCCCCGGACCACGAAGACGCCCTCGTCGTCCTGGACGATGGTGAAGCCGCTGTCGTCGACGGCGGCGGGTCGGATGACGATGCGGGTGCGCTCCGGCGGCGGGGCCAGCTTGCGCTGCTGCCCGACCAGCTCCGACATCGCGAAGATGAGCTCCTTGAGCCCCTCGTGGGTGACGGCACTCACCGCATACACGGCGTAGCCGCGCTCCTCCAGGTCGGCGCGCATGATGTCGGCGAGGTCGCGGCCGTCCGGCACGTCGATCTTGTTCAGCGCGACGATCCGCGGCCGGTCCTCCAGGCCGCCGTACGCCGCCAGCTCGGCCTCGATCGCGTCGATGTCGGACACCGGGTCGCGCTCGGTCTCCAGGGCGGCGGTGTCGACCACGTGGACCAGCACCGCGGTGCGCTCGATGTGCCGCAGGAACTGCATGCCGAGGCCCTTGCCGGTGGCGGCGCCGGGAATCAGTCCGGGCACGTCGGCGACGGTGAACGTGTTGTCGCCGGCCTGCACGACGCCCAGGTTGGGCACCAGGGTGGTGAACGGGTAGTCGGCGATCTTCGGCCGGGCCGCGGAGATGACCGAGATCAGCGACGACTTGCCGGCCGACGGGAAGCCGACCAGGCCGACGTCGGCGACGCTCTTGAGCTCCAGGACGACGTCGATCTCTTCGCCGGGCTCGCCGAGCTCCGCGAAGCCGGGCGCCTTGCGGCGGGTGTTGGCGAGGGCCGCGTTGCCGCGCCCGCCCCGCCCGCCACGGGCCAGCTCGAACTCGGTGCCCTCGCCGATCAGGTCGGCGATGACCTCGCCGTCCATGCTGTGCACGACGGTGCCGTCGGGCACCCGCAGCACGAGCGTCTGCCCGTTGGCGCCGTCGCGGTTGTTGCCCGCGCCGCCGGCGCCGTTGCCGCCCTTCTGGTGCGGGTGGAAGTGGAAGTCGAGCAGCGTGTGCACGGCCGGGTCGACGACGAGCTTGACGCTGCCGCCGTGCCCGCCGTCACCGCCGTCGGGCCCGCCGAACGGCTTGAACTTCTCGCGGTGGATGGACACGCAGCCGTGGCCACCGTCGCCCGCCCTCACGTGCAGCACGACGCGGTCAACGAACGTGGTCACGACCCGATCCCCTCAACCTCACAGATCGCCGGCGGCGCGGCGCTGCCGCACCCCGAGGACCTCACGAACACGAGAACGGCGGGCCGGGAGCGAATATGCCCCCGGCCCGCCGTCCGGAAAAGCTGCTTCAGCCAGCGACCGGGGTGATGCTCACGGTCTTGCGGCCCCGCTTGGTGCCGAAGAGCACGTGGCCCGCGGCGAGCGCGAACAGCGTGTCGTCGCCACCGCGGCCCACCAGGTCACCCGGGTGGAACTTGGTGCCGCGCTGCCGGATGATGATCTCGCCGGCGTTGACCAGCTGGCCGCCGAAACGCTTCACGCCGAGCCGCTGGGCAGCGGAGTCGCGCCCGTTCCGCGAGCTGGACGCACCTTTTTTATGTGCCATCGCGCTGCCCCTACTTCCCGGTGGAGATGCCGGTGACCTTCACCTGGGTCAGCGGCTGGCGGTGACCCTGGCGCTTGTGGTAGCCGGTCTTGTTCTTGAACTTGTGGATCCGGATCTTCGGACCCTTGGTGTGCGCGACGACCTCAGCGGTCACCGCAGCGCTGGCAAGCTTCGCCGCGTCGGTGATGAGATCTTCGCCGTCGACAAGCAGCACCGCCGCGAGCGACAGGGAGTCGCCAGGCTGGCCCGCGAGCTTCTCGACCTCGATCACATCGCCCTCGGCGACCTTGTACTGCTTGCCGCCGGTCTTGACGATCGCGTACATCGGACGCGGACTCCTGTCGTAGCTACTGGCGGTTGGTCATCCGCGTGACCCATACAAAGCACGCAAAGACCCGACGCACGAAAGTGCGCCTTGAGAAGGGTACGCCATCGGTGGCGTACCCCCCAAATCAGGGGCGGGTCCGCCTGCGCAGACCACCCCGGCGGGTCCGGCGGCGGGCACCGTTGCCGGCCGACTCGTCCTCGTCGTCGTCGATGTTGTCCGGGTCGTCCTCGGAGGCGATCGGCGTGAACTCCGCCTCCTCCTCGACGTCCTCCACCGTGTGCGGCACGTCCACCGCGTCGGTCTCCTCCTCGGCGACCTCAGCCACCTCGGCCACCTCCGCGACCGCGGCGCCGCCCCGGCGGCCACGCCGGCGACCGGTGCGGGCCGGCTGGACGTCGGCCTCCTCCACGCCGCTGGTGACGGTCGCCGCGGCCACCTTCGCCGTGCCGTGACCGTTGCTGCCGGCGCTGCCGCCGCCACCGCCGCGCTTCTCGGGGATCGGCTCGGTGTGGATGATCAGGCCGCGGCCCTTGCACACCTCGCAGGTCTCGCTGAACGCCTCGAGCAGGCCCTGACCGACCCGCTTGCGGGTCATCTGCACCAGGCCGAGCGAGGTGATCTCGGTGACCTGGTGCTTGGTCCGGTCCCGGCCCAGGCACTCGGTCAGCCTGCGCAGCACCAGGTCGCGGTTGGACTCCAGGACCATGTCGATGAAGTCGATGACGATGATGCCGCCGAGGTCCCGCAGCCGCAGCTGGTGGACGATCTCCTCGGCCGCCTCGAGGTTGTTGCGGGTGACCGTCTCCTCGAGGTTGCCGCCGGCGCCCGTGTACTTGCCGGTGTTGACGTCGATGACGGTCATCGCCTCGGTGCGGTCGATGACGAGGCTGCCGCCGGAGGGCAGGAACACCCGCCGGTCGAGGGCCTTGATCAGCTGCTCGTCGATGCGGAGGTCCGCGAAGACGTCGTTGACGCCGGTGTACCGCTTGACCCGGTCGACCAGGTCCGGCGACACGTGCGACAGGTAGGGCTCGACCGACTCGTAGGCGTCGTTGCCCTGGATGACCAGCTCGCCGAAGTCCTCGTTGAACAGGTCGCGGACGACCCGCACGACCAGCTCGGGCTCCTCGTAGAGCAGGGCCGGCGCGCTGCTGCTGCCGGACTTCTCCTGGATGGCCTCCCACTGCGCCTGCAGCCGCTTCACGTCGCGGGCCAGGTCGTCCTCGCTGGCGCCCTCGGCCGCGGTGCGCACGATGACCCCGGCGCCGTCGGGCACCAGGTTCTTCAGCACGTCGCGGAGGCGCTTGCGCTCGATGTCCGACAGCTTGCGGCTGATGCCGGACGCGTTGCCGTGCGGCACGTAGACGAGGTGCCGGCCGGACAGCGCGATGTGGCTGGTCAGCCGGGCGCCCTTGGTGCCGATCGGGTCCTTGGTCACCTGGACCAGCACCGAGTCACCCGACTTGAGGGCCTGCTCGATCGAGCGGGTGCGGCCCTCCAGGCCGGTCGCGTCCCAGTTGACCTCGCCGGCGTACAGCACCGCGTTGCGGCCCCGGCCGATGTCGACGAACGCCGCCTCCATGCTGGGCAGCACGTTCTGCACGCGGCCGAGGTAGACGTTGCCCACCATCGAGCTGGACGAGGCCCGGGTGACGTAGTGCTCGACGAGCACCTTGTCCTCCAGGACCGCGATCTGCGTGCGGTCGTTCTTCTGCCGGATGACCATGGTGCGGTCGACCGCCTCGCGGCGGGCCAGGAACTCCGCCTCCGACAGGATCGGCGGGCGGGTCCGGCGCTGCTCGCGGCCGTCGCGGCGGCGCTGGCGCTTCGCCTCCAGGCGGGTCGAGCCGGAGATCCCCTGCACCTCGTCGCGCTCGCGCTCGCGGGCGGCCGGGCGGGGCTCGCGGATCTTCACCACCACGTGCGGGTCGTCGGCGGGCTCGGTGTCGGCGGAGCCCTTGCGCCGGCGGCGGCGCCGGCGGCGGGTCATGCCCTCGCCGTCCTCGTCGCCCTCGTCGGACGCCTCGGCGTCCTCGTCGGCGGCGGCCTCCTCGCCCTCACCCTCGGCGTCGGTCTCGGCCTCGCCCTCGACGTCGTCCACGTCGTCGCCGAGCGTGCCCCGGCCACGGCCGCGGCCACGGCGGCCGCGCCGCCGCCGGCGGCGGGTGCCGGGCTCGAACTCGTCCTCGTCCTCATCCTCGTCGACCTCGGCGTCGACCTCGTCGGTCTCCACCGGAGCCTCGGCGGCGGCGGGCGCCTCCTCGGCGCCGCGGCGGCCCCGGCGCCGGCGGCTGCGGCCGACCGGCTCCTCGGGAGCCTCCTCGCCCAGGTCCTCGTAGTCGACGGCGGCGGCGGCCGGCGCGGCGAACGGGTCGATGCCCGACGTGGCGCCGGACGCGGCACCGAACGCCGGGGTGGCCGGGCGGACCGGCTCCACCTCCTCGCTCGGCGGCATGAACAGCACCTGGATCGGCGCGGCCCGGCGCCCCCGGCGGGCGGGCGGCTCCTCGACCGGCGCGACGACCTCCTCGGCGACGGTCTCCTCGACCGCCTCCTCGTCCTCGGTCTCGGTCTCGGCCGGAGCGGTCTCCTCCGGAGCCTCGACGACCTCGGGGACGACGGCCTCGGGCACGGGCAGCGGCTCGGGCTCCTCCACCGGCGCGGCCTTGACCGCCCGGCGGCGGGTGCGCTTGACCGGCGCGGCGACGGCTGGCTCAGCCTCGGCAGCCTGGTCGCCGGCGGCCGCGGTGCTGTCCGCAGCGGCGGCGGCCGGGGTGCCGGCGTCCAGCGGCAGCGCCTGCTGTCCAGACTCGCCCAAATCGCCCGATTCGGCGCTCGCTGTCGCCTTCACCGCTCTGCGGCGCGTCCGGCGGACCGGCGCGGCCTCCTCCGCCGGTGCCGCTTCCGGGGTCACATCCGGAGTCACATCCGGAGTCGCCTCGGGAGCGGCCGCGTCAGGCTCGGCGGCGGGGGTGGCGGCCGCCTTGGTGGTCCGGCGCCGCGTGCGGCGGACGGGAGTGGTCTCTTCGGTGGTAGCGGCGTCTGCAACCGGCGCGTCGCCGGTTGCCTCGCCGCTTGCCGACTCGTTGTCGAACATGCGGACGTTCTCCAGTTCTGGCGCTCCCGGGCGCGTAGCAACGCAGCCACACGGGGGCACCGCATATATGTTGTGCCGGCGGAGGTATCCGCTCACACGGACGATCCGCCGAAAGTCTGCCAACCTCGCCGACTACTCCAGTGACGAAGCCCCGACGACGACCGCCGGCCGATCCGCGGCGAGCGGATCGACAAGCTCTTCCTGCGCGGTCAGCACTCCCTGAGCCAGTCGGGTCGCACGAGGCGGGACCGGAGGCTCCAGGTCGGCTACTACACGCAGACCGGACAGCACATCATCGGGTCGCACGGTCGGGGTTCCCTGCCGCACGACAAGGTCGAGTATCGCACACGGTGCCTCGGTGACCTCGGAAGGTACGTCACCGGGGGTCGAAGGGACGGAAAGTACGGCGAGCCGGACAACCGCGGCACGCGTGTCGAAGACCCGCTTGCCCTGCTTGGTGAGCCGCTCCACGAGCACCTCGGTGGCGTCCAGGAAGGCCCGGACCGCCGCCTCGGCCTCGGCCGGCGTGACGCCGGGCAGCTCGAGGTGCCAGGCCGACGCGTCGATCCGGTCGGCCAGGCTGCCGCCGCCGTTGAGCGGCGACTGGACGGCCTCGATCACGTCGAGACCGGGCGAGAGGGCCGCGTCGAGGGCGACCCGCAGGTCGTCCGGGTCCACGACGGCCCGCAGGCCGATCTCCAGGTATTCGGCCTCGCTGGCCACGCCGGTCGGGGCGGCGGAGGCGTAGGAGACCTTCGGGTGCGGGGTGAAGCCCTGCGAGTACGCGATCGGCACGTTGGCGCGCAGCAGCGCCCGCTCGAACGCCCGGGCGAAGTCGCGGTGCGAGGTGAAGCGCATCGGGCCCCGCTTCGAGTACCGCAGCCGGATCCGCTGCACGACGGGGTCCTGGCCGCCCTCAGGCTGTCGCTTAGCCATGCCGGTGCACCGCCTCAGGCATCCGCAGCCCCGCGCCGACCGGGGTCAGCGGCAGCAGCTTCTTGCCCGTGGGGCCGATCTGGATCTCGGTGTCCTGGCTCGGACACACGCCGCAGTCGAAGCACGGCGTCCACCGGCAGTCGTCCTGCTCGAACTCGGTGAGCGAGTCCTGCCAGTCCTGCCAGAGCCAGTCCTTGTCCAGGCCGGAGTCGAGGTGGTCCCACGGCAGGACCTCGTGCTGGTCGCGCTCGCGGGTGGTGTACCAGTCCAGGTCCACGCCGTGCGTGGGCAGCACCGCCGCGGCGGCGTCGACCCAGCGCTGGTAGGAGAAGTGCTCGGACCAGCCGTCGAAGCGGCCGCCGGACTCCCAGACCCGCCGGATGACCCCTCCCACCCGCCGGTCACCCCGGCTGAGCAGGCCCTCGATCAGGGAGGGCTGACCGTCGTGGTACCGGTAGCCGATCGCCTTGCCGAGGTTGCGGTCGGCGTTGATCGCCGTCTTCAGCGCCCGGAGCCGGTGGTCGATGACCTCCGGCGTCTCCATCTTCGCCCACTGGAACGGCGTGTGCGGCTTGGGGACGAACCCGCCGATCGACACCGTGCAGCGGATGTCCCGGGAGCCGGTGGCCTCCCGGCCGGCCCGGATGACCTCGTGCGCCAGCTTCGCGATCTGCAGCACGTCGTCGTCGGTCTCGGTCGGCAGCCCGCACATGAAGTACAGCTTCACCTGCCGCCAGCCGTTGCTGTACGCCGTGACGACGGTCCGGATCAGGTCCTCCTCGGTGACCATCTTGTTGATCACCTTGCGGATCCGCTCCGAGCCACCCTCGGGCGCGAAGGTCAGGCCGGTGCGCCGGCCGTTGCGGGCCAGCTCCTGGGCGAGCGTCACGTTGAACGCGTCGACCCGGGTCGAGGGCAGCGACAGGGAGACGTTGGTCCCCTCGTACTGCTGGGCGAGGCCGGAGCACATGTCGCCGATCTCGGAGTGGTCGGCGGAGGAGAGCGAGAGCAGGCCGACCTCGTGGAAGCCGGAGAACTCGAGCCCCTCCTTGACCATCTGCCCGACCGTCGTGATCGACCGCTCGCGCACCGGGCGGGTGATCATCCCCGCCTGGCAGAAGCGGCAGCCCCGCGTGCACCCGCGGAAGATCTCGACGGCGTAGCGCTCGTGCACCGTCTCCGCGAGGGGCACCAGCGGGCGCTTGGGGTAGGGCCACGCGTCCAGGTCCATCGTGGTGCGCTTGTGCACCCGGAAGGGCACGTCGGCACGGTTGGGCACGACCCGCTGGATGCGCCCGTCTGGCAGGTAGTCGACGTCGTAGAAGCGCGGCACGTAGACCGACTCGGTCCGCGCCAGGCGCAGCAGCAGCTCGTCGCGGCCGCCGGGCGAGCCGTCGGCCTTCCACTGCCGCACGATGGCGGTGATCTCCAGGACCGCCTCCTCGCCGTCGCCGAGCACGGCGGCGTCGATGAAGTCGGCGATCGGCTCGGGGTTGAACGCGGCGTGCCCGCCGGCGACGACCACCGGGTGCCGGTCGTCGCGCTCGCGCGAGTCGAGGGGGATGCCGGCCAGGTCCAGCATGGTGAGCATGTTGGTGTAGCCGAGCTCGGTGGCGAACGAGATGCCGAACACGTCGAACGCGGTCACCGGGCGGTGCGCCTCCACGGTGAACTGCGGCACACCTTCGGCGCGCATGAGCGCCTCCAGGTCGGGCCACACCGCGTAGGTGCGCTCGGCAAGCACGTCCGGCTGCTCGTTGAGCACCTCGTAGAGGATCTGGACGCCCTGGTTGGGCAGCCCGACCTCATAGGCGTCCGGATAGGACAGGGCCCACCGCACGGTGGCGGAGTCCCAGTCCTTGACGACCGCACCGAGCTCACCTCCCACATATTGGATCGGCTTGCTGATCCTGGGCAGGAGACGCTCGAGTTGCGGGAAGACGCTTGCGACGCTCACGAGCTACCAGGGTACCCGCAAGCCCCGGACGCGCCCTGCCGCCGCCGCTTCAGGAGTTCCGGTGGCGCCGCCTCGGCTCCCGCCTGGCGGGCGGCTTGGGCGCCGGCGTGGCCGGTCGCGGCGGCGGGACCCGCAGCGTGACCGGCTTGTCTGCCGTGACGGTGAACTGCTCGCCGTGGTGGCGCAGCGTCATCTCTCCGGAGTCCAGCTGGTACGTCGCCGCGGCGTGGTCGACGGTGACCCGCAGGATGCCGCCGTGGCAGGTGATCGCGAACGACAGCCGGTCCAGGCGGTCCGGCAGCCGCGGCATGAACGACAGCTCCCCGCCGTGGTCCCGCATCCCGCCGAAGCCCGCGACGAGCGCCAGCCACGTCCCGGCGAGCGAGGCCATGTGCAGTCCGTCACCGGAGTTGTGCTGCAGGTCGTACAGGTCGACGAAGGCCGCCTCGCCGAGGTAGTCGTAGGCCAGCTCGGTGTGCCCGACCTCGGCGGCCATCACCGCCTGCGTGCAGGCCGACAGCGAGGAGTCGCGGACCGTGCGCTCGTCGTAGTAGGCGAAGTTGCGCGCCTTCTCCTCCGCGGTGAAGGCGTCGCCCCGCCAGTGCATGGCCAGGACCAGGTCCGCCTGCTTGACGACCTGCCTGCGGTACAGGTCGAAGTACGGGTAGTGCAGCAGCAGCGGGTAGTGGTCGTCGGGCGTGTGCTCGAAGTCCCATTCCTGGTGCCGGGTGAAGTCGGCGGACTGCTCGTGGACCCGCAGCTCGTTGCTGTAGGGCAGGTGGATCCTGGCGGCCGCGTCGCGCCACGACGCGATCTCCTCGTCGTCGACGCCGATCGCCCGCGCCTCGTCCGGGTGGCGTTCGGCGGCGCCGGCCGCGGCGACGAGGTTCTGCTGGGCCATGAGATTGGTGTAGATGTTGTCGTCGGCGATCGCGCTGTACTCGTCGGGGCCGGTCACGCCGTCGATGTGGAAGACGCCGTGCCGGTCGTGGTGGCCCAGGGAGCGCCACAGCCGGGCCGTCTCGACCAGCAGCTCCAGGCCGCAGTCGGCCTCGAAGGCGGTGTCGCCGGTCGCCTGGACGTAGCGGACCACGGCGGCCGCGATGTCGGCGTTGACGTGGAACCCGGCGGTGCCGGCGGGCCAGTACGCGGAGCACTCCTGCCCGCGGATCGTCCGCCACGGGAACGCCGCCCCGGACAGGCCCAGCTGCGCGGCGCGGTCGCGGGCCAGCTGCAGCGTGTCGTGCCGCCAGCGCAGCCCGTCGCGGGCCGCCTGCGGGTGCGTGTAGGTCAGCACCGGCAGCACGAAGCTCTCCGTGTCCCAGAACACGTGCCCGTCGTAGCCGCGGCCGGTCAGGCCCTTCGCCGCGATCGGCCTGGCCTCGGCCCGCGCGCCGGCCTGCATCAGGTGGAACAGGGCGAACCGCACGGCCTGCTGGATCTCCGCGTCGCCCTCGACCTCGACGTCAGCCTGCGCCCAGAAGCCGTCGAGGAACCTCCGCTGCGCCGCGACGAGGCCGTCCCAGCCGCCGAGCCGGGCGCCGGCGATCGCGCCGTGCACCTGGTCGCGGATCGCCTGCCGGGACCGCTGGCTGGACCAGCCGTACGCGAGGTACTTGACGATCCGCAGCCGCTGGCCGGGCTGCAGCTCGCACGCGAACGTGGTGCGGGCCCAGTCCTCCCTGGCCTCGGTGTGCGAGCGGACCGGCACCGGCGCGTCGACCTCGTGGTCCATCTCCGCGCCGAGCCGCAGCCAGCTCGCCTTCGTGCGGTGCAGCAGCTGGCCGTTGAGCTCGTTGGCCGAGTGCTCCTCGGGCTCGAGGGCATGGCCGAGCGCCGCGGCGACCCGCGGATCCTTGCTCTGCTGCGGGACGTCCTCGTTGGCGACCAGCTCCGACTGCACGATCACCCGCGCCGGGCCGTCGACGGGCTCGACCTCGTACAGGAACGCGGCGATCGACCGCTGCTCCAGCGACACCAGGCGGGTGGTGCTGATCTTGACCCGCTGCTGGGCCGGCGACATCCAGTCGACGTCGCGCCGCAGCGTGCCGGCCCGCAGGTCGAGGACCCGCTCGTGGCTCAGGAGGTTGCCGTACCGCACGTCGAACGGCTCGTCGTCGACCAGCAGGCGGAACACCTTGCCGTTGGTGACGTTCAGGATCGACTGGCCCTCCTCGGGGAAGCCGTAGCCGGCCTCCGCGTAGGGCAGCGGGCGCTCCTCGTAGAAGGAGTTGAGGTACGTGCCGGGCAGCCCGAACGGCTCGCCCTCGTCGAGGTTGCCGCGCAGCCCGACGTGCCCGTTGGACAGCGCGAACAGCGACTCGGTCTGGCCCAGGTCGTCGAGGTCGAGCTCGGTCTCGCGGACCGCCCACGGCTCGACCGGGAATGTCGCCATCAGCGGTCCCGCCCTTCCGGCTGTTCCCGGCCCTCCAGCAGCGCGTCGAGGTCCGGCACGACGATGTCGGCGCCGGCGGCCCGCAGGTCGTCGGCGTGCCCGCCGCCGATCCGGTCGATCCCGACGACGTAGCCGAACCCGCCGGCCTTCCCCGCCGCGACCCCCGAGAGCGCGTCCTCGAACACGGCGGCCCGCTCCGGCGCGACGCCGAGGTCCCGCGCCGCCGCCAGGAACGTGTCAGGGGCGGGCTTGCCGTGCAGGCCCTGCTGGCGGATCGTGACGCCGTCGACCCTGACCTCCAGGTAGGCGTCGAGGCCGGTCGACGTGATCACCTGCAGCGTGTTGGCGCTGGAGCTGACCACCGCCCGGCGCAGCCCGTTCGCGGCGGCCGCCTTCAGGTAGCGCACGCTGCCCGGGTACGGCTCGAGCCCCTCCTTGATGAGGGTGAGCAGCAGCTCGTTCTTGCGGTTGCCGAGCCCGTTGACGGTCTGGGCGTCCGGAGGGTCGTCGGGGGTGCCTTCGGGCAGCGTGATGCCGCGGGAGGCGAGGAAGTCGCGGATGCCGGCCTCGCGCGGCTTGCCGTCGACGTAGTCGTTGTAGTCGGCGACCGGGTCGAACGGCCGCTGGTCGTCGCGTCCGGCGAGGAAGTCGTCGAACGTCCTGGTCCATGCCTTGTTGTGGATGATCGCGGTCGGGGTGAGCACCCCGTCGAGGTCGAACAGGCAGGCGGTCACGCGTTCCGGTAGACCCAGCACACCGCAACCGTATCCGTGCGAGGTGTCCGCCAAACCTGCCGCCGCTGAACGGCGGCCCGTGCACGGGGTCGCTAGCCTTCAGGGTGTGACACTTCCGGATGAATCGCCGACCGACCGCCAGCCGGCCACGCCGACGTGGGTGGGTTCGGCGGCGGTGCCTCCGGGCGGGTCACGCCGGCGGCGGCAGTGGGAGGACACCCTCGATCTGCCCGCCGCGCCGCGGACGGTCCCGCTGCCGGCGGATCCTTCACCGCCCCCGCCAGAGATCCGGTACGTGCCGGTGCCGCAGTACGGTCCGCCCCCGCCCGGGTACCGCCCGCCGCCCGGTTATCGCCCCCCGCCCGGCTACGGTCCGCCGCCCCCGGCCTACCGGCGGCGCAAGCGGCGCTGGCCGTGGGTGATGCTGCTGCTCATCGCCCTGTGCGCGGGCTGCTGCGGCGGCTCGTACGCGTGGGCCCGGCCCTACTGGGTGCAGTACCCGGCCTCGGTGCAGGTGGACGCGACGGTGCCGGGGCTCACCCGGTCCAGCGACGCGAACGCCAAGAAGGCGGCCACGGACCTGCAGAAGGCCCTGACCTCCGACCACCTCGACGAGTCCGGCTTCACGGTCACGTACACCGACGCCTCGAACAGGCAGCTGCGGGTCCTCGTCGCGGGCGCCACCCGCTTCATCACCGACCCCACCCGCGACCTGGAGGCCTCGATCCGCAAGCTCCCGGCCGCGATGCAGGTCGGCACGGTGCGCGACATCGACCCCGGCCCCTTCGGCGGCGAGCAGCGCTGCGCCGCGGCCCGCTTCGACGGCCGCTCGGCGACCGTCTGCGGCTGGGCCGACCACGGCGTCATCGCCCTGGCCGTCTTCCCCGGCAAGCCCGTCGAGCAGGCCGGCACCCTGACCCACAACATCCGCGGCTCCATCGTCCGCCGCGGCTGACCACTGATGCACAGGCACAAACTCGCCGCGCTCGTGGCGGCCGGTCATGGTGGGCAGCACCCTGACCAGGATCACGCTCGATCAGGTCAGGGCCGCGGTCAAGTAACGCGCGTCAGTGGACGGCAGCGGCGGTCGTCTACTGTTCCGCCGGAGCCGAACCGTTCGTAGCCGAACCGTTCGCGGCGGCGATCTGGTCGGGGCGCTTGGGGGCGTACCGGGTGACGTACTCCTGGCCGGTGAGCTGCTGGATCGCGTTCATGAGCTTGAGGGTCAGCTCGCGCAGACCGCGGCTGTCGATCTCGCCGCCCTGCCACTGGCTCAGGTCGAGCGGCTCGCCGACGCGGACCTCGACGGTCGGGCCGAGGCGCGGCACGGAGGCGCCGATCGGCTGGATCTTCTCGGTGTTGAGCAGGCCGATCGGGATGATCGGGGCGGGCGCGTCGAGGGCGAGCTTCGCCACACCGGGGCGGCCGCGGTACAGGCGGCCGTCGGGTGAGCGGGTGCCCTCGGGAAAGATGCCGAGGACGTGGCCGTCGCGGAGGACGGGCAGCGCGGCGTCGAGCGCCATCAGGCTGGCCCGGCCGCCGGAGCGGTCGACGGGGATCTGGTTCAGCCCGTACATGACGTTGCGCATGACGGTGCCCTTGACGCCGGGGGCGATGAAGTACTCGTCCTTGGCGAGGAAGTAGACGTTGCGCGGCATGAGCGCGCCCATCAGCACCGAGTCGATGACGGACTGGTGGTTGCTGGCGAGGATGGCCGGGCCGGTGGCCGGCACGTTGTCCAATCCGCTCACCTTGGGCCGCCACAGCAGGCGGGACACTGGTGAGATCGCGAACTTGCCGACCGCATACAGCGCGGACAAATGCCCTCCACCAGGCTCAACAGACGATGCCGCCCACTGTAGACGGCGCGGGTCGTCAGGTCAGCCGCTGAGCTCACACCGTGGGCAACACCACCCAGGTTCTCATGAGGCGACGAGCACCAGCGCGGTCGCGGCCAGCCCGAGCCCGGCCAGCTGGACCGGGCGCAGCCGCTCGCGGTCGACGAGCATCGCGAGCAGGACGGTGCTCACCGGGTACAGCGACGCGACCGGCGCGATGATGCTCAGGTCCCCGCGCTGGACGGCCAGGACATAGAGGGCGTTGGCGCTCATGTCGAGCATCCCGGCGGTGAGCAGCCAGCGCAGCGGCGCCCCGGACGGACGTGCCGCGCCCGGGCCGCGCAGCAGCAGCGGCGCGCCGAGCACGACGGCGGTGACCTGCGCGCCGAGGACCGGCCACATCCCGGCGGCACCGCCGGCGGCGTCGCTCGCGGCGGACAGGCAGATGAAGAACAGACCGAACGCGACGCCTGCGCCGAGTGCCATGCCGAGCAGCCGGACGGAAAGCCCGGCGCCGCCTCCGGGCGCGAGGCTGACCAGGCCGATCGCGACAATCGCACAGCCCGCGCCGGCCAGAGCGAGACCACCCGGGCGCTCGCCGGAGAGCAGGCCGGCGGCGACGGGCAGCAGGGCGGTGGTGACGGCGCTGACGGGAGCGACGATCGTCATGGCGCCGCCGGCCATCGCCCGGTAGAACACCATCATCCCGACCATGCCGAGCGCGCCCGCGGCGGCGCCCCAGCCGAGGGCGCCGGCGTGCGGCGCGGTGGGCATGAGCACCAGGAAGAGCAGCAGCAGCGGGATGCTGGCGGCCTTCGACAGCACGACCACGGTCTTCGAGTCGACGCGCTGGCTGGCCTTGCCGCCCGCGAAGTCGCCGACGCCCCACACCAGCCCCGACAGCGCGGCGAGCACGATCCCGATCACGCGAGCCTCCGTACGGTGATCGTGTCGGCGTCGAGCAGCTCGGCGAGCATCTCCGCGGCCGGCGTGAGGTCGGTGTCCAGACCTTCCAGGAGGAAGACGGCCGAGGTGGTGGCGGCGGTGATGGCGGTGCGGCGGCCCTGGCGCCAGTTCCACCGCCGGCAGGTCACCCCGAGGTCGTCGCGCCAGATCACCTCGCCGGGCTCCGGCGTCTCCACGACCGGCGCGCCCTCCTTCACCGTGTCGAACGGCTCGTCGCCGGCGGCGAGCACGAGTCGCTCGGTGCCGGCGAGCGCGGCGCGGTCCTCGCCGCCGATCGGCACGGCGAAGCGGATGCTGACGGCGTTGTACGCGTCGACGATCCGGTCGATCACGGGCACGTCCCCGCGGGCGGCCCGCTTGCGCAGCGCCTCCGCCGAGCACGGGGTGCGCTGCGGCTTCGCCCCGAAGGCCCGGTAGACGTCGCGCCATGCCGGTAACGGGGCGTCGAGCGGCAGGCCGAGATCACCGGCGTCCTTGATCGCCTGCTGCAGCACGGCACCGTCGCTGGGACCGTTGCGGAGTCCGTCGGCGAGCACCGCGAGGACGGTAGCCTCATGGCCCACGGACCGGCACAGGTCGAGCACCTCATCGGCGATGGCGAACATGCCGCAGTCGTATCATGATATTGACTGTGAAGGAAAATATTTTGACCGACGATGTGGCGCAGGTCGCCCAGGCGGCGATCGCCAGGCACGTGAAGGCGCTGCGGCAGGGCCGGCGCTGGTCCCTCGACGAGCTGGCCAGCCGGTCCGGCGTCAGCAAGGGCATGCTCGTGCAGATCGAGGGCGCGAAGACCAACCCGAGCATCGGCACGCTGTGCCGGATCGCGGAGTCGTTCGGGGTGAACATCGGCCGGCTGCTGGAGTCGGAGCCGGAGCCGGTGGTGCGGATCGTCGGCGCGGACGAGCCGCCGGTGCTGTGGCGGGGCGGCGCGGGCGGGACCGGCAGGCTGCTGCGCGGCGTGAACGACCCGGCGTTCGTCGAGGTCTGGGAGTGGCGGATGCCGCCCGGCGAGACGCACGACTCCGGCGACCACTCCTCCGGCACGCGGGAGCTGATCCACCTGCGAGAGGGCTCGCTCGTGGTGACGGTCGACGGTTCGCAGTACACCGTGCGGACCGGCGAGACGATCGACTTCCGGGCCGACCGCCCCCACACCTACCGCAACGCGGCGGACGTGGAGGCGGTCCTCACGATGGTGGTCGTGATGCCCGAGGGCGAGTTCGACCGGCGGGCGCCTAGGCCTTCGTCACCTTGACGACGACGGCCTGACCGTCGCCGACCTCTCCGGCGAAGCCCTGGGGCACCGCCCCCAGCGACACCGCGTCGGCGAGGACCTCGCCGGCCACGAACGCGCCGTGCGCGGCGAGCACCGCGTCCAGCCCGTCGCCCTGCACGAGGACCGTGATGCGGTCCGAGACGTTCAGGTCCGCGTCCCGCCGGGCCTGCTGCACGACCCTGACCAGGTCGCGGGCGAGCCCCTCGGCCGCCAGCTCCGGGGTGACCGTGCTGTCGAGCACGACCACGCCCTCGCCGCCGGGCAGCGGCGCCGACTGGGTCGGGTCCGCCGCGACCAGCTTCAGGTCGTACTCGCCGTCCTGCAGGGTCACGCCGCCGGCCACGACCTCGTCGCCGGTGTGCTGCCAGTCGCCGGCCTTGACCGCCTTGATCACCTGCTGGACGTCCTTGCCGAGGCGCGGGCCGAGCACCCGCGGCACCAGCGTCAGCACCGGCGTGCAGTGCGCGGCGACGTCGCCGGTGAAGACGACCTCCTTCACGTTGACCTCGTCGGCGACGAGCGCGGCGAAGGGCCGCAGCGCCTCCGCCCGCGGCGTGGCCACCGTCAGGGTCTGCAGCGGCAGCCGTACCCGCAGCCCGCGGGCCTTGCGCAGGGAGAGCGCCGCCGAGCAGACGTCCCGCACCGCGTCCATGTCCGCGACCAGCGCGTGGTCGGCGGGGAACTCCGCCGCCGACGGCCAGTCGGTCAGGTGCACCGACCGCTCGCCGGTCAGACCGCGGAAGATCTCCTCCGCGGTCAGCGGCGCGAGCGGCGCGACGACCTGTGTCAGCGTCGACAGCACGGTGTAGAGCGTGTCGAACGCGTCGTGGTCGCCGGACCAGAACCGGTCGCGGGAGCGGCGCACGTACCAGTTGGTCAGCGCGTCGAGGTAGGACCGGACCGTCCCGCAGGCGCCGGACAGGTCGTAGGCGTCCAGCTGCGCGGTCACGGTCGCGACCAGCTCGCCGGTCTTGGCCAGCACGTACCGGTCGAGCAGGTGCGTGCTGCCGGCGCGCCGCCGCGCGGTGTAGCCGTCCGCGTTGGCGTACAGCGAGAAGAAGTACCAGACGTTCCACAGCGGCAGGAGCACCTGCCGGACCGCGTCGCGGATGCCGACCTCGGTGACCGGCATGTCACCGCCGCGCAGCACCGGCGACGCCACGAGGAACCACCGCATCGCGTCGGAGCCGTACTCGTCGAACACCCGGTAGACGTCGGGGTAGTTGCGCAGGCTCTTGGACATCTTGCGGCCGTCCTCGCCGAGGAGGATGCCGTGGCTGACGCAGTTGTTGAACGCCGGGCGGTCGAAGAGCGCGGTGGCCAGCACGTGCATGGTGTAGAACCAGCCGCGGGTCTGGCCGATGTACTCGACGATGAAGTCGCCCGGGTAGTGGTGCTCGAACCAGTCCCGGTTCTCGAACGGGTAGTGGACCTGCGCGAACGGCATCGAGCCCGACTCGAACCAGCAGTCGAGGACCTCCGGCACGCGGCGCATGACGGACTGCCCGGTCGGGTCGTCCGGGTTGGGCCGGGTCAGGTTGTCGATCTCGGGCCGGTGCAGGTCGCCGGGGCGCACGCCGAAGTCGCGCTCGAGCTCGTCGAGCGAGCCGTACACGTCGACGCGCGGGTACTGCGGGTCGTCGGACTTCCACACCGGGATCGGCGAGCCCCAGAACCGGTTGCGGCTGATCGACCAGTCGCGGGCGTTGGCCAGCCACTTGCCGAACGAGCCCTCCTTGATGTGCTCCGGCGTCCAGGTGATCTGCTGGTTGAGCTCCACCATCCGGTCGCGGAACGTGGACACGGCCACGAACCACGACGAGACCGCCTTGTAGACCAGCGGCGTGTCGCAGCGCCAGCAGTGCGGGTAGGAGTGCGTGTAGGAGTCGTGGCGCACGACGACGCCCGCGGCCTTCAGGTCGCGGATGACCGGCTTGTTGGCCTCGAAGACCTGCAGCCCCTGGTACGCGGGGACGACCGAGGTGAAGCGGGTGTGCTCGTCGACGGTGACGACGGTGGGGATGCCGACGGACGCGCAGGCCGCCTGGTCGTCCTCGCCGAAGGCGGGCGCCATGTGCACGACGCCGGTGCCGTCCTCGGTGGTGACGAAGTCCGCGCCGATCACCTGGAACGCGTTGGGGGTGTCGGCGAGGAAGTCGAACAGCGGCGTGTACCTGCGCCCGACCAGCGTCGCGCCCTTGACCGTGTCTACCTTGGAAGCGTTCGCCAGCTCCTTCTCGTACGCCGCCACCCGCGATTCCGCGAGAACATAACGGACGCCCTCCTCCTCGAACACCGCGTAGTCGATGTCCGGGCCGACCGCGAGGGCCAGGTTGGACGGCAGCGTCCACGGGGTCGTCGTCCAGGCGAGGATCTTCTCGCCGCTCTCCAGCTGGAAGGCCACGGTCAGCGCCGGGTCCTGCCGGTCGCGGTAGACGTCGTCGTCCATGCGCAGCTCGGTGTTGGACAGCGGGGTCTCGCAGCGCCAGCAGTACGCGAGGACCCGGAACCCCTCGTAGACGAGACCCTTGTCGTGCAGGGTCTTGAAGGCCCACATGACGCTTTCCATGTAGTCCAGGTCGAGCGTCTTGTAGTCGTTGGTGAAGTCGACCCAGCGCGCCTGGCGCGTCACGTACCGCTCCCACTCGGCCGTGTAGCGCAGCACGGACTCCCTGGTGGCGGCGTTGAACTTGTCGACGCCGAGCTGGAGGATCTCCGCCTTCGTGCTGATGCCGAGCTGCTTCTCCGCCTCGACCTCGGCCGGCAGGCCGTGACAGTCCCACCCGAAGCGGCGCTCGACCCGGAAGCCGCGCATCGACTTGTACCGGGGGACGACGTCCTTCGCGTAGCCGGTCAGCAGGTGGCCGTAGTGCGGCAGGCCGTTGGCGAACGGCGGGCCGTCGTAGAACACGAACTCGTTGGCGCCGTCGACGCCCGCGTCACGCTGCTCGACGGAGGCCTCGAAGGTCTTGTCGGCGGCCCAGTAGTCCAGGACGCCCCGCTCGACCTCGGGCAGGTCGGGGCTGGCCGGCACACCCTGCGCGGCATTGTGCATCGGATAGGCCATCGGCGGTCGCACTCCTCGCGTGACGTCAGCTGTCTCGACTCCACGCGGGGACGAACCTTCGCAGGTCCGCGGTACCACCCCGCTTGCCACCTGACGGTGGCCGCTCGTTGGCCGGCTGTGACGGACCGGTGCCCGTCCGGTTCTACTGAGGCCGCCGATCACCCGGCGGCCCGTTCTTCCGGAGGCTCGCCGGTGATGGCCGGGTCGACGCCTGTGCGTCCAGGGTACCGCGTCGCGCATCCAGGTTTCCCCGGCTGCCATAAAGAATAGTAAAGAAACCTTGACATTAATTCCCCGCTGGAGTTTCGTGACACCAAACGTCGACGCCCATCGACGTCACCCCCACCTGGAGCCACGATGCGTCCACGCACTATCGCCCTGCTCGCGGGCACCGGAGCGGCCGCGCTGACCCTCGCCGGGGTCGTGATCGCGCTGCCCGCCTCGGCCGCCGAGCTGCTCACCAACCCAGGCTTCGAGACCGGCAACGCCAACAGCTGGAGCTGCGAGGCGTCGGCCGCGGTCACCTCCGGCGGCGCCCGGTCCGGCAGCTACAAGCTCACCGGCACGCCCGGCGGCACCACCGCCCGGTGCCAGCAGACGGTGTCCGTGCAGCCGAACACGAAGTACACCTTCTCCGGCTACGTCAACGGCTCCTACGTGTTCATCGGCGTCACCGGCGGCGTCGACGCCAGCACCTGGACGCCCGGCACCGGCGGCGCCTACTCGCAGCTCTCGGTGTCGTTCACCACCGCCGCGACGCAGAAGACGGCGGTCGTCTACGTCAACGGTTGGTACGGGCAGCCCGCCTACACCGCGGACGACTTCTCGCTGAACGGCCCCGGCGGCACCCCGCCGACGACGCTCGAGCCGACCACCCCGTCCGCGTCCCCGTCGCGGTCGACCTCGCCCTCGCCGTCGGTGTCGCCGTCGGTCTCGAAGTCCCCGTCGACCTCGCCGTCACCGTCGACCTCGACGCCGCCCAGCCCGCTGCCGAAGCACTTCCTGACCGGCTACTGGCAGGACTTCGTCAACAGCGCGGCGAAGCTGAAGCTGCGTGACGTCCCCAGCGAGTACGACCTGATCGACGTCGCGTTCGCGGAGACCGGCTCGCAGCCGGGCCAGCTGACCTTCGCGGTCGACCCGCAGCTCGCCTCTGCGCTCGGCGGCTACACCGACGCGGAGTTCAAGTCCGACATCGCCACCCTGCACGCCCGCGGCAAGAAGGTCATCCTGTCCGTCGGCGGCGAGGCCGGCCGGGTCAGCGTCGGCGACGCGACCGCCGCGACGAACTTCGCCAACAGCGCGTGGGCGCTGATGCAGCAGTACGGCTTCGACGGCATCGACATCGACCTGGAGAACGGGCTCAACCCGACCTACATGGCCCAGGCGCTGCGCTCGCTGCGGGCCAAGGCCGGCGCGAACCTCATCATCACGATGGCGCCGCAGACGATCGACATGCAGTCCACCGGCGCCGGCTACTTCGCGCTGGCACTGTCCATCAAGGACATCCTCACGGTCGTCTACACCCAGTACTACAACTCCGGCGCGATGCTCGGCTGCGACCAGATGGCCGCGTACTCGCAGGGCACCGTCAACTTCATGACCGCGCTCGCCTGCATCCAGCTGGAGAACGGGCTGCGCCCCGACCAGGTCGCCCTCGGCCTGCCGGCCGGCCCCGGCGCCGCCGGCGGTGGCGTGGTCGCCCCGGCGCTGGTCAACCAGGCGCTGTCGTGCCTGGCGTCCGGCACCAACTGCGGCACGTTCAAGCCGCCGCACACCTACCCCGGCATCCGGGGCGCGATGACCTGGTCGATCAACTGGGACGTCACGAACGGCAACAACTTCGCCAAGACCGTCAAGCCCCACCTGGCGACGCTGCCCTAAGGCTTTCTTCCCCAACACAGTGAGGAGGGCGGGTGTCCCAGCACCCGCCCTCCTCGCCATTCAGGTCTCGCCCATTCAGGGTGATTTTTATTCCGCGAGCTCCGGGAACCACAGGGCGATCTCACGCTTCGCACTGTCCACCGAGTCGGACGCGTGCACGAGATTCTCCCGGTTGGACAGCGAGAAATCGCCGCGGATGCTGCCCGGCGCGGCCTTCCTGCCGTCGGTCGAACCGATCAGGGTGCGGATGACGGCGATCGCCTCGTCGCCCGAGACGACCAGCGCGACGAGGTCGCCGCTGGTCATGAAGTCCCGCAGCGGGGGGTAGAAATCGCGCTCCACGTGCTCGGCGTAGTGCTGGTCGGCGAGGGTCCGATCCATGGTGCGCAGCCGCATCGCGTCGATGGCGAGGCCCTTGCGCTCCAGGCGCCCGATGATCTCGCCGACGAGTCCACGGCGCACGGCATCAGGCTTGATCAAAACGAGCGAACGCTCGGCCACGACGTGCCTCCAAGATGGGTCCGGTTCGGCCCTGAGCCTACCCAGCGTCACCGAACCCGACCCGCCCGGGTGCCGAAGACTTCCGTTCCGGCGATGATCAGGCATAGCCTGATGTCAGTCGTCTGGGGAGGTCGACTTTGCCGTCCAGCAATCGTGCGCAGGACACCGGCACCAGGAAACTCGTGATCGCACTGCTCGTCGTGGTCGGTAGTTTCCTGGCATTCTGCGGACTGGGTATGACCAACGCGTTGGTGGTCGCGTTGGGCATCATCCTGGCCGCCGCCGGTCCGGTGCTGATCCTTGTCCTCAACTCGCGCAACAAGGTGCGGCAATACGTCTACGGCACAGCGAGGGTCGCCGATATCTCGCCCCGCCCGACGACCGACGGCCGCACCGCCCGCGGGAGGCTCAAGCTCGTCGTCAGGGCGACGGGCATCAACGGCGTCACCGTCTCCACGGTCGACCCGGCCATCCCGCTGGACAAGTGGCCCGACGCCGGCGCGACCCTGCCGGTCCAGGTCCTCAAGGGCAACCCGCGCAAGCTCGCGGTCGTCTGGGACAAGGTCCAGTCGCACCAGGACGCCCAGGCGTCGGAGCGGCGCCCCTCCGGCGGCGGCGGTCCGCGCTACTCCGTCGACGGTGACGAGCTCGACATCGTCGACTCCCCCACCGACGACTACGAGCGCGAGCGCGAACGCGCCAGGGTCACCGCCGGCGGCGCCGTGGGTGGTCCGGCCGGTGCCCCGGCCAGGGGGCCAGGCGGCGGCTCGGTCACGCCCTTCGAGCGGCCCGCCGAAGACCTCCCGCCCGACAACCGGCCCACGCTCACCGACCTCCCCCCGATCGCGGCGCCGGTCATCGAGCCGGTCCGGCTGTCGGGGCGCGGTGACCGCACCGGCCAGACCCGGCCCGCCCAGCGGCCGACCTCCCCCGCCCCCGGCGGCACCGGCGACCCCGCCGGCACGTCAGGATTCGCGGCACCGGCGGCGGTCGCCTTCACCAAGACCGGCTCGCAGACCACCGGCTCGCCCACGGCGAGCGCTTCGTCCACGGCAACCGGCTCGCCCACGGCGAGCGCCTCGCCGGCATCGGCCGGCGGGCAGGCGGCGACCGGGGAGCACGCGCTGGCCGGGGAGCACGCCGGGGTCGGGACCGTCACCGCCGCGCCCGTCAGCGGGGCAGGTGCCGCGGATCCCGCCGCCGACGCCCAGGCCGCGCACGCGGGTGTCGTCACCGAGGACACCCCGCCGATGGTGGTGCGCCTGCCGTCCAACCCGGTGCGGGGCGGCGCCCGGCGCCGGCCGAGCCCGCGTCCCCGCCCCGGCACCCACGACCACGCACCGGCGAGGACCGTGGAGCCGGCGGTCGCGCCCGCCCCGGAGGAGACCCCGGCCGCGGTCACGGAGGCCGCGCCGTCGTACACGATCCCGGAGGCGGGCTCCACCCTCTCGCCACCGCCGGACCTGCCGTCCTCGGACCTGCCGCCCGCCGCCGCCGACCACTCCTCTGACGAGCCCTCCGAGCAGCCCTCCGAGCAGGCCGCCGCGGAACAGACTGCGGAGCATGTCTCCGTACAGACTCCGGAGCTGACGCCCGCGGTGCAGGAGGTCGAAACAGCCGTCGAGGGGGGTGTCGAGCAGTCCGGCGACGAGCCCACGGGCAGCGCCGCCCTTCCGTCGGGGATCACCTGGTGGCCCGACCGCGAGACCGAGCAGCTGCCGACCCGGCTCCCGCGTCTGGAGCACCTCCAGGCCCACGACGCCGAGCCGCCAACCGACACCACGCCCACCGACACCACGCCCTCGGACCCGGCCCCGGCGGACAGCGACCCCACCGACACCGACACCGCCGACACCGACACCGCGCCCGTGGGTGGCACCGACGAGTCGGCAATCGTCGTGGGGCCGGCACCGGTCGTCGGGTCGTCGCCGGTCCTCGGGCCGTCGCCGTCCGGGCCGCCGACGCCGCTGCGGTCGGCGAACGAGGCCGCCGCCGGCGACCCGGCGAGCAACGGCAACTCCACCGTCCGCCCGTGGGGTACAGGCGACGCCGGCGGGCCCACGACGTCGGCGTGGTCGAGCAACGGCCACTCGCGCGACGCCACCGCGCCCGGCACCGGCGTGTTCGGCGCCGCGCCCGCGTGGCCGACGCCCGGCACGGCGCTCCCCGGCGGGAGCGGCGACGACGATGACGAGGAGCCGGTCGCCCCGAACCCCTACGCCACGGAGCACTACGTCGGCGACTCGCCCGAGGACCAGCTGGAGGAGCAGCCGCCGTCCGAGGGCGCGGTCGGGCAGTTCCTGGCGACCGAGCAGCGGCAGCAGCCCAACCCCCTCGACGGCGTCAACGGGGTGAGCATCACGCTGATCGTGTCGGACCTGGAGCGGTCCCGGCGGTTCTACCGCGACACCCTCGGCCTCACCGAGCTCGACAGCGGCGACGCGGCCGCGGTCCTCGCCACCGGCGACGCCAGGGTCGTGCTGCGCCGGGTCGCGGACATGCCGCCGGTCGACCGCCGGGTCGTGCACCTCAACCTCGAGGTCCCCGACGTGTACGAGGCGTACGAGCGGCTCCGCGAGCAGGGCGTCGACTTCGTCCACCGGCCGCGGGTCGTGCCGCAGGGCGAGCAGCTGGAGCTGTGCTCGGCGACGTTCCGCGACCCCGACGGCCACGCGATCGCGCTGACCAGGTGGGAGCTGCGGCGCTAGCCGGAGTAGCGGCGGAGGGTCTCCTCGGCGGTGCGGCGCATCAGCTCGCGCAGCTCCGCCGGGGCGAGCACCTCGACGTCGGGGCCGAAGCGGCCCAGGTCGACCCGGACGTGCTCGAAGGTCTCGATCGGCAGGACGATCTCCACCCAGCCGTCGGCGTCGGGCGGGCCGGCGGTCTCGCGCAGGGCCCGTTCGGCGACCGGGCCCAGCATCCACCACATGCTCGCCGCGCGGGGCCCGACGCGGACGGTGGCGTCGCCCCCGCGGTACAGGGTGCGCTGCAGCCGATCCGACCACCCGGTCCAGTAGTCGCGCAGGTCGAAGGCCTCGGGCCGGTCGAACCGCTCCGGCAGGACGTCGACGGCGTCGACGCGGGAGATCCGGTAGGCGTTGACGCGCTCCCGTCCGCGGGCGACGACGTACCAGGCGGTGCCCTTCAGCACCAGGCCGAGCGGCTCCAGGGTCCGTTCGACCTGGGTGCCGTCCCACTTGCGGTACGCCACCCGCAGCCGCCGCTGGTCCCACACCGCGCCGGCGACGGCGTCGAGATGCGGCGGCGCCTCCGGGTCGCGGAACCAGCCGGGCGCGTCCACGTGGACCCGCTCCTGGATGCGCGCCGCCATGGTGCGCTGCTCCAGGGGCATCGCCGCGAGGAGCTTCAGCTGCGCCGCGTCGAGCGTCGGCCCGAGGCCCAGGTGCCCGGCGGTGGCGCCGCTGCCGGCGAGGAAGAGCGCGGCCGCCTCGTCGGTGGTCAGCCCCGTCAGCGTCGTGCGGTAGCCGTCGACGAGCTGGTAGCCGCCGGCGGGCCCGCGGTCCGCGTACACGGGAACCCCCGACGCGGAGAGCGCCTCGATGTCGCGGTAGACGGTGCGGATCGAGACCTCGAGCTCGTCGGCGATCTGCTGCGCGGTGAGCCGGCCCCTGGTCTGCAACAGCAGCAGCGTCGAGAGCAGCCGGCTCGCCCGCATGCGTCAGGGTTTGTTCGCGTAGACGGCTCGCCGCACGTACAACACGTAAGCCCACGTCAGGCCGAAGACGATGCCGAGGGCGAGCAGGGACCAGTGCAGGACCCCACCGGCGAGCAGCCCGACCGGCACGACCAGTGCCGCGTGCCACGCCCATCCGTGCCGCAGCAGCCCGCAGAGGGCGAAGCTGAGCACGGCGAGCCCGCCGCAGAGCCACAGCGCGCCGGCCGACTGGCCGAGCTTCGCCAGGGGCAGCAGCGCGAGCAGCAGGACCAAGCCGAACACGACGAGCGCGGACGCGCCGACGCCGCGGACGGCGCCGCCGGGGTTCTTCAGGCCGGTGGTGCTCATGCCGCCACCTTCCGCTGCGCTCCAGGCGTCGACCTGAGCCACAACCACACCCATGATGAGCAGCCCGAGACGCTACGCTGGCCGCTCATGCCGCCACCTTCCGCTGCGCTCCAGGCGTCGACCTGAGCCACAACCACACCCATGATGAGCAGCCCGAGACGCTACGCCGGCCGCTCATCGCTTCAGCAGCCCGCGGGCGTCGGCGACGGTCACGACCGAGCCGGTGACCAGGATGCCGATCGAGCCGGGGATCGCGTTGTCGGACTCGGCGAGCGTGACGGCCGCGTCGATCGCGTCGGCGAAGTCGGGCACGACGTGGACCCGTTCGGGCCCGTACAGCTCCTCGGCGATCGCGCCGAGCTGCGCGGCCGACATGGCCCGGGGCGAGCTGTTGCGGGTGCAGACGATGCTCTCGGTGATCGGCTCGAGCAGTTCCAGCATGCCTTCGACGTCCTTGTCGGCGAGGGCCGCGACGACGGCGACGAGGCCGCTGAACGCGAACTCCTCGTTGAGCGCGCGGACGGTGGCCTGCATGCCGACCGGGTTGTGCGCGGCGTCGACGAGGATCGGCGGTGACTTGCGGACCCGTTCGAGCCGGCCCGGCGAGGTGGCGCCGCCGAACCCCTCGCGGACGGCGTCGGCGCTCAGCGCCCGCTCGTTGCCGGCGCCGAGGAACGACTCGACGGCCGCCAGGGCGATCGCCGCGTTCTGCGCCTGGTGCTCGCCGTGCAGCGGCAGGAAGACGCCCTCGTAGGTGCCGGACAGGCCCTGCAGGGTGAGGACCTGCCCGCCGACGGCGAGGTCGCGCCGGACGACGCCGAACTCGCGGCCCTCCCGGGCGATGGTCGCGCCGACCTCGGCGCAGCGCTCCAGGATCGGGCGCATCGCCTCGTCCGGCTGCGCCGCGCAGATCAGGGTCGCCCCCTTGTGCACGATGCCGGCCTTGGCGAGCGCGATGTCCTCGATGGTGTCGCCGAGCCACTCGGTGTGGTCGAGGCCGATCGGGGTGATCACGGTCGTCTGCGCCTGCAGCACGTTGGTGGAGTCGTCGGCGCCGCCGAGGCCGACCTCGACGACGGCGACGTCGACGGGCGCGTCGGCGAACGCGGCGAACGCCATCGCGGTGGTCATGTCGAAGTACGTCAGCGGCGCGTCGCTGCGCGCGTCCAGGTACTCGGCGAGGGGCTGGACCTCGTCGTACACCTCGACGAACCGCTCCTCGGTGATCGGCTCGCCCTCGATGCTGATGCGCTCACGGATCGTCTGCAGGTGGGGGCTGGTGTAGCGGCCCGTCCGCAGGCCGTGCGCGCGCAGCAGCGAGTCGATCATCCGGGCCGTCGAGGTCTTGCCGTTGGTGCCCGTCAGGTGGATCGCCGGGTACGCCCGCTGCGGGCTGCCCAGCGAGTCGAGCAGGGCCTCGATCCGGCCGAGGTCGAACACCATCCTGGTGAAGCCCCGGCCGTTGAGCTCCTGCTCGACCTCGTTGAAGCGACCTGGTCCGCTCACGCCGCCCCCTCCGCTGCGCTACGGCGACGGCGTGAACTCCACCCTGTGATTCTGGTTCGCGGCCCTCCGCTGCGCTCCGGCCCGCTCACAGCGCGTCCAGCTGCCCGTTGATCCGGGCCAGGTCGGTCTCGGCGGCGGTGAGCCGCTGGCGGATCTTCTCCACGACCGCGTCGGGTGCCTTGTCGGTGAACGCCGGGTTCTCCAGCTTGGCCCGGCACTGCGCGGCTTCCTTCTCCGCGGCGGCCTTGTCCTTGCCGAGCCGGGCCCGCTCCGCGGCGACGTCGATCGTGCCGCGGGTGTCGAGCTCGACGGTGACCCCGACGCCGACGCTGAGCTTCGCGGTGGCCGCGAACTCCGCGCCGGGCGCCTCGAGCCGCGCCAGGGACCGGATGAGGCCCTCGTGCGCGGACAGGCCGGCGGCGTCGAGGCCTTCGAGCCGGGCGACGACCCGCTGGGCCGGCTTGACGCCCTGGTCGGCGCGGAACCGGCGGACCTCGGTGACGACCCGCTGCAGGTCGGCCACCTCCCGCTCGGCGGCGTCGTCCACCAGCGCCTGGTCGGCGGCCGGCCAGGTGGCCCGCACCAGAGTCGGCGCGCCGGTCAGCGTCGTCCACAGCTCCTCGGTCACGAACGGCGTGATCGGGTGCAGCAGCCGCAGCAGCTGGTCGAGCACGTGGCCCAGCACCCGCTGCCGCTGCGGGGTCATGGCGCCCTTCGACAGCTCCAGGTACCAGTCGCAGACGTCGTCCCACGCGAAGTGGTAGAGCGTGTCGCACACCTTCGCCAGCTCGAACGCCTCGAACTGCTCGTCGACCTCGGCGATGACGTGCTGGAGCCGGGACAGGATCCACCGGTCGACGGTCGACAGGTCCTCGGTGGGCAGGTCACCCTCGACGGTCGCACCGTTGGACAGGCCGAACCGGGTGGCATTCCACAGCTTGTTGCAGAAGTTGCGGGCGCCCTGCACCCACTCCTCGCTGACCGGCACGTCGGCGCCGGGGTTGGCGCCGCGGGCGAGGGTGAAGCGGGTCGCGTCGGCGCCGAACCGCTCGATCCAGTCGAGCGGGTCGACGACGTTGCCGAACGACTTCGACATCTTCTTGCCGTGCTGGTCGCGGACCATGCCGTGCAGCATGACGACGTCGAACGGCTGGCGGCCGTCCATCGCGTACAGCCCGAACATCATCATCCGGGCGACCCAGAAGAACAGGATGTCGTAGCCGGTCACCAGGACGCTGGTCGGGTAGAACTTCGCCAGGTCGGGGGTCTCGTCGGGCCAGCCGAGCGTGGAGAACGGCCACAGCGCCGAGGAGAACCACGTGTCGAGGACGTCCTGGTCCTGCGTCCAGCCCTCGCCCGATGGCACCTGCTCGTCGGGGCCGACGCACACGACCTCGCCCTGCGGCCCGTACCACACCGGGATGCGGTGCCCCCACCACAGCTGCCGGGAGATGCACCAGTCGTGCATGTTGTCGACCCAGCCGAAGTAGCGCTTGGTGAGCTCCGGCGGCTCCACCCGGACCCGGCCGTCGCGGACGGCGTCGCCGGCGGCCCGCGCCAGGGGCTCGGTGCGCACGAACCACTGCAGCGACAGGCGCGGCTCCACGGTGGTGCCGCACCGCTGGCAGTGGCCGACGGCGTGGACATACGGCCGCTTCTCCGCGACGATGCGCCCCTCGGCGCGCAGCGCGGCGACGATGGCGGGCCGCGCCTCGAAGCGGTCCAGGCCGAGGAACGGGCCGTGCACGGTGATGACGCCGTGCTCGTCCATGATGGTGAGGCTCGGCAGGTCGTGCCGCTGGCCGATCTCGAAGTCGTTGGGGTCGTGCGCGGGGGTCACCTTGACCGCGCCGGTGCCGAACGCCGGGTCGACGTGCGCGTCGGCGACGATCGGGATCCGGCGGCCGGTGAGCGGCAGCTCGACCTCGGTGCCGACGAGGTGCTTGTAGCGCTCGTCGTCGGGGTGCACGGCCACCGCGGTGTCACCGAGCATCGTCTCGGCCCGCGTGGTGGCCACCACGATCGCGTCGGCACCCTCGCCGTAGCGGATCGAGACCAGCTCACCGTCGTCGTCGGAGTGCTCGACCTCGATGTCGGACAGCGCGGTCAGGCACCGGGGGCACCAGTTGATGATGCGCTCGGCCCGGTAGATGAGGCCGTCGTCGAAGAGCCGCTTGAAGATGGTGAGGACGGCGCGGGACAGCCCCTCGTCCATGGTGAACCGCTCGCGGCTCCAGTCGACGGAGTCGCCGAGGCGGGTCATCTGGCCGAGGATCTTGCCGCCGGACTCGGCCTTCCACTGCCAGACCTTCTCCACGAACGCCTCGCGGCCCAGGTCGTGCCGGGACTGCCCGGACGCGGCGAGCTGCCGCTCCACGACGTTCTGCGTGGCGATGCCGGCGTGGTCCATGCCCGGCAGCCACAGCGCCTCGAAGCCCTGCATCCGCTTCCGGCGGGTGATCGCGTCCTGGACCGTGTGGTCGAGGGCGTGACCGATGTGCAGCGAGCCCGTCACGTTGGGCGGGGGCAGCACGATCGTGAACGGTGGCTTGTCGCTGGCCGCGTCGGCCTTGAACAGACCGTCGGCCACCCATCGCTCATACCGCCGCTGTTCCACCTCGCCGGGCGCATACTGGGCCGAGAGCACCGAGGCAGTGGGGGCGGTCGGCTCGGCGCTGCCGGGCGTCCGTTGAGTCTCCGTCACAACAGCGAGTCTAGAACTTCGCGCGTGGGGTCTACGCTCGCCATTGCCCCCTCACTCAGGAGACTGATCGACGGTGACTTACCCGCCCCGCCCGTCCGACGACGAGCCCCACTCGCAGCCGTTCCAGCCGCAGTCGTACGACCTGGCGCCGGAGTTCGGCACGCAACAGGCTCCGAGCGGCGGGTCCTACCCGCAGCAGCCCGGCCCGTACGACCCGCCGCAGTCGTATGCGCAGCCTCAGCAGCCGTACCAGCAGCCGGCGTACCAGGACCCGTACCAGGCGTCGGCACCGCCGTTCCAGCCGTCGGCACCGCCGTTCCAGCCCGCCGCGGCGCCGTTCCCCGGGCAGGGTCCGGCCTTCCCGCCGCCCCCGCCGCCGCGCCGGGGCAAGGGGCTGAAGATCACCCTCGGGATCCTGGGCGCGCTGTTCCTGATCTGCGCGGTCGGCTGCGGCGTGTTCCTGTACCCGATCATCGACGCGTCCGGCACCACGGTGACGGCGCCGGAGACGCTGCCGGGAGGGCTGAAGAAGGAGACCTCCGACGAGATGCAGACGATCGTCGACCAGATGGAGCGTGACCTGCGCAACGACGTCGGTGACGTGGACCAGGTCGCGGCGGGCATCTACAGCACCGGCGACCCGCAGAAACTGGTCGTGATCGTCGCGGC
Organism: Dactylosporangium sp. NPDC049742; assembly: GCF_040674675.1. Classification (NCBI taxonomy): domain Bacteria; kingdom Bacillati; phylum Actinomycetota; class Actinomycetes; order Micromonosporales; family Micromonosporaceae; genus Dactylosporangium; species Dactylosporangium sp. NPDC049742. Next base: position 1,190 of record NZ_JBFANF010000040.1, on the reverse strand, counting down.
GACCTCCACGGTCGTCTTCCCCGACGACGAGATCGAGGACGCGTTCAAGGGCTTCAACTCCACCGGCGGCAGCGTCGGCGGGCAGACCAGCTACCCGGCCGGCGACCTGGGCGGCACGGTGAAGTGCGCGAGCGGCACCGAGGACGAGCTGCCGATGACCCTGTGCGCCTGGGCCGACCACGGCAGTGTCGGCATCGGGGTGTTCATCGGCCGGGACCTCGAGGATGCCTCGTCCCTGTTCCTGCAGATCCGCCCGGCGGTGGAGTCCCGCTGATCGCGTCTGCCGCTGATGTACCGGTGGGGTCGGGCCGCTGCGGTCCGGCCCCACTGTGCGTGCGGGGCCTTGCTAGGCTGCGCCGATGGTCGATCTTCCGGGCATCTCCGACGCGGATGAGCCTGATGACGAGCCGCGTTCTTCCGTCAATGTGAAGAAGGTGGCCATCGTCTGCGGGGCGCTCGCCGGAGTGGCCCTGCTGGGCTCCGCGGTCGTCTACGGCCCGACGGTCTGGCGGGTGACCGCGCAGAGCGACACCAAGGTGTCCACCCCGACGCAGATCGGCTCCTACACGCTGTTCTCCACCGACGAGGCCGCTCAGGCCTCCGAGTACGTCCGGGACGCGATCGTGACCGAGGTCAGCCTCGACGACAGCCTCGGCGCCATCTACCGGGAGCCGAACGGCTCCGAGACCCGCACGGTCATCCTGGTGGCCGGGACCGGCCGCATCTGGAAGCCGGAGCGGTCCCTCGACGGTGCCTTCAAGGCCGTCGCCGGCGCGGACACCGCGATCCGCGGCGTTCATGACGTCGACGCCGGCGACCTGGGCGGGGTGGCCCGGTGCGGCGAGATCGACGACAAGGACGGCGTGATCGCCGTGTGCGGCTGGGCGGACAACGGCTCGCTCGGCGTCGTGGTGCTTCCCGGCAGCAAGACGGCGGACGCGGAGAAGGCCCTGTCGACGATCCGGCCGGCCGTCGAGAAGCGCTGACCCGCGGCTTTCCGCTTTCAGCGCCTTCCCGGCGCTGTTTCCTGGTGCTGTTCTTTCTGGTCCGGAAATGCGAGTAGCCCCAGCCTGATGGCTGGGGCTACTGCAAAATTTTGTCCGGCGGCGTCCTACTCTCCCACACTCTCTCGGGTGCAGTACCATCGGCGCTGGAGGGCTTAGCTTCCGGGTTCGGAATGGGACCGGGCG
>NZ_JBFANF010000039.1:65684-115502 GCF_040674675.1 Dactylosporangium sp. NPDC049742 | reverse complement strand
CCCACGCCAACCCCTGGATCTGGGGACGGCCCGCACCACCGAACCGCACACTCCGCCACAAGTTCGTGTACCACCTTTAACGAACGTTGCACTAGTGCTGTGACCACTGATGTTCACCGGGTTGGTGGTGTTGTGGTTCCTCGCCGCACGGGTGCGTCGAGCGACTCCCCACCGTGATGGGGTGGGCCTCAGCCGGCCAAACCGACTCCTGCCGCCCCCATCATGTTCACCGTCGCGTCGCCGGGTGTGGCGGCATGACGGTGCGGTGGGGGTCGGCGGGGGTCACGCCGGGACAGTCCGGCACCGGGAAGGTGTCGTCCTGCTCGACGGTGCGTGAGCGCCTGCGGCAACACTGCTGCTGCCGCTGGGGTGCTGGTGCCGCCGCCCGCGGAAGCCCCGGTATGCCCCGGGTGCGGGTGGCGATGGTGGCGGCCGCGAACAAATCACGGTGCCCGGAGAGATTGCGATGCCGGCAGGTCATGGTCCGACCGGCCGGTTTGGTGATCTTCCGGCGGCAGGTGGGGCAGGTTGAGGAGGTGCCGCGTTCGTCGACGAGATGGACGGTGATCCCGGCGAGTTCGGCCTTGTCCCGCAGCACGGCGATGGCGCGGCCGACCTGCCACTGCCGCAGCCGCAGGTTGTGCCGGCGCCCCGCGGGCAGGTTGAGGACGCCGCGGGGGTTCGCCGACGGTCAGCGTCCCGATCCGCAGCCGCACCGCCCAGTCGATCACGGTCTTCGCCGCCTCGTGCTGTGCCTGCCGGATCCTGCGCTGGTGCCGGCCCTCGACGAGGCGGGCGCGGCGGCGGGTCTTGCGCCACCGCCACGACCCGCGCTGCCCGGGTTTCGGCGCCCGGCCGGCGGTCGCTCGACGCCGCTGTTTCGTGTCGGCCAGGTGCATGCGATGCTCCGCCCGGACCGCCCGCCCGGACACCAGTAGCCCGTGCCCGCCGGGCCCGGCGACCGCGTGCGGGTGGATGACACCGAGGTCGACGCCGGCGACCCGGGCCGGGTCCGGACCTGCGCCTGCCGGGTGCACGGTGACGGGGGCTTCGGCGGTTGACCTCGACCCACAAACCGGCCACCCTCAGCCAACAGGGTCACCGACCGGACCTGCTCCGGCGGGTACGGCACAACCCGGTCCAGGCGCAGCCACAGCGGCGCACACCCACGCGTGACCGGCAGCCGCAGGCGCCGCCCGTCCAGGGTGAAGGTGCCGTGGTAGTAGCGGACCGGCAGCAGACCACGTCGCCTGCGCGGGAACCGCGCGGACAGGTCCCCGGCCTTGCGGCGCTTCGCCGCCGTGAACCACGCATCCGAATACCGGCGCGGCACCGACCTGGCCCCGATCGAGTCGAGGTCACCGAAGGTGCCTGGCCCGGCCGTGGACAGCTCCCGGCACAGCGCCTGATACGACACCACCGGCGGCGCGTCATGCCGCCACGGCCAATGGTTGACCTCCAGCACACACGCCCACACGTCGCCAGCCGAGCGCAGCAGCCCGAAGCACCGCTCCCGCTGACCACGCGTGGTCCGCAACCCGACCCGGCAGGTGCGATGCACCACCCGAGCAGCAGCAGGATCACGACGGCGAGGCATACGAACACTCAAGCACGGGGGTACGACAGAAAATCCCGGCCGATGTCAGGGGCACGATACTAGCAACTGCGTTGCTAGTTGCGGTACTGTCCGACACATGTCGGTCAGTCGATCCCTGCTGGGTCTGCTCGAAGGGCAGCCGCAGTACGGGTACACGCTGCGCCAGCGGTATGACCGCTGGTTCGCCGGCGGGCATCCGGTCGCCTCCGCCCAGGTGTACTCGTCGCTGCGCCGGCTCGCCGACGCCGGGCTCACCGAGCAGGTCGGCGTCGAGCCCGGCGGCGGCCCGGACCGGCGGCTCTACGGCATCACCGGCGCCGGCGTCGAGGAGCTGGAGCGCTGGCTCGCCGAGCCCGAGCTGCCCGACCTGCGCGCCGCCCGGCAGGTCCTGTTCGCCAAGATCGTGGTCGCGCTGCTGACCAGCCGGCAGCCGCAGCGGATCCTGGAGCGGCAGCGGCAGACGCACATGGCCCGCATGCGGCAGCTGCGCGAGGTCCGCACGGCGGGCGAGCCGATCGAGCAGCTCGACGCCGACTTCGAGATGTTCCACCTCGAGGCCGACCTGCGCTGGATCGACGCCGCCGGGCCCCGCATCGACCGCATCCGGGCGAGTCTCCAGGAGCACCCGTGCTGACGGGCCGGGGGCTGCGGCTCGCGTTCGGCGCCGCGCAGGCCCTCGACGACGTCGACCTGTCCGTCGCGCCGGGCGAGGTCGTGGCGGTCGTCGGGCCCGCCGGCTGCGGCAAGTCCACGCTGCTGCACGTCTTGTCGGGGGTACTGGTCCCCGACGGCGGCCTGGTCACCTTCGAGGGCCAGGAGCTGAACGGGCTGTCCGACGACGCCCGCAGCGCGATCCGCCTGCGCCGCTTCGGCTTCGTGTTCGAGTCCGGCGACCTGATCCCGGAGCTGTCCCTGCGGGAGAACGTGGAGCTGCCGCTGCGCCTGCAGGGCCGCCGCGACTCCGCGGCCGGGCTGCTCAAGGAGCTCGACCTCGTCGACGTCGCCGACCGGTTGCCCTGGGAGGTGCCCGACGACCAGGTGCTGCGGGCCGCCGTCGCGCGGGCGCTCGTCCACGACCCCGCCGTCGTCTTCGCGGACGAGCCGGTCATGGCCGTCGGCGACGCCGCCGGGGAGCTGCTCCTCGACGCATTCACCGGTGCGGCCCGCCGCCGCGACGCCGCGATCGTGCTCGCCACGCGGCAGGCCCGCGTCGCCGCGTACGCCGACCGCACCGTCTTCCTCCACGACGGCCGGCCCGCCGACTCCCCGATCTGAGGACTTAACGCTTCCCCACGATGGATCCGGAGGATTTCTGACTCAGGCCGCATGCAACCCGCTCCAGGAGGAGGTGATCGCATGTCTTACGCCATCAACATCAGCACGGTCACGCTCTGCCGTGGCGAGGATGACCCTCGCAGCATTCTCGTCGCGTCCGGCGGTGTGACCGCAGGTCGTGCAGACGAACGTTCGCACACCCAGCCCGAGTGGTTGCGTGGCTCTTGCGAAGCACCCGGAACAGGTCATGGTCGTGTAGGCGGGCGGCACCAGCACCACCTTCCGGCCCGCCCGCGCGCCACGTTCGATCAGCTCCCGCTTCGCCGCGCCGATAGCGGCGTCGGCGGCCTTGCGCGCCATCGTGGACCTCGCCAGGAACACGGGCTTGAAGTCCTCCACAGCGATGATCTGATGGTTGTCGACCACGCTCTTGGCCCAGATGCGGGCGGTGTGCCGACTCTGCCGGGCGACCTTCCTGTGCAGCTTCGCGGCCTGCCGTCTCGCCCGCAGGTAGCCGCTACTGCTGGCGTGGCCGTTCAGCGGTCGGCGGCGGGCCATCCTGCGTTGCGCTTTCGCCAGTTCAGCGGCGCACCGCTTGCGGAACCCGTGGTGCGGCAGGTCGTAGGCGGGGTTCGTGGTCGTCGCGGTGGTGGTGACACCCCAGTCGATGCCGATCGACCCGGTCACCTCAGGCGCATTCGCGCTTTCGCGGCGGACGACGAACGACGCGTACCAGTGCCCGAGGCAGTCCTGGAACACGCGAACACTGGACGGCTCCGACGGCAGGTCACGGGACCACACCACCGGGATGACGATGCCGCCCGCGAGCCTGAGACGCCCGCCGTTGAGCGTGAACCCACGCACCGTGTAGTCCAGCGTCGGCAACGTCTTCGAGCGCTTCTTCGGGCGGGGCCGGCCCCTGCCCTTGATCGTGAACGAATGCGTCAGGGCGAGGCCATAGGTTCGCAACACCTGCTGCTGCACGACCTGCGACCCGCTGCGAAGCCAAGCATTCCTGGCCCGAGCCTCGGTGAGGAGTCTGCACAGTTTCGCGAAGGTGGGCTTACGGCCGCTGCGTTGCTGGTGAACGGCTTCGTTCCACAGCCAGCGACAGCGGCCCCACTCGGCCATGAGCGCGGCAACCGCCGTCGCACCCGGACGCAGACGGTAGGTGTACCGCACCACATCTTCCACACGAAACAGCATATGACAACAAGTTGTAGCGAGCCGGGACGGACGAGGTCAACCCGCGGCTGCCGGCGCTGTGAACCAACTCGTACTTCGTCGCCACGACCGGCGGCGCAACCTTGGAGGTCGTCAAACGCTACGTCGAGCATTGGCGCAACGCCTAGAGCACTTCCGTGCCTCCCCAAGGCTGAAGCCGAGGGCTTCTCGAGAAACTTCAGGTGACATGGCACCCGACACGGAACCCTGGCTGCGGCTCGGTGTCCGGCTCACGTTGACCGGCGGGCGCCGGGCGTGGGCCCGGATGGCGGTGATGGCGTCCGGCACCGCGATCGGCGCCGTGCTGCTGCTCGGCGCGCTCGCCGCCCCCGGCGTCATCGCGGCGCAGGACCACCGCGAGACCGCACGCGACATCATCGCGGGCCCGGTCGACAAGGACGGCGGGACGCGCTTCGCCATGATCCAGGACAGCATCGGCGGGCGGGAGCTCGTCCGGTTCGCGGTCGCGGCCATCGGAACCCGGGATCCGCAGGTGCCACCGGGGCTGGCGAAGCTCCCGCTGCCGGGCCAGGCCGTCGTCTCGCCCGCGCTCGCCGAGCTCATCCGCACCGACCCGCGGGCCCGCGCCCGCTTCTCGCAGCGGGTCGTCGGCACGATCGGCCCCGCCGGCCTCGTCGCCCCCGACGAGCTGCGCGCCTGGGTGGGTGTCGACCCCGCGGCGCTCGCCGGCGCGCCCGTCATCATCGGCTTCGGCCCCAGCGGCGAGCCGCCCATCCCGTGGGAGAAGTACCAGGTCGGCGAGCGGATCGTCACCACCGCGCTCACCCTGTTCCTGCTGTTCCCGCTCGGCGTGCTGCTCGCCACCTGCTCCGCGGTGGCCCCCGGCGTGCCGAGCCGCCGGTCCGCCACGCTGCACCGTATGGGCGCCAGCCGCCGCCAGGCGGAGCTGGTCGAGGCGGCCGAGATCGGCGTCGTCTCCGCGCTCGGCGCGCTGCTGGGCACCGGCGTGTTCCTGCTCCTGCTGCGGCCGCTGTCGGGCGGCTGGCACCTGGGCCGGTTCCACTGGTTCGCCGCCGACGTGCACACCCCACCCGCGATGATCGCCGCGGTGGTGGCCGGGCTGACGCTGCTCGCCGTCTATCTCGACGACTACGGCTGGCCTCGGCCGACCCTCGATTCTCCGGCTCCGCGCCCGAGCGCGGGCCGTCTGCTCACCCCGGTGCTCGGTGTGGCGTCGGCGGCATCGGTACTGGTGCCGGGGTTGCCCTTCGCGGCGCAGGCAACCCTCTTCACCTGCGGCATCCTGCTGTGCGCCGCGGGCCTACCGGCGGCGGTGCCCGTGCTCACCGCCTGGCTCGGCCGCCGCCTCGCCGCCGTGGGCCCGTTGCCGGTGCGCCTGGCCGGCCGGCGCCTGGACCACACGCCGTCCCACGCGCCGCGGCAGGTCGCGTCGGTCGCCGTGGCGATGTTCCTGTCGGTGGTCGGCCTCGCCGCCGCTGCCGGCTACGCCGAATGGACCGGCCCGAGCCCGCGCAACGGCACCCCGGAGGCGACCTACGTGATCGTCGGCCCGGAGGCCGGGCTGGCGGAAGCACCCGGCGTCGACCGCGTGATCGGGTCGTCCGGCGACGGCGGACACGCCACTGTCACCGTCTCCACCGATCCGGCCGACGCTGAGGCGTTCGCCGCGTACGTCGCCGCGCACCTCCCGGCGACCTACCTGGAGCGAGCCGGCGACGTCCGGCCCGTCCCGCTCGGCGGGCCGCTGGAGTCGGCGCACGGCTTCGACCGCTCCGCCGGGCTGGTCCTGCTGTCGGTGACCCTCGCCGTCGCCGCGCTGCTCGCCGGGGCCGCGTTCGGGGTCGGCGCCATCGAACGGTTCCTGCAGCACCGCCGGCGCAACGCCCGTCTCCTCGTCCTCGGCGCGCCGTGGCGCACGGTCGCCGCGGCGGAGTTCCTGGCCGCCGCGGTCCCGCTCGCCGTCGCCCTGGCCCTGGCCTGCGGCTGCGCCGGCGTCGTGCTCGCCGCCTGGACCCGGACCCTGTCACTGTCCACATCGGACATCCTGGGTGCCACTGCCCCGGCGCTGTGGGTCGCGGCCGCGCTGCTGGGCGTCCTGGCCGCGATCGCGCCCGCCGCCGTCCGCCGCCGGGCCACCGCCACCGACCTGCGCCGCGCCTAGGATCGGTAGCATGACGATCCTGGTGACCGGCGCGACCGGCAACGTGGGCAGGCTCGTGGTGCGGCGGCTCGTGGCACAGGGAGCGCGGGTCCGCGTCCTCACCCGCTCGCCCGGCACGGCACGGTTTCCGGATGGCGTCGAGGTGCTCGGCGGTGACCTCGACGACCCGGCATCGCTCGCCGGCGCGCTCGCCGGGGTCTCCCGGATGTACCTGTTCCCGGTCGCCCGCACCGCCCGTGACGTGGTGGAGCTGGCGGCGCGGGCCGGCGTCGAGCGGATCGTCACCCTGTCCTCGGGCGCCGTCACCGGCGGCTACGACACCGACTTCCACCTGCCGGTCGAGCGGGCCGTCGAGGGCTCCGGCCTGCGGTGGACGCACGTGCGCCCCGGCGAGTTCATGCTCAACAAGCTGTGGCTGTGGGGACCGTCGATCCGCGCCGAGGGCGTCGTCCGCGAGCCGTTCCCCGACGCCGCGTGGTGCCCGGTCCACGAGGCCGACATCGCCGACGTCGCGGCCGTGGCCCTGCTGGAGGACGGGCACCACGGCAGGGCGTACGACGTGAACGGCCCCGCGGTGATCACCCGCCGGGAGCAGGTCGACGCGATCGCCGCGGCGACCGGCCGGCCGGTGCGGCTCGAGGTGGTGACCGCGGGGCGGGCCCGGGAGCTGTACCGCGCGCAGGGCGGTTTCGCGGCGGCCAACGCCGACTTCCTGCTCGGGTTCGAGGACTACTCCGGCAACGCGCCCGCCGCCGAGGCGGCCTCCACCGATGTCGCGGCACCCTCCGCCGGCGTCGAGGCCGCCGCGCCGGTCCCGGTGGAGCTGCCGACGGCGACGCCGGTGACCGGGCGGGCGGCCCGCACGTTCGCGGAGTGGGCCCGCGACCACGCGGCGGACCTCAGGGACCTCAGCTGACGACCGGCGTGTTCTGGCAGGCGGTCAGCAGCCAGCGGCCGTCCTCGAGGGCCATCACGTAGACGGGGCTGCCCTCGGCGGCGCCGTCCGGCGACACCGTCGTCTGCCGGACCCGCGCAGCGGCCACGTCGGGCCGGATGAACAGGACGTCGACCAGCTCGTACGTGACGGTCGTGCCGCGCATCGCACCGGGCAGCACCTTCCGCGTGAACTCGCCGATCTCGTCCCGGCCGGTCAGCCGCTTCCCGTGCCCCGTGGTCCAGACCGCGTCGTGGCGGAACAGCGCGACGAAGTCGTCGACCGCCTCCCGCCGCTGCGCGTCCTGCACCCTGCCGACGACGTCCCGGATCGCTGCGATCGCTGTGTCCATGCCGGACACCCTCCGACCTCAACCGGGCTTCAGGTCAAGCCCCGTCGGCGGCGAACGCGTCGTTGACGGTGGGGAAGATGGCGACGCGCTGGTCCAGCCCCGCCAGCATGAGGATCCGCAGCTGCAAGGTGCCGGAGGCGACGATGAGGCACAGCCGGAGCCCCTTGGCGCCGCAGGCGTCGGCGAACTGCAGGAGCAGCCGGACCGCGGCGGCGCTGAGGAACTCGACGGCGAGCAGGTCGACGATGACGAGGCTGGGCGGCGGCATGGACACCACCGCCGCCCAGCAGTCGGTGTGCACGGCCCAGCTGGTGTCGGCGTCGACGTCGCCGACGATCCGCAGGATGAGGGCCTCGGGGGTGACGACCGGTGTGACGATGGCCCGGGCACGGTCAGATTCCATGGTTCACCGTTCTGACGTGCTGAGCAGAGCCGGTCGTGGTGCCGATCCTCAGTCGGCCTCGGGGTCGAGTGTGTCATGGTCGAGGGCGACCAGCGACATGATCGTTTCCGCGGGAGCCCCACGGGCGCGTAGAGCCGCAGGCTCGTGTCGTTGTCGCGGTGCAGCGCGGTCAGCCGGTGCAGTGCCGCGACGCCGGCGCTGGCCAGACGGGTGACGCCGGTCAGGTCGACGGTCAGCGACCGGGTGCCGGTGGACCCGGCGTTGCGGATCGCGCGGTCGAACTCGGCGACGGTGGCGGCGTCGACCGGGCCGTCGATGCGGATGCGCGGGTCCGGCGCCGACGGCTGCTCCAGGACCAGCAGAAGCTCGGTGCGGGCGGGCGGCCGGGCGGACGCCCAGGCGAGGTCGCCGGCGGTCAGCAGCCGGGCCGGCTGGCTCACCTGGTGCGACACGGTGGCGGTGGTGCCCTGCTCGTCGTGCTCGATGCGCAGACTGTCGACCAGCTGGGAGGTCATCTGCAGGCCGAGCCCGCGGTCGGCGGACGGCAGCAGCTCGCGCTGCAGCGCCGTGATCACGTCGCGGGCCTGCTCGTACCGGCGCTCGGCATCGGCCGTCCGCTGCTGTTCGGCCTGCCGTTCCCGCACCTGCTCAGTCACCTCGACCACGTCGGCGTCCACCCCGACCACCTGACCATCCGACCCGTGCCGCGGGTGCAACCTCAGGTCGACATAGGAATCGACCTGCTCCCCCGTGTCCTGCCGGGTCAGCTGCGCCCGGAAGTTCCGCACGTACACCTGCTGCCCCGTTGCGAGCACCCGGGCGCCCGATCGGGCGACGATCCGGTCAGCCGGACAGGACGGCGGACAGGGCGCTGGCCTGGGTGCGCCAGTCCGCGGGGGCGGACGAGGAGGCGGCCCAGCGGGAGCTGACCCGGTTCAGGGGGTCGCGGCCGTTCCACACGGTGTTCGCCTGCGTGGTGCGGAACGACTGGAACTGGGTGCCCGCCTCCGCCAGGTACCCCATGAAGATCCCCTTGAACTGCTTGCCGTTGTCGTCGCAGGTGGACGGTGCGACGTCGCAGGCCTCGGTGAGCACGCCGGAGCGGACCAGCGGCGAGGCGAGCGCGGCCGTGCCGAGCTGGCGGGCGCGGTCCTGGTAGGCGGCGGTGCCGGTGGCGCGGTAGAGCTCCATGGCGGCGCCGATCGCGAGGCCCTGGTTGTAGCTCCACACGGTCTGCCCGTTGTTGGCGCAGCCGGTGGTGAGCCCGTCGTTGACCAGCCCGGAGGCGTTGATCATGCCGCTGGCGGTGAACCAGTTCCACGACGTGACGGCGCGCTGCAGCCAGGTGGTGTCGCCGGCGAGGCGGTTGTGCAGGGCCGCGGTGAGCCGCACGTACAGGCCGATCGTGACCGCGTTCTTGTAGGTGCGTTCCCGGTCCCACCACACGCCGCCGCCGCAGGTGGACGTGTCCCAGAAGCCGTGGACGTAGGCGGCGATGGTGACCGCCTCGTCGAGGTAGGCGCGGTCGCCGGTGAGGTCGTAGGCGGCGACCCAGGTCAGGCCCCACCAGGCGCTGTCGTCGATGGAGCGGCTGATGAAGTGCCCGTCGATCGGGTCGGAGGAGCGGGCGCCGGCCGGGAACGCGACCCGGTTCACGTCGAACGTCCGGCGGACCGTCCACAGGTATCGGGTGTCGCCGGTGCGGCGGGTGTAGTCGATGACGGTGCGCAGCGCGACGGCGGAGTTCCACCAGCTCGACGGCCACCACGCGGTGTTCGGGTCGTAGGAGTGCATCAGCGCGTCGGCCATCGCCGAGGGTCGGTTCGAGGACGGGCGCGCCCACGCGGTGCAGGTGACGGATCCGGCCCGCCCGCAGGCCCGGATCGCGCCGCCGTACAGCAGCGACACGGGATCGGCGGTGTTGAACCTGGCGGTGCGCGCCGCCGTGGTGCGGCCGAGCAGCGAGCCGCCGGGCCAGGACGCGCCGGCGTCCCACGAGCGGTCCAGCCACACCTCGTCGCCGGCCTGCCCACCCGACATGGTGCCCCACGCCATCCCGGCCGCGTCCAGGTGCAGCCCGAACGTCCGGCCGTTGAGGCTGGTCGTCCTGACGGTTTCGGCGTCGGTACCGCCGGAGGCCCCGTCGCACGTCGGTGCGCACAGCGGCAGGTGGCTCCAGCCGGTGCAGGTGACCCCGCCGGCGTCGCCGCACGCGCGGATCACGCCCCGCTGGTGGTGCGACGGGTCGCCCGCGTTGTACATGAGGGTGCGCGTGCCGGTCCAGGTGCCCGGGATCGACGCCTTGCCGAGCAGCCCGTCCCAGGTGGCGCCGCCGTCGAAGGACCGGTCGAGCCACACCGAGTCGCCGACGACGCCGGCGTCGATGCTGCCCCACGCCATGCCGTCCACATCGGACACGTGCAGCACGAGGCGGCGGCCGTTGATCACGACCGTCGGGACGGGGAACGTCTCCTGCCGGGCGAGGGACGGGTCGCGGGTGTCGCAGTACAGCGCGCAGATCGCGGCCGCGGCGTGCGCGGCCGGCCCGGGCAGCACGATGAACCCGAGCAGCAGCAGGGATACCAGGACACGTCGCATGAGGTCACCTCAGCACTCTGACATCGGTGGTCGTCAGGGCCCGGTTCCAGACCCTGACCCGGTCGATCTGGCCGGGAAGGAAGTCGGCGGCGGCACCGTTCCACCTGCCGCGGCCGATCGCGAAGGCCCCGCTCGAGGCCCACGCCGAGGGTTTCGTGGCGGTCGCGGCGAGGACGCCGTTGACGTAGAGGCGCAGCTGCCCGGCGGCGGCGTCGCGGACCCCGACGAGGTGGGTCCAGCCGCCGGCCTGCGGCGGGAACGGCGACACCGCGCGGGTCGCGGCGGCGCCGGCGGTGTCCGAGGCGAGCATGGCGAAGGCCCACGCGTTGTCGGCGGCGGAGTACTGCAGGTAGAAGCCGCTGCCCTGGGCGCCGTCCTGGCTCAGCACGGTCGCGAAGTTGGCGGTGGACGTGAGGTTGACCCACGCGGCGACCGTGAAGCTGCCGGCGGTGTCCACAAGGGACGCGGCGGTCGCCGCCGAGCCGCCGGTGAGGGTGAGGGCGCCGCCGCTGTACGTGGCGCTCCCGGACAGGGTGAGGCCGGTCTCGGCGGCGTCGAGCTCGAACGCGCGGACCAGGCCGGCATTGTTCCCCGCGGCGGCGGCGATCTCGGCGGCGGTGAGCGCGTGGCCGAACGTGACGACGTCGTCGACGCCGCCGATGAAGAAGTCGGCGGGCGCGCCGTTCCACTTGCCGCGGCCGACGGCGAGCCCGCCGGTGGCGCGCCAGGCGGTGGTGTAGCCGACGCTGCCGTGCGGGACGCCGTCGACGTACAGGCGGAGCTGGCCGGCGTCGGCGTCGTACACCCCGGCGAGGTGCGTCCAGGCGTTGAGCGTGGGGACCACTGTGGACAGTGCGCGGGTCGCGGCGGCGTTGTCGGTGTCGGCGGCGGGCATCGTGAAGGCCCACCGGTTGTCGGCGGCGGAGTACTGGAGGTAGAAGCCGGACAGGCGGGTGCCGTCCTGGCTGACGACGGTGCGGAAGCCCGACAGGCTGCCGGGGTTGGCCCGGGCCATCACGGTGAAGCTCGTGTCGGTCCGCGCGACCTGCCGGGCGGTGACCGGCGCCGTCGCGCCGGTCAGGTTCAGCGCGCCGCCGCTGACGGTGCCGCCGGCGCCGAGGTCGTTGCCGTTGCCGCTGGCGTCCGACGGCCCGGTGGTGAAGGGCCACGCGCCGGTGAGACCGTTCGGCACGGACCGCAGCGACATCAGCGCGAGCGCGCCGCCCATGACCGGCCGGGCCGCGAAGCCCTGCTGGTTGCCGGAGTCGGTGTCGTGCCAGTCGGAGAACGGCACCCGCGACGTGGTGGTGTCGGCGTACAGGTACGCCTTGGCGATGAGCGCGTCGCGGGCGGCCGGCTGCGCGGCGAGGAAGCCGGCGGTCCACAGCTCCCAGTCGACCTTCGTGTACCCGTGCCGCGGGTCGAGCGGCACCCCGTAGGCGTGCTGCTGCGACAGGTACCAGGCGGCCTCCTCCGCGGCGATCGCCGGCGGGACCAGGTTGGTGCCGAGCAGCCGGTCGGCGAACCCGTTGTACTTCAGGCTCCACGTGGTGTCGGCGCCGTCGTAGGTGAGCTTCAGGTGGGTGCGGCCGCCGTTCTGCGCCATCGTCGCCCACTGCCCGATGTAGGCCTTCGCGGTGGCGGCGTAGGTGGTGGTGACGCCGGCGGCGCGGGCGATCGAGTCCATCGCGGCGATGCCGACGATGCCTTTCAGCGCCAGGTTGACGCTGTGGGCGATGAAGCCGGTGAAGTCGTCGGTCTGGTTCTGGTTGCCGGGGTCGGGCAGGTTCGCGACGAGGTAGTCGGCCCACTGCCGCAGCTTCGCCAGGTGCGCGGTGGCGTAGGCGGTGGCCTTCGCGGCGGGCATCCGGGCGATGAGCGCGGCGACCATGATGAGCATGTTCGCGGACTCCTCGACCGGCATGTCCTCCTCGTCGGTGCCGATCCGGCCGAACGCGTTGGGGTAGACGCCGAGGTCGTGCGGCGCGTGCGGCTTGTCGAAGCCCCGCAGCTCGGTGTAGTCGAACAGCGGCGCGAGCAGCAGCTCCAGGTAGCGCGGGCTGAGCGCGAGGTACGCGGGGAACGCCGGGTACATGACGTCGACGGTGCTGAAGTCGCCGTTGGACGAGATCTCCTTCAGCGTGACCCACGGCGCGCCGCCGCGGCTGACGAGCTCGGTGCCGCCGAACGCCTGCCGCAGCACGAGCGAGCACAGCGCCGCGTACTGGGTGCCGCCCGCCTGCTGCGCGGCCGCGGTGACGGCGGCGTCGGTCGCGGCGGCGCCGGCCCGGGCCGCGTCGCGGTCGGCGCGGAACCAGCGCAGCATGTCCTGCCAGGTCGCCCACTGGGTGCGCCAGTACGGGTCGAGGTTGGCGCCCAGGTAGGACACGGCCGGCGTGCGCACGTGCCCGATGACGCAGACGACCGCGGGGCTGCCGGCGGCGCCGACCTGGCCGAGGTCCCGGCTGAACGCCAGGACTGGCCACGCGTTGTTGATGGCCCGCGGCTGGTTGCTGTCGGCGGTGTTGAGCAGGGTCGCGTTGCCGGCGCCGCGGGCGCGCACGGTCGCGTCGGCGCCGGTCTGCCAGGTGAGCCCGGCGACCTCGTCGGTGGAGAAGACGACGGTCCCCCAGGACGCCTGGTCGCCGGCCTCGCCGAGGACCGTCGGACCGGTCGGTGCGCAGGTGTGGACCCGCTGGTCGCCGACGACGGCGGTGCTCCAGCCGATCTGCTTCGTCCGGTCGCCGTGCGCCCACTCGCCGGAGATGTCGAGGTAGACGCTGACGGCGTGGCTGCCGCCGTCGGCGGCGGTCGCGGTGACGCTCAGGTAGCTCATCGGCACCGACTGGCGGCGCAGGTTCGCGGGGTCGACCGGCGACAGGAACTCGACCTCGAGGCGGACCGCGCCGGCGGTGATCGTGAACGTGGAGCGGGTCGCGGTGACGACGAGCGCGGTCTGCGTGGCGAGGGGCCAGCCGCCGCTCGGCGAGCCCATGAACACGAACGGCTGGCCGTCGACCCGCACGATGCCGGTCATCGCGGTCGCGGCGCCGGCCCAGAACGTGGGCCAGTTGCCGGGCAGCGTGTCGGCGCGCAGCCACGTCGACAGGTACGGCGACCGGACCGCCAGGGGCGTGGCCGGCGGCCGGATCGGGCTGAACGTGGACGCCGCCAAAGCACTGGCCGCGTCGGCGTCCAGGGTGACCCCGGCCGCGCCGGCCAGCCCGGCGAGCGCGGCGAGCCGGAGGACGTCCCGGCGGGACGCGTGTGGCATCGATGTCACGTTGGGCTCCCATGGCGGTGGAAGGGCCGACGGATTCGACATCAGCAAACAATTCCACACGCAAACTGTCAACAGTCCTTATCAATATTCACGAAAGCCGACGGCCACCCGCGCGACAGCGGCCGGCCCGGCGGGGTTCGTACGATCCGCCCGTGGAACGCGTCGCGGTGGTGTACAACGACCGGTCCGGGGCGTTGCTGGGCGGGGACCCGCCGGCGGAACGGCTCGTCCGGCGGTTCGGCGAGTCGGGCGTGACGGCGCAGGTGCGCGCGTTCGCGCCGGAGACCCTCGGCGCCGACGTCGAGGAGCTGCTGAAGGGCGGGCCCGACGCGGTGTTCGTCGCCGGAGGGGACGGCACCGTCCGGGCCGTCGCCGAGCGCATGCTGGGCGGCGACGTCCCGCTCGGGGTGCTGCCGGCCGGCACGATGAACGTGCTCGCCCGCGACCTCGGCGTGCCGGAGGACCTGGACCGCGCGATCGGGGCGCTCCTGGCGGCGCCGGTCCGCCGGATCGACGTGGCGACGGTGAACGGCGTGCCGTTCCTGTGCAGCTCGACGCTGGCGATGATGCCGCACCTCGGGCGGCTCCGGGAGCACGCGCGCGGGCGGCGCGGCGCCGGCACGGTGCGGCTGCTCGGACGCGGTTGGCGGCTGCTGCGGCGGTACCCCCGGCTGCGGCTGACGATCGACGTCGACGGGCGCGTGTACGAGGCGCGCACCAGGGCCGTCGTGATCTCCTGCAACCCTCTCGACGCCGGGCCGGCCCCGATGCCGGGCCGGCAGCGGCTCGACGCCGGCACGCTCGCCGTCTACGTCACCGAGGACCGGACCGGTTGGGACCTCCTGCGGGTCGCCGGCAAGCTGGTGCGGGGCACCTGGCAGCGGGATCCGGGGGTCCACACGTACATCGGCGAAACCGTGCGCGTGAAGACGCCGGCGCTGGCGATGATGAGCGTCATGAGCGACGGCGAGACCGCCCAGCTGACGGTGCCGCTGCACTACGAGCTGCGGCGGCGCGCGCTCGCCGTGCTCGCACCGAGGGACCGGCCGTGACGACGATCGCGCAGATCTCCGACCTGCACTTCGGCCGGCACGTCCCGGCCATGGCGCAGGCCGTGCTGGCCGAGCTGCGCGCCGCCGCGCCGGCGCTGGTCGCGGTGTGCGGCGACCTGACCCAGACGGCGAGCGACGCGGAGTTCCGGGCGGTCCGCGCCTTCCTCGACGAGCTGCCCGCCCCGGCGGTCGTCGTCCCCGGCAACCACGACCTGCCCGGCTGGCGGGTGTGGACGCGGTTCGCCCGGCCGTGGCGGTCGTGGCGCCACCACCTCGGCACCGACCCGGACGGCCTGGTCACCTGGTCCGGCGCCGGCGTCACCGCGGTCGGGGTCACCACCGCGCGCCGGTGGGGACCGCACCACGACTGGTCCCGCGGGCGGCTCGACGCCCGGCAGATCGCCGCCGTCGCCGCCGCGTTCGACGAGACGCCCGGCGGCGACCTGCGGGTGCTCGTCGCGCACCACCCGTTCCTGCTGACCGCCGCCGGGCGCGCCCGCGGCCTGGTCGGACGGTCCAGCCCGGCGCTGCGGCACCTGCGGGGGCGGGCGGACCTGCTGCTCGGCGGGCACGTGCACCTCGCGTACAGCGGCCTCGTCGACGGCCTCGTCGTCGCGCAGTCGGGCACCGCGTTCTCCGACCGCCTCAAGGGCGAACCGAACAGCTTCAACCTGATCGAGGCCACCGGCGACCGGCTGACCGTCACGGCCCGGCGCTGGACCGGCGACCGGTTCGAGTCGGGCCGGCACGACGCGTACACCCGCGACAACCACCGATGGAAGACCATCGCTTGAACGACGCTCTACAGTGTCGGCATGGCGTTGCGGGGTCGGCAGGTGCTCGTGCTGGTCGCGGCGGTGGTGGCGGCCGTCGCCCTCGCCGTCGCGGGGATCGTGCTGGTCGTGGCCAAGGTCGGCGGCGGGGCTCCCGTGAGCGTGACCGCGACCGCTACCGGGGACGGCGACCTCGAGGTGACCCGGGCGCTGCTGCGGGCCCGGATGAAGGCCGCCAAGCTGCGCGACCCGTCGGTGACCCGCGACGGCGACCGCAAGCTCGTCCTGACCGCCCGCGGCGCCACGGCCGCGCAGCTGAAGGCGCTGACCGCGCCGGGCCGGCTGCACTTCCGGCGGGTCGCCGCGGCCGCCGACGGCTCCGGCGCCGCCACCTCCTCCCTGCCCGCGCCGACGTCGACCCCACCGGTCGCCGCGTCCCTCGGCGACGCCTACACCGCGGCGTCCTCGGTCACCACCGAGCAGGAGGCGCAGGCGCTGCCGGCGTCGGTACGGGCGGCCTTCGCCTCCTTGCCGCCGGCGGACGTCGCGACCCTCCCGGCCCGGATGCGGCTGCTCATCCCCGAGATCCGCTGCGAGCAGCTCTCGGCCCGCCCCGCCGACGTCGCCGGCGAGCCCGTCGTCGCCTGCGAGGGCCCCACCAAGATGCTGCTGGACCCGGCCACCATCACCGGCGCCGACATCGCCTCGGCCGACGCCGCCCGCTCCGAGCAGGGCATGTGGGTGGTGGTCGCGTCGTTCCGCCCCGACGCGCAGGCCAAGTTCACCAACCTGTCGAAGCAGCTCTTCGACGCCCAGGAGCGCCTCGCCATCGTCCTGGACAACACCGTCATCTCCGCCCCGCAGATGGCCGGCGTCATCCCCGGCGACGTCCAGGTCACCGGCAACTTCACCGAGTCCAAGGTCCGCACCCTCGCCGCCCAGCTCAGCGGCGGCGGCGAACTCCCCGTCACCCTGACCGTCGGCTGATCCCGGCGGCGGCTGGGCCCGGCGAGGTCCTCGCGGTGCTGCTGCTGGACCTCGACGGGTTCAAGCCGGTGAACGACACGCACGGCCACGCCGCCGGCGACCTGATGCTCACCGCCGTCGCGCGGCGCTTCGCCGCCGCCGTGCGCCCCGGCGACACCGTCGCCCGCCTCGGCGGCGACGAGTTCGGCGTCGTGCTCGCCGCCCTGGGCTCGCCGGTGCAGGCGGACGAGATCGCCGCCCGCCTGGTCGCCCGCGCCGCCGAGCCGGTCCCGTCCGACGGCCGCGACCTCCGCGTGGGGGCCGGCGCCGGCATCGCGCTCGCCCGCGGCCCCGGCCACCCGCCCGACCGGCTGCTCGAGTCCGCCGACGACGCCCTGTGCGAGGCGAAGGCCGCCGGCCGCAACCGGGCCCGCCGCGCCAGGACGACGGTCCCTGAACGGCGCGGGCTCAGCTCGGGTCGGTAGGGGGGCGGCGTTGCCAGGCTCGGGGGGCGGTCCACTTGCGGAGCATCGCGGCGAGGCGGAAGGCGAAGACGAACACGGCCGCGGCCACCGCGACGGCCGGCATGGGCAGGCCCGCCTCGTGGGCGGCGGCGACCGCGACGGCTCCCGCGGCGGCGGGGATCGCGTACAGGTGGGTGTCGGCCTTGACGAGGGCGGGCGTCTCGCGGGCGGTGATGTCGCGCAGCACGCCGCCCCCGACGGCGGTCGTGATGCCCAGCAGGACGGCCTGGATGGGGCCCAGGTCGTGCTCGAACGCCTTCAGGGTGCCGGTGACGCAGAACAGGCCCAGTCCGGCGGCGTCGAAGACGAGGACCGTGAAGGACAGGCGCCGGGCGAGCGGGTGGATGAAGAACGTGACGGCCGCGGCGGCGAGGGGGATGACGAGGTAGGTGAGGTTCGCGAACGCGGGCGGCGGCGTGTCGCCGATGATCACGTCGCGGAGAATGCCGCCGCCGAGCGCGGTCAGCAGCGCCAGGATCACGATGCCGACGACGTCGAACCCCTTCTGAATGGCCATGAGCGCGCCGGAGGTCGCGAACACGTACAGCCCGGCGAGCTCCAGGACGATGACGACGGCACCTGCTGACATGCCGACCAGTGTCGCCGGTTCAGAAGTTGTGGTCGGCACCGACCGGCAGCAAAAGGCTCCTCGGGGTGCGGCGCGGGCGGCCTGCTGTACGTCACCGTCGAAGGCAGACCCGTCGCGATCCTGTCACCGGTCACCGGCGGGGACGTGCCCGGCGCCGCACGGCTGGAGGGCGCCGTCCGGCACGTCGTCGTCTCCGGCGGCCGGATCTGGACCACCGACGGCACCACCCTGCGCGCCTACAGCCCCTGAGCCGGCCCGCGCGTCCGCGTCCTGCGGGGTGCGGGCGCCGGTCCGGGTGGCGCCGACGCCGGCGGTGACCACCAGGGCGACGCCGACGACCGCCACCGGTCCGGGCGCCTGGTGCAGCAGGAGCGCGCCGGCCACGAGCGCCAACGCCGGCTCGAGGCTCATCAGCGTGCCGAAGGCGCCGGCGGTGAGCTTGCGCAACGCGTACATCTCCAGGCTGAACGGCACGACGCTCAGCAGGACCGCCAGCCCGAGCCCCGCGGCGAGCACGGGCCAGGAGAGGCCGGCGACGACCGCCGGGCCGGCGACCACGGTGGAGACGAGACCGGCGACGGCGGTGGAGACGGCGAGGCCCGCGTAGCCGCTGACGTGGTCGCCGACGTGCTGGGTCAGCAGGATGTACCCGGCCCAGCACACGGCGGCCGCGAGGGCGAACCCGATGCCGGCCGGGTCGGTGCCGCCGTGCCACGGCTCCGTCAGGAGCACGACGCCCGCGCCGGCCAGGACGGGCCAGACCAGCGTCGCGCGCCGGCCGCGGACCGCCGCCACGCCGAGGGGGCCGAGGAACTCCAAGGCGGCGGCGGTGGCGAGCGGGATCCGCGCGACCGCGGCCATGAACGACAGCATCAGGCAGGCGGTGACGACCCCGAGCGCGACGGTGGCCAGGAGGCTGGCGCGGGTGAAGTCCCGCCGCCGCGGCCGCACCAGCACGAGCAGGAGCAGCGCGGCGCAGACGAGGCGCAGGCAGACGGCGCCCGACGGGCCGACGCTGTCGAACAGGCCGACCGAGGCGGCCAGCCCGATCTGGATGCAGACCATGGAAGCGATCGCGGCGAACATACCGCGAAGTAGACGCCATCCGGATCGTCCACGTCCACGTGTGATTCGCTGATGTACCGTTCGCAAATGCTGAACAATGACCGCCTGCTGCTGCTGGCGGAGCTGGCCCGGCTCGGCTCGATGCGGGAGGTCGCCGACGAGCTCGGCACCACCACCTCGACGGTGTCACAACAGCTGGCGGTCCTCGCCAAGGAGGCCGGCACCGCCCTGACCGAACCCGACGGGCGACGGGTCCGCCTCACCCCGGCGGGCCGCCGGCTGGCCCGGCACGCGGTGACGATCCTCGCCGCCGTCGAGGCCGCGCGGCTGGACCTGGACCCGTCCGCCGAGCCGGCCGGCACGGTCCGCGTCGCGGGCTTCGCCACCGCGATCCGCCGCTCCCTGCTGCCGATCGTCGCCGCCATGCCGTCCCGGCACCCCGCGCTGCGCGTCCTCATCCACGAGCACGAGCCGGCCGAGGTGCTGCAGCTGCTCGCCGGCGACCGGGTCGACCTCGGCCTCACGTACGACTACAACCTCGCGCCGGCCCCGCTCCCCGACACCGTCGAGGCCACCGCCCTGTGGACCAGCGAGTGGAGCCTCGGCGTGCCCGCGGGCCGCGCCGTCCAGGGCACCGCGCTGGAGGTGTTCCGGCACTTCGAGGGCACCCACTGGCTCGTCAACTCCCGCAACACCGCCGACGACGACGTGGTCCGCACCGTCGCGTCGCTGGCCGGCCACACCCCGCTGATCGCCCACCGCGCCGACAGCCTCGACCTGATCCAGGACCTGATCGTCGCCGGCCTCGGCATCGGCCTCCTGCCCGCCGACCAGCCCACGGTCCCCGGCGTCACGCTGGTGCCGCTGCGCTCCCCCGAGGTGACGATGCGCGCGTTCGCCGTGACCCGCCTCGGCCGCCGCGCCTGGCCGCCCCTCGCCGTCCTCCTCGACCTGCTGGCTACCGCAGCGCGCTGAGGACCGCCGCCAACCGGCCGCGGGGCCGAGGTTGTCCCAGTCGACGACGACCAGGGCGCCGTCCGGGTCGCTCAGGACGTTCTCGGGGTGCAGGTCGCGGTGGCAGACGACCAGGGCGCCGGCGCGGCCGGGGTCACGCCGGCGGACAGGTCGTCCA
This sequence comes from Dactylosporangium sp. NPDC049742, assembly GCF_040674675.1. NCBI lineage: Bacteria > Bacillati > Actinomycetota > Actinomycetes > Micromonosporales > Micromonosporaceae > Dactylosporangium > Dactylosporangium sp. NPDC049742. Next base: position 95,592 of record NZ_JBFANF010000039.1, on the reverse strand, counting down.
CGGTTCCCCGGCGCTCGGCGAGCGCGTCGGTCCACCGGCCCGCGGTCGCCGGCCAGGAGCTTGGGACCGGCGGACACCTGGATGTCGCCGGTCCAGTCGTACGCCTCGCGGGCGTGCCCGATCATCGCGGGTTGCCGGCGCCGTCCGTGCCGTCGGGCAGGGCGTGGCCGGTGGTGCTGTCGACGTGGGCGGGGACCGTGCCGTCGTGGCGGTCGCCGGTGGTGACGGTGCCGGTCGGCTCGAACATGAGGATCGCGCCGCCCGGGGACGACGGGCGGTGCTCGACGCCGCGCGGCACGACGAACGTGTCGCCCTTGTGCAGCCGCACGACCCGCTCGCCGTGCTCGTCGCGGACGGCGACGTCGAACTGCCCGTCGAGCACCAGGAAGAACTCGTCCGTGTGCTCGTGCACGTGCCAGACGTGCTCGCCGAGGGTGTGCGCGATCCGCACGTCGTAGTCGTTGACCCGGGCGACGATCCGCGGGCTGTAGACGTCGTCGAAGGAGGCGAGGGCTTCGGTGAGGTTCACGGGCTGCATGCCTCCCATGCTCCACCCGCCGTCTTGTACGTTCCTTACGTCGCCTGCTGGGCCGCGATCTGGATCAGGTTGCCGCACGTGTCGTCGAACGTGGCGACGGTGACCGGGCCCATCTCCGTCGGCTCCTGGGTGAAGACGACGCCGAGGGCGCGCATCCGCTCGTACTCCTTGTGCACGTCCTCGACGGCGAACGACGTGAACGGGATGCCGTCCTCGATGAGCGCCGCCCGGAACGGGGCGACGGCCGGGTGGTTCGCCGGCTCGAGGAGCAGCTCGGTGCCGTCGGGGCGTTCCGGCGACACCACGGTCAGCCAGCTGAACTCCCCCATCGGCACGTCGTGCTTCTTCACGAAGCCGAGCACCTCGGTGTAGAACTTCAGCGCCTTGGCCTGATCGTCGACGAACACGCTCGCCATGTTGATGATCATGTTTGCTCCGGCTCTCTCGGGATCAGCCACCGCTCGACGATCTCCCGCAGCGGGCGCGTGTCGAGGTGGTGGTACTTGTACCGCCCCTCCCGGCGCGCCACGACCAGCCCGGCCGCCTCCAGGAGCTCCAGATGCTGGGAGATCGCCTGGCGCGACGAGCTGATGTGGTGCTTCATGGTGAGGCGGCTACAGAGTTCGAACAGTGTCTGCCCGTCGCGGTCGGTCAGCTCGTCGACGATCGCGCGGCGGGTCGGATCGGCGAGCGCCTTGAAGACGTCGCCGCTCATCTCGCTCATGACCCACTCATGATAGGCAAGCAGCTACTTGCATATCAAGTCTCACAGCACCGTCGGTGCCGTGATCGTGAACCGCGCCTCGACCCCCGCCCGCACCCGCTGCCGCTGCGGATCCAGCTCGAGCGGCGCCGGTCCGCCGTACGACGCCCGCTTCATCGCCCCGGCGTCGTACCCCAGGACCTGTGGGAACGACTCCGAGCCGCGGCTCAGCCCCGGGTCGGACAGCTCGAGGAGGTCGACGACCTGCGCCCCGAGCGCGTCGGCGTACTCCTTGCCGCGGACGATCGCATCGGCGACCGCGTCCCGCCGCACCTCCTTGAACACCGGGCTGTCGGGCCGCAGCGACCACACCGGCCCGTGCACGTGCGTCTGGTCCTGGTTCGCGACGGTCAGCAGCATCTCCCCCAGCGCCGCGAAGTCCTTCATCACCACCGTGGTCGACACGCTGCCGGAGTACGCGGTGACCCGCTCACCCTTCTTGCCCATCTCCGGGTGTACGTGCAGCCCGCTGGTCTCCCGCCGCTCGATCCCGTCGCCGTACCGGTCGAACAACCCGCGCAACGCCTCGACCCGCTCCCGCAGCCGCGTCAGGGTCGCCTCCCGATCCTTGTCCCGCGCGACCACCGTCACCGTGAACTCGGCCAACTCGGGGTCGACCTCACGCACCGCTTCACCACGCACCGCAACCACCGTCATCCCGCGAGCCTAACCACCACCCGCCCCCACCAGCGCCCCACGATCCCGCGCGATTCCGGTAGCCAGAGCCAGCAGAACGATTCGGGATCATGAACTAGCGACGCGAGAGCTGAGTGCCTCACCGACCTCATGGTCGTCGCTCGCCGTCATGCCGCGCGGCGGCGAGCGCGCCAAAGTCCGCCAGCAGGCCGATACGCAGCGCGGCGCGGGATGCCTACGGCCCCTCCACAGCCACACCTTCCGTCACTCTTCGTAGTGAAAGACCGGGTGACCCGGCGCGACAGCTGCCCCGCCGTCTGCGCCGCTTCGCCCGCGCAGGCGCGGGCCGCCGTCCGTCAAGCGGGCCAGTCGTCAGGCGGGCCCAGTCGTCAGGGCGGACCCAGCCGTCAGGCGGGCCAGTCGTCCAGGACGTAGCGGCGGATGAGGGCCGCGTGGGACAGCGGCGTCGACAGGTCCGTCACGTCGCCGTTGGTCGTGTAGTCGAGCAGGACCACCTCGCCGCCCTCCGCGAGCCGCCGCAGCTCCCCGACCTGCTCCGCCGCCCGGTGCTCCAGCACCCAGCGATACACCGGTAAGTAGATCTGGCGGCGGGCCGTCTCGTAGTCCAGCAGCGTGTCACCCGTCAGCCCGCGCCGGTGCCCGTGGACCTGCCCGAACCGGCGGACCGTCCGCTTCAGCCCGGTCATGCCCGTCGCCGTGAGCTTCGCCGGGTCGACGTCGGCGGTGTCGAACACCTTCAGCGCCTGCCAGATGCCCTCGACCGACGCCCCGTCCGTCCCCGGGCTGAACGGCACCGGGATGCCGCCGTGCGGATAGAACGGGCTGAGCCGCACCCACGGCTGCGGCCCCCGCGACGTCACGTCCAGCACCGTCGCTCCCGGGAACGCCGCCGCCAGCGAGGCCGCGCCCCGCCGCCTGCTCGCCACATGCACCGTCATGGAAACACCCCTCCCCGTCACACGCATCATGCCCAGGGGGTACGACAATTTTGGGATGGATGATCCGTACGACCTGGTCAGGTTCGTGGTCGCGCAGGAGGACACCTACGACGACGCGCTCGACGAGCTGCGCCGGGGGCGCAAGCGCGGCCACTGGATGTGGTTCGTGTTTCCGCAGGTGGCGGGGCTCGGGTCGAGCCACATGGCGCAGCGCTTCGCGATCTCGTCGCTGGACGAGGCCCGCGCGTACCTGCAGCACCCGGTCCTCGGTCCGCGCCTGCACGAGTGCGCCGAGGCGATGCTCGGTAACACGGAGGCGACCGCGCGGCAGGTCCTCGGCGACATCGACGCGATGAAGCTACGCTCGTCGATGACCCTGTTCCAGCTCGCCGCACCGGAGGACAACGTCTTCGCCCGGGTCGTCGACCGCTTCTTCGACGGTGCCCCCGACGCCGAGACGATCCGCCGGGTCTGAGTCAGGCGGGGCGTTCGAAGGGCAGTGGCATGCCGGCGGCGTCCAGGACGCGGACGTACCCGTCGACGATGGCCGCGAGGTGGTTCGCGGCGTAGGCCAGCTCCTCCTCCGCGGCGGCGGTGTCGCCGGAGCGCAGCAGGTCCAGGGCCCGCTGCACCTCGCCGGTGAGGACGGACAACGAGTCACCCTGCACCAGGACGCCGGGGTGGCGGCGGCCGGGCAGTCGTAACACCGCGTAGTTGTGCTGACCCGTCATCATCTCGACCTCGACCCGCGCCACCTCCCGATGGTACGGCGGGTGCACGCCGGAGCAGGGTCGAGGCGCTGGCACGTTTCCGGGATTTGTCGGCGTACGGAGTTGCCTACCTTCAATTCCAACAGCACACAGACTTTTCCAGGGAGCACACGATGAGCGACTTCGACTACGGCCACATCGAGACCGGCGAGAACCACGAGGCGCTGGACCAGCTGCACCAGGTCGACGCCAGCGAGCAGAACTACGACTCACAGTTCGGCGTGTACGAGCAGGACCACGCCTCCGCCGAGAGCACCAGCTTCGACCAGGGCCACCACATGTCGTACACCGACCCGAGCGGCGCGCAGTACGAGGAGTCGGACTACACCTCCTACGACCACAGCGCGGCTGAGACGGACCACGTGTTCGCCGCGGAGGGCTCCGAGTCGGCGTCCTCGAGCGAGTACCACGAGCTCGACGCTCTGCAGGCCCGCCTGGACAGCGCGTTCGCCTCGGCGACCCAGATCAGCGGCGTCTCGGCGTAACACCAAGCGAAACCCCTGGCGTGAGGCCGGCCACCACCACGGTGACCGGCCTTCGCCATGCCCGCGCTTAGGACGCGTGGCCGGCGGGTATCGCTGACCCATGGCGCAGTATGAGGTCAACGAGGACGCGGTGGCGTACGCGCGGAAGCTGATCGACGCGCGGCAGTACGTGCTGGACAGCGACTGGGGCGCGGCGCAGCCCAAGGCGGCCGACGACAACGCGTTCCTGGAGAAGCACACGTGGGACGAGTACGCGCGGTGGCATCTCGGGCTGACCGTCGGCCCGGGTGAGGAGACGAAGGCGCGTTACGCGTTCGCCTACGGGGACCTGCGGCGGCTGCACCGCACCGGCCTGATCGCCTGTGTGTACCGGGCGTCGGAGTGGCGCCACAAGGAGGTCGAGCTGGCCGCGCACGACCTCCTCCAGTACCTCGACGAGAAGACCGCCAAGTAGCGCGGAGCTACGGCAGGCGGACGAACGCCACCACGTTCTCCGTGCGCGGCAGCGCCTGCAGGTGCACGGAGACGCCCGTGTGGCCGGCGTTCACGACCTGGTTCCCGCCGATGTACAGCATCACGTGGCCGCCGTTGTTGGTGAAGACGAGGTCACCCGGTTCCAGGGCTTCCCGGGTCACCCTCTGTCCGATTTTGATCTGATCGTACGTGATGCGGGGCAGCTGCACACCGGCGGCCTGCCAGGCTCGCATGACCAGCCCGGAGCAGTCGAACGTCTCAGGTCCAGCGGTCGCGAACTTGTACGGCTTGCCGACCTGCGCCTTGGCGTAGGCGATCGCGGTGGCGGCCCGGGCGGCCCGGGTGGAGCCGGTGATCGTCAGCGTCTGACCGATCCTGATCAGGGTCGAGGTGCCGAGGTTGTTGAGCCGCTGCAGGTCGGCGACCGTGGTCCCGTTGCGCCGCGCCAACCCCCATAGCGTGTCTCCCGCCTGTACGACCACCGTCTGCGCGACGGGTTGAGCGGGAGCCGGCGCCGCGTGCGCGACCGCCGCCGGGGCGAGGGCAGCTACGGCCGCGGTGAGGACGGCTGATGCCTTGAGCCAGGGTGCATCCATGCAACGGAACATAACGAGCCATACTTGGAAATGTCCCTCATATCCGAATATTCGCATCAGCGGGCGGGCGGCCGCGTTCGAAGCGGTGGAACGCCGCCCAGCACGCCGCGAGCACCACCGCGAACGCCGGCAGCCACAGGATCCGCGCCGCCATCCACCCCGGCGTGTCGGGGATCGTGTGCAGGCCGGGCCGGGTACCGTCGACCAGCAGCGACACCGCGATCATCGCCGTCTGGTGCCACAGGAACACCGTCATCGCCGACAGGTTCAGCAGCGCGACGCAGGCCCACACGACCGGCCGGCGCAGCACCGCCCGGAGCGGCTCGAGCAGCAGCAACGCCAGCCCGCACTGGGCGAGACCGAAGGTGACCGCCGCGAGGGTCGGCGGGTTGAGGTTCGACAGGCCCTCGCCGGGCACCCCGACCATCGACGCGGGGTAACCGAACCAGCGGATGAGCACCGCCGTCGCCACGGCCCCGCCGGCCAGCAGCGTCCAGCCGGTCCGCCGTACGTCGAGCGCGCCGCGGGACCAGGCCGCACCGAGGCAGAACGGCACCAGCCACCCCGCGGCCAGGTTGACCCAGCCGAGCCACTCGGGGCCGAGCGGGCCGAAGCGCAGCACGTCCACGGCGATCACCACGCTCAGCGGCCACTGCCAGTGCAGCCGCGACACCAGCGGCGCGACGGCGGTCAGCGCGGCGAAGACCAGCAGGAACCACAGCGGCGACAGGACCAGTTTCACCAGCGTGTGCACGGTACGGTCGGCGGCGCCGGCGGCCAGCATCGCCGTCACGACGACCGCCCACACGCCGAGCAGCGGTGGCACCGGCCGCAGCAGGCGGGTCAGCCGCGCCGCGAGCCACCGGCGGTAGGGCAGCGTCCGCGGCCGGCCGGCGGTGTACCCGCCGACGAGGAAGAACACGGCGAGCGTCTGGAACAGCCAGGACACGGGTGCCAGGTCGGGCATGAACCGCAGCGGGCTGGCGCCGCGCACCTCGCCACCGTCGGTGACCAGCGCCGTCACCATCCAGTGGCCGAGCACGACCCCGCCGATCGCGAGGGCGCGCAGCCCGTCGACCGCACGGTCACGGGTCGGCGGGGTCCTGTCTTCCAAGCGCTGCGCAAGGGCGAGCAAAGCCATGCGGCGACGCTACGGTTGACGCACCCGCACCGTCGTCACGCTGCGGGACTGCATCGCAGTACCACCCCGGTACTACATCGCTGGACGGCGTCCGGTACCAAGGTGGGCATGAATCGTCTCTGGTGGTGGTGCGGCGGGGTCGTCGGCGCGGTCGTCCTGGTGACCGGATACCTGATCGCGACCGACTTCCCGGCCCGGTCCGACGCGCTCGCGGCGCGCCAGCCCGGCACGTGTGGGCTGCTGACCGCCGGCGCGAACGCCCCCTACGGTGTGGTCGCCTCCTGCATGATGCTCGGCCGGCGCACCCCGCCGGGCGGCGACCCCGACGGCACCGTGTTCGTCGTGCTGGAGACCGACCGCGGGCCGGTCGCGCTGCGCGTCGAGTACAACGGCGAGGGCGACGCGTACACCGCCGACGCCGTGGAGATCCCGGCCTATCTCGCGCCCGGCATCTCCGGCGACCTCGGCAACCGCATCAAGGACGGCATCAACCAGCGGGGCGGCCTGCGCGCCGAGCCGTGGCGGGTGCACGGCTGAGCACCGGGCGGCTGAGCACCGGGCCCTGGGACCCAGGGCCAAAGACCTAGGAGTCCGCCAGCCCAAGGCCCGAGGCCGCGACCCACCCGCCCGTGCCAGGCTGAACCCATGGAAACGCAAGCGAGCATGACCAGGCTGCTGCACCCGCACGTCGCACCCCAGGCGGGCGGGGCGCCGCTGGTCACGCCGATCCACCAGACCAGCACCTATGAGCTGCCCCGCACCGACGAGGCCGCGCGGATCGCGGCCGCGGTGGCGCCCACCGGCTACTACACCCGGTATGGCTCGCCCAACGCCCGCGAGGCCGAGGCGATGCTCGCCGACCTCGACGGCGCCGAGGCGGCCCTGCTGGTCGGCAGCGGCATGGCGGCCGTCAGCGCCGCCCTGCTGTCCACGGTGGCCGCCAACCCCGGTGAGATCCTGGCCCAGAAGAGCCACTACACCGGCACGCTGACGCTGCTGCAGGAGATGCTGCCCGCGTTCGGCCGGCAGGTGCGGCTGGTGCCGCAGGAGGAGCTCGCCGCCGCGGCCGGCAAGGAGACCCGGGTCGTCTACGTCGAGACGCCCAGCAACCCGACGATGAGCCTGACCGACCTGCGCGCCGTGCGGGCCGCCGCCCCCGACGCGATCATCATCGCCGACAACACCTTCGCCACGCCGTACAACACCCGGCCCCTCGACTTCGGGGTCGATCTGGTCGTGCAGTCGGCCACGAAGTACCTCAACGGGCACAGCGACGTCACCGCCGGCGTCGTCACCGGGTCGGCCGCCCTGATCGCGAAGGCGTGGGAGACCGCGCGGGTCCTCGGACCGGTCTGCCATCCGTTCGAGGCGTGGCTGCTCGCCCGGGGGCTCAAGACGTTCCCGCTGCGGATGGCCCGGCACAACGCCAACGGGCTCGCGGTCGCGCGGTTCCTGGCCGAGCATCCGGCGGTGCGGGCCGTGCACCACCCCGGGCTGCCCAGCCATCCGCAGCACGACCTCGCGGTCCGGCAGATGCGCGGGCACGGCGGCATGCTCGCCTTCACCGTGGCGGACGCCGATGCTGCGGTAGGGGTGCTGCGCGCGACCAGGTTGTGCCGCAACGCGGTCAGCCTCGGCGGCCCCGAGACCCTCATCACGCACCCGGCGTCGCTCGTGTTCGCGCACCAGAGCGCCGAGGAGCTCGCCGCGTCGGGGGTCGACGCGACGATGCTGCGGCTGTCGGTCGGACTCGAGGAGCCCGAGGACATCGTCGCCGACCTCGCCGCCGCTCTGTCCACAGTGGACTGATGATCCAACTGGCAAGCGGTGGCAAACGGTTGTCGGCGTGAAGAACGCGCTGCTAGCGTCGGGTTTCATCCCCATTGGAGATGCTCGATTCCACCGCCAAGGAGTTGCTATGAGCATCAGGTCCATGCTGCCCCGTGCCCTGCGAAGTCCGGCGCGGCGCGTCCTCACCGTCGCCGTCGCGGCGACGGTCATCGCCACCATCGGAGGGCTCGGCACCGCGGCCGCGGCGGACGACCCGCCCCGCACCCAGTACCACGAGATGCACGCCAACTGCACCGTCACCCACCGGCTCGGCGACGACCCCATCGTGTTCCCGGGGCTCGCCGGCGCCTCCCACAACCACTCGTTCATCGGCAATCCCGCCACGAACGCCAACTCGACCCCGGCGTCGCTGGTCGGCGGCGCCACCTCCTGCGAGGACCAGGAGGACGCGTCCGGCTACTGGTTCCCGACCCTGCTGCAGAACGGCAACCCCGTGCTGCCCGACAAGCCGACCGTGTACTACAAGTCCGACGTCAAGGACTACCGCACCGTCAAACCGTTCCCGGCGGGCTTCAAGCTGCTCGTCGGCGACGCCCGCACCCCGGACGCGGCGCACTTCACCGGCAACTGGCAGTGCCCGGGATACAAGGGCAACGAGATCCCCGCGTCCTGCCCGTCGGGCTCGTCGCTGGTCGTCCGCATGACGGCGCCGAGCTGCTGGGACGGCGTACACCTCGACACCGCCGACCACAAGTCACACATGACGTGGCCGGTCAGCGGGGTGTGCCCGGCCACGCACCCGGTGCCGCTGCCGATGCTGGAGATCAAGCTGCCCTACAAGCTGCCCGGCGGCAACACGTCGAACCTGGCGTATTCGTCGGGGGCCAGCTACACGTTCCACTACGACTTCATGAACGGGTGGGACGCGGCACGGCAGGCGTATCTGGTGACCTACTGCATCAACGGCGGGCGCCAGTGCAACGGCTACGGGGAGGACCCGAATAAGCCCTGATGAGACGGGCCCGGAGGCGCGACCGGCCTCCGGGCCCCATCCGGCACGTGTTCGTTGGCGACCCGGGGAATCCGGTCGCCATCGTCGCTCGGGGCGGCATCCCCGGCGTCGCTCCGGAGGCCCGGCCCGTCCGGGATGCGGCGGTGGGTCCCCGCGGGGCGGAGACGCGGTCACGGTGTTCCTGTCGGCGTCGGCGGCTGCGGTACGGACGGCGCGCCGCCAACGGCGCTTGACTATTTCGGGTTGAGACGAAATAGTCGGGGCGTGACGGAGGACGACGCTGATGAGGTGTTGCGGGCGTTCTCTCATCCGGCGCGGCGGGAGATTCTGCGGCACTGCTGGCACGAGCGGCAGTCGGCGGGGGCGCTCACGGCCGCGTCGGGACTCGCCGCGGCCAGCGTGTCGGAGCATCTCAAGGTGCTGCGCAAGTGCGGTCTGGTGACGCTGCACAAGGAGGGCACATTCCGGTGGTACAGCACCGACCGGGCCCGTGTGGCGGACCTCGCCGCCTGGCTGCATGACTTTCCCGATGCCACGCTCGAGGAGCAGCCATGACCAGCCCGATCGTCCACTTCGACATCCACGGCGCCGCGCCTGAGAGCGCGCAGCACCAGTTCTACGCCGGCCTCTTCGGCTGGCAGGTCAGCCCGCGCGGGCCCGGGTACGCGCAGGTCAGCACCGGCGAGGGCGGCCTGCGCGGCGCGCTCGTCGACGCCGAGACGCCCTCGGTCACCGTGGGCGTGGCCGTGCCCGACCTCGACGCGGCGGTCGCGCGGGCCGTCGCGCTCGGCGGCGCCGTGACGATGCCGCCGACCGACAACGGCTGGGTCGTCAAGGCGCAGGTCACCGACCCGTCCGGCAACCCGGTGACGCTCATCCAGGACCGGGCCTAGGAGATCGCCGCCACCAGCTTCGGGAACGTGCCCTTCCCCACCTGAATCAGGCGGCTCTGCAGGTCGCGGACCTGCGCGTCGGTGAGGGCCTTCCCGCCCGCGCCGACGATCAGCGTGATGGTGCAGACCAGGTTCGAGTCGACGCCGACGAGCGTGAACGTCGGCGCGGCCGGCTGCTGCAGGTCGGCGTAGGTGAACGCCTGCTCCCCCACGCCCGGGACGTCGGTCACGGTGCCGTTGAGCGCGGCGGAGTCCCGCAGCTGCTTGGCGACAGCGGAGCCGGAGGCCAGGTCCTTGTAGACGGTCGGCATCGCCATCACCGACGCCGTCGTCACCGTGTTGCCCGACTTGTGCATCCGGCTCACCGTGCAGGAGGCGGTCCCGGCGTACGTGTTCAGGTTGCGCGACGGCGTCGGGTCGCCGACGGCTGCCTCGTACTGGCTGGTGATCGCCGTCAGGTCGATGGTGGGGCAGATGTTCTGGGGCAGCTTCGTCATCTGGAACCTGCCCGGCCCGCTCGCCTGCCCGCCCGTCGTCGAGGTGCCGCCCGGCCCGCCGCCGCCGCCCTTGTCGCCGTTCTTGAGCAGCACGTACGCGACCACGCCGCCACCGAGGAGCAGCACGACGACGAGGATGAGCCCGAGGCCCACCGCGATCCCGCCGGCCCGGCCGCCGCCGCCGCTGGCCGGACGCTGACCCGGCGGCTGCCATCCGGGTGCCGCCGGTGGCAGCGGGGTGGGCGTCGCCGACGGTGGCCCGCCGGGCGTCGCGGACGTGGGCGCGGACGCGTACGGGCTGGCGGACACCGGCATCGGCGCCGGTCGCATGCCACCGGCGACGGTGGAGTCAGGGAACGCGGCGGCGGGCATCCCGCCCGTGTACGCGCCGGTGTCGTAGATCCCCGTCGTCGGCGGCGCCGAGGTCGGGCGCCCCGGGAACGGCCCCGTCGCGGGTGGACCCGACGTGGAGCCTCCCGGGAACGGCCCCGTCGTGGGCGCACCCGACGTCGGCCCTCCCGGGAACGGCGCCGTCGTCGGCGGACCCGCCGCCGGGCCTGCCGGGAACGGCGCCGCCGAGAACGGGGTGCCGGACACCGGGGCGCCGGTGGTCTGGTGGCCGGGCTGGAACGCGACCGGTGCGGGCGAGGCCGGCGCCGCCCCCGGGAAACCGTGCGCACCAGTAGGCTGCGTCCCCGCCGGCTGGAACGGCTGCTGGCCCGGACCTGGCCGGTTCGGCGTCGCGGGCAGGCCGGACACCGGGGATCCCGGGACCGCGCCGGCCGGGCTGCCCGTCGCATGCAGGGCGCCTTCGGCGACGACGAGCTCCGGCTGCTCGGCGACGATCGGCGCGATCCCGATCGACTCGTGCAGCATGGTCGCCACGAGCGGGATCCGGCTCGACCCGCCGACGAGGAACAGCCCCGCGATCGCCGACGCCGGCACGGCCGCCTCGGTCAGCAGCGACCTGGTCATCGAGACCGTCTGGCGCAGCACCGGCCGGGCGAGCCCCTCCAGCTGCTCGCGTCCCAGCGGCACCTCCTTGCGGAGCGCGGGCACCATGACGACCGTGCCGCTGGCCCGCGACAGCATCTCCTTCGCCGAGCGCACGTCGTCCCACAGCTGCCGGCGGCCGGCCGCGTCGGACCACAGCGTGCCGTACGTGGCCTCCAGGAACGCGACGACCGTGGCGTCCACGTCGAGCCCGCCGACGTCGTTGAGCCCGTCGGACGCGACCGGTTCGAAGCCGTGCGGCGACCGCCGGAGGACGGTGACGTCGCAGGTGCCGGCGCCCAGGTCGTACACGACGACGCAGGCCCCGACTGGCACCTCGCCGCCGCGGGTGGCGGCCAGGTAGGTCGCCGCCGCGACCGGCTCGCCCACGAGGTCCACGTCGGCGAACCCCACCTGCCGCGCCGCGTCGACCAGCACCGCGCGCCGGCCGGCGCCCCAGTTGGCCGGGTGCGTCAGCGTGACGGCCGTGACCGGCCCGGCGACCCTGGCGGCCTCCGTCGCGACCCGCTGCAGCACCGCCGCCACGAGCTCCCGGACGCCGACCTCCGCGTCGCCGAGCAGCACGCTGGTGTCGTCGACGCGCCGCTTCGGGTTGGGCTCCAGCCGCTCGGGCGCGCTGCGCGCCAGGTGCGCGGCGTCCCGGCCCGTGTGCAGCCTCCCGTCCGGCCCGAGCAGCACCGCCGACGACAGCAACGGCGACCCGTCGAACAGCAACGGCTGCACCCGCCCGTCGGGCCGCCGCAGCATCGCGATCGTCGTGGACGTGCCGAAGTCGACCCCGAGCCGGAAACCTGTCACGGTCGGCGAGCCTAACCGGTCCCACCACCCGGCGGTCGCCGGACTGTCCCCCACCTGACGCGGCGGAACAGTCCCCCACCGGACACCGCGAAAGGTTCTGGCGCAGATTCCGGATGCGGTTACAGCGCGTGCTGTGTCGCCTCAGAAGGTTAGGTTGATCGAGTGGGTTCACTCGAGGCGGGCTACCGCGAGAAGATGCTCAAGAGCTGTGCAGGGCGGGTGGCCCGGAACGGGTGCAGGTACCGGCGTACGGTCTTGTCACTGCCGCGATAGCCCATGGCAGTGATCTCTTCGCTGAGGCGGGCAGCGTCGGTGTGCCCGGCGTCGAGCCGCTCGTTCAGACATGGCTTGAACCGATCGAACAGGCTGCCGCGGTTGCGGGCCTTGGCCAGCAGCTCATCGAGGCTCTCCGCGCGGGCGAAGCGTTGCACGGTCTTGCGGTCCAGCCGCAGGGCGCGGCGGATCTCCGAGATCGACTCGCCATCGGCGAGCATCTGTTGGACCGCCGCGTACGCAACTGCCCCACCGGACGCCGCGGCTGTCCCAAGGGGCACCGCGAGAACTGCCTCCACCGGCCACCCGAGGTCACGTCCAGGGGCCTCGACCGCGCTCCTACCAGCCGAGCGTGCCGGGGCCTCCCTTGATCGGGCCGGTGATGTCGCTGGTGAGCCAGCCGCCGTAGAAGTCGCCCGGCTGGGGGGTGACCCGCTCGCCGTCGACGGTGCACTCGTCGAACCTGGACGGGTAGAACGCGAGCATGCCCCGCAGTGCCTCGTAGCCGCTCGACGGCTCCTCATACGACCACGCGCCGCCGGCCACCCCCGCGACGTCCCAGTAGGTGGCGACGCCCTTGAACTCGCAGAACGTCTGGTGCCGCGTCGGCTGGAGGGGCACCGCCACGTCGGCGGGCGGCACGTAGTACACCGGAGGATGCGACGTCTCGAGCACCCGCAGCGCCGCACGCGTGTCCGCGACGACCTGCCCCGCGTGCCGGACGACGATGTGCCGCGCCGTCCGCTCGACCCGGGGAGGCCTTGGATAGTCCCACACCGACTCCGTCATACCCCCATCATGCCGCCCAGGTACGACAGAAAACCCGGTAGCGTGCGGGAATGGCGACCGACCGGGCGGATCTGCTCCGCGAGCTCAACGGCGACGTGTGGCAGCCGCTGCGGGCCGCGTACGCCGCCCGGGACGCCGAGGCGTTCCTCGCCCTGCACGCGCCCGACCTGATCCGCGCCAGCGCCACCAACCACACGATCTTCGGGCTGGAGCGGTACGCGGCGCAGGTCAGGCCCTGGTTCGCCGGGCTGGCGGCGCGCGGCGACCTCGTCGAGATCACGTTCCGGTTCACCGAGCGGCTCGTGAGCGCCGACCTGGCCGGCGAGCGCGGCGTGTTCAGGATCGTGCTGCAGCCGATCGGCGGCGATCGGATGGTGCTGTACGCGCGGTTCCACACGCTGTCCCGGAAGGTCGACCTGCGCTGGCGGATCGCGGTGGACTACGACACCAACGACGGCGGGTCGGTCGACGCCAAGGCCTTCGACGCCGCCGTGGCGGAGGGCGACGTGGAGCGGTTCACGGGCTGAGACGCCCGAGCCACGCCGCCACGGCATCGACGTCGGCGCGGGTGAGGCCGTGCCGGGCGTCGACGGCGTGCAGCAGGGCCGGGGCGGGGTGGTGGGCGGCGACCCAGTCCCGGTCGGCGGCGCCGATCTCGTCGTCGAGCCAGGCGAACGGCCGGCCGGCCGCGAAGGCCACGAGCCCGGGCGTCTTCCAGTGCACCCGGCCCGGCGGGTCCTCGTCGGGGAAGTCCACGACCGGCAGCCGGGGCAGGCCGAGCCGCGGCGCGACGACCTCGTTGGCGTCTTCCATCCACGTGGTCGCCCAGACCAGCTCGCACGGCAGCGCCGCGAGCCAGGTGCCGTGGGCGGGATCGAGGCGGGACAGCAGCGGATTGCCGCCGCCGGTCGCCGGGGCGGAGCGCGCAGCGACCGCACCGAACGGGATCAACGGACCGTCGACGTCGAGGAACAGCACCGGCAGCACCTGGGCAGCGTAGCCGCGCGGCGAGGCGCGACAAACGGCCGCAGGCCCATGACCCGCCTGCCCCGCCGAAAGCGGGCCAGGGGGCTCCTCAGCGGCGGATCGGGTGCAGGCGGATCATGCCTCGGCTGTCGCCGGTGGCGAGCCAGGCGCCGTCGGAGCTGAAGGCGAGCGCCTGGATCGGGGCGCCGGTCGGGCCGGTGGTGGCGATCCGCCGGCGGGTGCGGGCGTCGAGCAGGACGACCCGGCCGGTGGCGTCGCCGGAGGCGATGAGAGCGGCGCGCTGGTCGTACAGGAGCGACGTGATCCGCGCGGTGTGGCCGAGGTCGCCGGCGGTGGCGGTGAGCGTGCCCGCGGCCGGGTCCCACAGCTCGACGACGGCCGCGCCACCGGTGAACGCGGCGACCGCCAGGACCCGGCCGTCGGGGCTGAACGCGAGGCGGGTCGCGGGGCTGGTGGTCAGCGCCGCCAGGCGGTGGCGGCCGGCGACGGCGTGGACCTCGACGGTGCGGTCGTGCGCGAACGCGGCCCACCGGCCACCGGGGTCGAGCACGGCGTCGGCGGTCGTGCCGGCGGCGGGGTCCGGCTGCTGGTCGAGCGGGCCGAGCTCGGTGCCCGCGGCGAGGTCCCACAGGCGGTAGCTCCCGCCGGCGAAGCCGACCGCGACCGGGGTGCCGCCGCTCTGGAAGGCGATGTCGGCGATCCCCGCGGTCGGGCGCTCGGCACCGGTGGTCGCCGGGACCGCGGTCGTCGCTCCGGTCGCGGTTGCCGCGTCGGTACGCCACGTGCGGCCGGACTCGTAGCCGCCGGACGCGAACGTGGTCCCGTCAGGGCTGAACCGCACCGCGCGGACGGGGTTGGTGTGGCCGGTGAGCGGGCCGCCGCGCTCGGCGTGGCCGGCGACGTCCCAGAGCCGGACGGCCGAGTCGCCACCGCCGGACAGCAGGGTGGCGCTGTCGGGCGCGAACGCGAGAGCGAGGATCGCGCCGCCGTGGCCGGGCAGCTCGGTGGCGGCGCCGAGCCCGGTGGCGGGGGTGGCGTCGGAGGTGAGGCCGCTGGTGGGGGCGGCGCCGGCGGGCTGCTCCTGCCGCGACGGGCTCGGGCCGGGCCACCAGGCGGCGACCGCGGCGACCCCCGCGGCGAGGGCGGCGAGGGCCGCCCACACGCCGCCGCGGCGCACCCAGTCCGCCACCGTGCGCGCCGGCCGGACCGCCGGGCCGACGGGGTCGATCACCGGCTCGCCCTCCCAGGCCGGCTCCGTCAGCGGCAGCGGCTCGAACACCACCCCGTCGAGCGGCAGCCGCGGCTCCGGCAGCCCGGCGGTCGCCGGCTCCGGCAGCACGAGCCCCGGCGGCAGCGCGTCGAACGGCGCCGTCGGCGGCACGTCAAAGAGCACGTCAAAGGGCACGTCAAAGGGCACGTCGAACGGCGCGTCGAACGGCACGCTCGGCTGCCGCTGGCCGGGAATGTGCGGGTCCGCAGGCAGGTCCGTGCGCGGGTCGCCGGGCGGCCGCGCGTGCAGGCTGCCGGCGGCGACCACGAGCTCCGGATGGTCCAGGACACTCGGCGCGATGCGGGTCGCCCGGTGCAGCAGCGTCGCCGCGAGCGGCACCCGCGAGCCGCCGCCGACGAGGAACAGCCCGGCGACCTCGCCGGTGTCGATGCCGGCCGTACGAAGGGTCCGCAGCGTCACCTCGACGGTCCGCCGCAGGTACGGCAGCGCGAGCGCCTCGAACTCCTCCCTGGTCACGTGGATCGTCGCGGCCGCGACCGGGATCCGCAGGTCACCGGTCGCGTGCCGGGACAGCTGCTCCTTGACCGCCCGCGCGCCGTGCCACAGCTGGTGGCGGGCCTCCTGGTCCGGCTGGGTCTGCGGCCGGTCCAGCCGCTGCCACACCGCGGGCCCCGCGGTCTCCCGGGCCAGGCCGACGACGGCCGCGTCGAGGTCGAGGCCGCCGACGTCGGCGATCCCGGCCGACGTGACGACCTCGAAGCCACCGCCGGTCGCCCGGACCGCGCTGACGTCGAACGTGCCGGCGCCCAGGTCGTAGACGACCAGGCACTGTCCGGGCGGGAGCTCCTGCCGCAGGGTGCCGGTGAGGTACGCGGCGGCCGCCACCGGCTCCGGCACGAACCGGACGGCGCCGAGCCCGGCCCGCTCCGCGCTCTCGGCGAGGACGGCGAGGCGGGTCGGTCCCCAGGTCGCCGGGTGGGTCAGCACCACGGTCGGCGGCCGCACGCCGGTGGACCGTTCGGCCTCCACGGCGACCCGGCGCAGGACCGCGGCGACCAGGTCGACGACGGTCACCTCCCGCTCGCCGAGCAGCACCGTCCGCTCGTCGACGCGGCGCTTCGGGTTGGGCTCGTACGCGGCGGGGAACGCGACCGCCGCCCGCTCCGCGTCCGCGCCGGTCAGCAGGTCGCCGCCGGGAACGGCGAACACGGCCGAGGACAGCAGCGGGCTCGCGTCGAACAGCAGCGGCCGGGCGACCCCGTCGGCGCCGGCGAGCATGGCGACGGTGGTGGAGGTGCCGAAGTCGATGCCGAGCCCCGCCGCGCCGTCCGTCACCACCCGATGACCTTACGAAGTCATGGCTGTTCAGCGGTACACACGAACGAGGTACCCTGCGGGCCGGCCCGGCGAGCCGCTACGCTCTGCGTCTTGTCGCTCCCCCGCCGACAGCGAAGAGGCACGTCTTGGACGAACAGCTGCGCCCGCCGGCCGCGCCGTACGCGGCGCCCTTCGTGCCCAGCCCTTCGCCGGGCCCTTCGCCGGGCCCTTCGCCGGGCCCTTCGCCGGGCCCTTCGTCGGACGCTTCGTCGGATCTGGAATCGCCCAGCGGGGTCCGGGGCGACCGGCTCGCCCAGGCCGCGGCGCAGGCCGGGCAGGCCGCTCAGGTCGCCGCCCAGGCGGCGCAGGTCGCGCAGGCCGCGGCGCAGGCGGCCGCCGTCCGGGTCGCCGGCGCCGCCGGGACCGCGACCCGGCACACCGTCGCCGGCGCCAAGCGGGCCGCGAGCAGCGTCGGCCGGTTCTTCATCGGCATCGGCTTCTTCTGGCGCGGGCTCGCGCTCTTCGTCCGCAGCCCCCGGCTGTGGCTGTGGGCGCTGCTGCCGGTCGCGCTGACCGCGGTCTGCCTCCTCGGCGTCGAGAAGGGCGTCTCGATGGTGATCAACGCCGCCGTCGACTGGCTGCTCGGGTTCGTCGCGAGCTGGCCGTCGGCGCTGCGCTGGGCCCTCGGCTGGGTCATGCGGTGGGTGGCCGAGACCGCGTTCCACCTGCTCATCACGGCGCTGACGGTGCCGGTGACGATGTTCTTCGGCGCGTTCTTCCTGCCGTTCATGACCCGGAGCGTGGTCGCTCTGACCGGCGGCGGCGTCACCCCGCCGTCCTGGTGGCGGGCGTCGCTGGTCTGCCTGCGCCAGACCGCCGTCGTGACGCTGGTCCTGCACGTCGGCTGGCTGGTCTTCCTGCCGTTGCTGCTGCTGCCCGGCTTCAACATCGCCGTCGCGTTCGGGGTCGGGCTCTTCTTCAACGGCTTCCTCGTCGGGGTCCTGGTGCTCGCCGTGTCGCTGCACCACCACGGCGTCCACGGCGCGAAGCAGCACCTGCGGTTCGCGTGGCGGCACCGCTCGTACGTCACCGGCTTCGGCATGATGAGCGTGATCGCGCTGATCCTGCCCGTGCTGTCGCTGCGGTTCCTCGTCATCGTGCCGATCCCCGAGATCTTCGCCGCGCCCGGCGCCGTGCTGTACCTGCTCACGGCGCCCGCTGTGCTGGTCGGCGCGGTCCTGCTGCACCGCCGGATCCTGGCGTCCACGCCGCCCCCGCAATGGGTCGATCCGGGCCTGCGGTACGGTCAGCGCCATGTCGGCAGTGGCCACCTTCAACTCCCTCAAGGCAGCTTCGGTCCCTGAGTTCACCCGCGATCCCGCGGCCGTGCTGGAGAAGCTCGGCACGCCGCTGCGCGTGTCCTTCGACTGGTCGGCCTACGTGATCCTGCCGGTGCTGGAGCTGCTCGGCGACCGCGGCATCACCCTGCACACGTCCGACTACGACCAGCTGCTCGACGACGTGCCGGAGGACGACGACAAGTTCACCGTCCTGCTGACCCCGGGGCACCGCTCCTTCCTGCCGAGACTCGACCCCGACACCTTCGGCGACGCGGAGTTCCGCGACCGGTTCGCCGAGGACCGCATCGACATCGACCCCGCCGACGCGGGCGCCGCCGGGCGTGACGTCATCGTCCTGCTCCACGACTGCGTCGCCGACGTCGCCGACGACGAGGTCATCGTCATCCGCATCGGCTGAGTTCCGTTCACCAGAACCGCAGCGCGTAGACGACCGTCAGCACGGACCCGCAGGCGATCACGGCCGCCCGGACCGCGCCGGCCCGCATGACACCGGCGGCGCGCCCGCCGAGCCATCCGCCCGCCAGCGCGCCGGCCAGCATCGCCGTGGTCTCCGGCCACGCGACGATGCCCGTACCGGCGAAGACCACCACCGCCGTGAGGCCGGCCGCCGAGGCGAGGACGTTCTTGCGGGCGTTGACCCGCCGGGCGTCGGTGCCGGCGCCCATCGTGAGCAGCGCGCTGAGGATGACCCCGAGGCCCGCGCCGAAGAAGCCGCCGTACACGCACGCGACCCACAACGACAGGCGGCCCGCCTCCCCGCGGAGGCGCAGGCGGGGCGCGGCGGCGAACAGGACGGTGCCGGCGGCGACGAGGACGGGCACCGCCGCCTGGAACTGCCGGGCCGGCAGGACCAGCAGCAGCAGCGACCCGGCCGCACCACCGGCGACCGCGACGGCGACCTCACCCCGGAGCCGGCGGTCGGCGGCGGGGCGGCTGTCCCGGTCGGCGACGGCGGCGGCGAGGTGACTGGGCGAGAGCGCCACGGCGTTGGACGCGTTCGCCACGACCGGTGGCAGGCCGGCCGCCATGAGCGCCGGGAAGGTCAGCAGCGTCGCCCCGCCGGCCAGCGCGTTGACGACGCCACCCAGCAGTCCCGCCCCCAGCAGCACGATCAGCTCCACGCCGCCGATCCTGGCCGCTTCGTCACCACCTGTCTGGAACGAAAGTGCGGTACCGCCCCGGCGTCGTGCCGAACACGGCCCGGAACTGCCGGCCCAGGTGGCTCTGGTCGGCGAACCCGGACCGGGCCGCCGCCTCGGCCGGCGCCATTCCCGCCCGGAGCAGCCGCCGCGCGACGTTCAGCCGGGCGACCACGCGGAACGCGTGCGGCGTCATCCCGGTCTCGCGGGCGAACCGGCGGATCACGGCCTCCCGGGACAGCGTGAACCGTGCGGCGAGCGTCCGCAGGTCGGCGTCCGTGCCCATGACGGCCGCCGCGAGCGCCGTCGGCCGGGCTCTGCGGCCCGGGACCGGCGCCACTGCCAACACCGCTGCCAGCACCGCGCGCAGCGCCGCCGCCATCGCCGGTGGCGGCAGCCGCTCGACGCCGGCCGGCACCGGCACGACCACCGGCGCGGCGCCCTCGAACACGCCGGCCGGCAGGTACACGTTGACGCTGTCGTCACCCGCCGCCATCGGCGCCGCGGCGTGCGCCAGGAACGCCGGGACGACGATCGCGTGCCCCGCCTCCGCCTCAACGGGCCCGGCGGGACCGCCGAACGCCCGCCGCCCCGACGTGACCACCGTGACCTGCACGGCGTCGTGGAAGTGCGCCCCGATCAGCAGCGGCCCGGCCCCGATCGTGCGGGCGACCTCGATGTCCCCGATGCTGCTGTACCGCCACTGCCGCACCGCGCCACCCTAGTTCAGAAATTCGTGTGCTCCGGATGTCGAGAACGCCCGGCCGGCTCCGTCCCAGAGCGACCGACGACGCTGACCAAGGAGCGACCACCATGCGACCCACCGAGATCACCGAGATCCTGAACCGGCCGATCAGCCAGGAGCTGCTGTCCCGCGACCTGTGCCGCCTGGCCTACATCGCCAAGGACGGCACGCCGCGCAGCATCCCGATCGCGTTCACCTGGAACGGCTCGGAGATCGTCATGTGCACGTCGACGAACGCCCCGAAGCTCCACGCGCTGCGCGCCAACCCGATGGTCGCCCTGACCGTCGACACCGAGGTCCACCCGCCGAAGATCCTGCTCGTCCGCGGGCGGGCCGAGCTGGACGTCGTCGACGGCATCCCGGACGAGTACCTGCAGATGAACGGCAGCTATGCGATGACGCCCGAGCAGCGCGTCGAGTGGGAGGCCGAGGTCCGCTCCCTCTACGACGGCATGGTCCGCATCGTCGTCACCCCGACCTGGGCGAAGCTCATCGACTTCGAGACCACCCTGCCCTCCGCCGTCGAGGAGCTGGTCCACCGGCGCGCGGTCAGGCGAGCCGCCGCAGAAACGAGCGCAGCAGGGTGAGCCAGGCGCCGGGCTGGTCGAGGTGGACGTCGTGGCCGGCGTCGGGGACGACGACGTGGTCGACGCCGGGGCGCAGGGCCAGCATCCGCTCCACCTCGCCCTCGGGGCCGGTGCCGGCCGCGCCGCGGACCAGCAGGGTCGGGGCGGTGACGGCGGCCCAGTCGTCCCAGCGGGCCTCGCCGGCGACGCCCCTGATCGCCGCGGTCATCACCGCGCCGTCGAAGCGGGGCCAGAAGGCGCCGTCGCGTTCCTCCAGGTCGGCGGCCCAGGCGGCGGCGAGGGAGCGGCCGCCGAGGAACTCGACCGCGGCCTGTCTGGTCGGGAACGGCACCGGCCACGACGCGAACCACGCCTCCAGGCTGCTCGGGTAGTCGCCGTCGTCGCCGCCGACGCCGCCCTCCAGCATCAGCAGGCCGCGGACCCGGTCGGGGTGCCACGCCGCGACGAGCATCGCGGTGTGCGCGCCCATCGACTGGCCGGCCAGCACGGCCGGGCCTCGAGCGAAGGCGTCGAGGACCGCGAGCACGTCCTCGACGTAGGCGCGGCGGGACACGTCGGCGGGGTGGCGGGTCGAGTGCCCGTGGCCGCGCTGGTCCGGGACGATCACCGTGTACGAGTCGAGGAGCCCGAGCGCGGTCGGCTCCAGCTCGGCGGCGCTGCCGGCCAGGCCGTGCAACAGGACCACCGGCGGACCGTCACCGCCGGCGAGGGCGGACAGGGTCACGTCGGCGCGGGTCACGGTCACGCGTCGTAGAGCCGGCATCGTGATCATCGTAGGCTCTCATGATGACCGCATCCATCGAAGGGTTCCTCGGCGCGGCGGAGCGGCTCGGCGTGCACAGCTTCGTGCTGCTGCGCGGTGGCCGGACCGTCGCGGAGGGCGCGTGGCACCCGTATGAGCTCGACCAGCCGCAGACGCTCTACTCGCTGAGCAAGAGCTTCACGTCGACGGCCGTCGGCCTGGCCGTCGCCGACGGGCTGCTGTCCGTCGACGACCTGGTCGAGGACCACCTCCCGGGCAGGGACCTGCGCGGCATGCGGGTGCGGCACCTGCTCACGATGACCACCGGGCACGACAGCGAGTCGGGTGACTCGATGGCCGCGGACCCCGACGACGACTGGGTCCGCGGGTTCCTGAGCCACCCGGTCGTGCACGAGCCCGGCACCCGGTTCGTCTACAACAGCGGCGCCACCTATGCGCTGTCGGCCATCGTGCAGCGGCGCACCGGCGAGACCGTGCTGGACTACCTGCGCCCGCGGCTCTTCGAGCCGCTCGGCTTCGGGCCCGCCACCTGGGAGACCTGCCCGCGCGGGATCGTCACCGGCGGCTGGGGGCTGACGCTGCGCACCCGCGACCTGGCGGCGTTCGGGCAGCTGTGCCTGCAGCGCGGCCGCTGGCAGGACCGCCAGCTGGTGCCGGCCGAGTGGATCGACGCG
This sequence comes from Dactylosporangium sp. NPDC049742, assembly GCF_040674675.1. NCBI lineage: Bacteria > Bacillati > Actinomycetota > Actinomycetes > Micromonosporales > Micromonosporaceae > Dactylosporangium > Dactylosporangium sp. NPDC049742. Next base: position 73,359 of record NZ_JBFANF010000039.1, on the reverse strand, counting down.
GCCACCGCCGAGCAGGTCCCCAACGTGGACCCGACCGGCTCGCAGGAGTCCCTCGACTGGCAGCAGGGTTACGGTTTCCAGTTCTGGCGGTGCCGGCACGGCGCGTACCGGGGCGACGGCGCGTTCGGGCAGTTCATCGTGGTCTCGCCGGGGCTGGACACGGTCGTCGCGGTCACCTCCGGCACCACCGACATGCAGGCCGTGCTCGACGCCGTCTTCGCGCACCTGATGGAGGCGCCCGCCGCGGACGTGCCGCCCCTGGCGCAGCCCGCGCTCACCGGCACCGCCGAGCCGCGCGCGGACCTTCCGGGCCGCTTCCACACCGCCGACCCACCCGCACCGCCCCGCCGTCACCATCGTCCGGAGATCGACCAGCCTTCCCGGATTGTCGGTTTCGCCGTGGTACGAGCGGCGAACGGCTGGCTCGCGGAGCTGCACGACGAGCACGGCGTCCACCGGTTCGCGTGCGAGCCCGGCCGCTGGACCTCGTCGACCATGACCACCTCGGACGGCGTGGTCAACCCGGTCGCCACCACGGGTGCCTGGCTCGGGCCCACCACGTTCGAGCTGCGGGTCTGCCACACCGCGGATCCGGCGACCCGCTCGTACACCGTGGAATTCGACGACACGGGCGCCACCATCGCCCCGTCCGACTCGGTCGGCTTCGAGTTCACCGAGCACCCGGTGGTGCGCGCCAGGTCGTGAAGGTCCCGGAAAAGTGCCAGGTGGCTCCGTTGCGGGGGCGGCGCGATCGTTGATCCGTCAGGGTCAAGTGCAACCGATCGCGCCGCCCCTTCTCGTCGTTCCTTCGCGTCGTCCCCTGAGGAGCCGTCATGCGCCGCCTTGCCGTCACCGCCGCCACCGCCCTGCTGACCGCCGCGACCCTGACGGGGTGCGGCGTCCTCGACAAGGCCACCGACACCCCGACCCCCACCGGCGGCGCGGCCGCCGCCGCGTCGAGCGTCCCCACCCCGACCTCCACCCCCACCAAGTCGGCTGCCGCCGTCAACCTGCCCGACATCTGCACCCTGCTGACGAAGGCCGACGTCAACCGGCTCACCGGCCAGCGGGTCACCCTCATGACCAACGAGGGCGGCGCGACCTCCGGCGCCCGCTACTGCCAGTGGCAGCTCAGCTCCGGCCAGCTCGACGTGACCGTCAACATCGAGACCCGCGACCAGTTCGACGTGCAGAACAAGGACGCCAAGCAGGTCGACGGCATCGGCGAGGCCGCCTACTCCCTCGCCGGCCACCTGTACGTCTACGCCGGCGGCAAGGTCGTCGACGTCTACGCCACCTCCGCCTCCACCGACGCCGCCAACCTCAAGGTCGAGCAGCGCACCGCCGAGGCCGTCCTCCCGAAGCTGGCCTGACCCCCCCCAGAGCTCCCCAGGGTCCCCGCCGGCTCAGTCGGTGGGGGTCAGCCCGGTCGAGGCGCGGAACGAGCCGTCCATCTCGAACGGCACCGACTCGTGCTCGTGCGTCACCAGCCAGCGCCCGTCGATGCGGCGCAGCCCCAGCGTCACCCGGAACCACAGGCTGAAGCTCTCCGTCGAGCCGCGGGGCACGGCGGTCAGGCAGTCGAGGCTGGTCGCGAACGCCACGTCGCCATCCGTGGTGATCTCCAACCGGGTGACCTCGCGGCGCGGCGGCGCCTCGAAGGTGGCCATCCAGGCCTCCACCACGGCGGGGTCGCGGCCGTCGCCGGGCTGGCGCAGGGGCGGGGCCAAGTTGAACTCGACGTAGCCGGGCGCGTAGTGCGACAGGATGGCCTTGGCGTCACCGGTCTGCAGCAGTGCGGCCTTGCCCTCGATGACTTCCCGGATCTCGTCCATGACGGGTCCTACCTTTCTCTCTTTCCCGGGATGTCGAAGCCGGGCCGGCCGGTTTCGACATCCCGGTGAGAGCGAAGGGGAGAAACCATGAAGTACATGATCCTGATCCAGTCGAACCCGCAGTCCCTCGCGGTCTGGGAGACGCTGACCGACCAGCAGCAGACCGACCTGGGCCTCGGTCACCTGCGGCTGACCGAGGAGATGCGCGAGGCCGGCGTGCTGGTCGTCAGCGAGGGGCTGGGCGACCCGGCCCTCGCCACCCAGGTCTCGGTGCGCGACGGCAGGACGATCACCTCCGACGGCCCGTACGCCGAGGTCAAGGAGCACCTCGCCGGCTTCTACCTGATCGACGTCGCGGACCTCGACGAGGCGGTCGCCTGGGCCGCGAAGGCGCCGGACGCCGCGTACACCCGGGTCGAGGTGCGCCCGGTCCTCGACATGAGCGAATGGGAGCTGTGACCGGGCTGCCGGACCTGTTACGCGAGTGCGCGCCGCAGGTCCTGGCCGCCGTGGTGCGCCGCTACGGCGACTTCGAGTCCTGCGAGGACGCGGTGCAGGAGGCGCTGATCACGGCCGCCCGGCAGTGGCCGGAGACCGGCGTACCGGAGCATCCGCGGAACTGGCTGATCACCGTGGCGAGCCGCCGGCGGGTGGAGCTGCTGCGCAACGAGACGGCCCGCCGGCGCCGCGAGGAGGCGGTCCAGCACGAGCCCGAGCCGCAGGTCCGCGGCGACGACGAGCTGGCGTTGCTGCTGCTCTGCTGCCATCCCGCGCTGAGCGTGCCGGCGCAGGTCACGCTCACCCTGCGGGCGGTCGGCGGGCTCAGCACCGCGGAGATCGCCCGGGCGCTGCTGCTGCCGGAGGCCACCGTCGGCCAGCGGATCAGCCGGGCCAAGCAGCGGATCCGCGACACCGGCACCCGGTTCGAGCTGCCCGAGCCGGGCGAGCTCGGCGAGCGCCTCACCGCGGTCCGGCACGTGCTCTACCTGATCTTCAACGAGGGCTACACCGCCAGCTCCGGCGACGCCCTGAACCGGGTCGAGCTGACCCGGGAGGCGGTCCGGCTGACCCGGCAGCTGCACCGGCGCCTGCCGGACGACGGCGAGGTGGCCGGGCTGCTCGCGTTGATGCTGCTCACCGACGCGCGCCGGCCCGCGCGCACCGGGCCGGACGGCACGCTGGTCCCGCTCGCCGAGCAGGACCGGCACCGCTGGGACGCGGCCGCGATCGCCGAGGGCGTCGCGATCATCACCCACACGCTGGCGCGGGCCCCGATCGGCCCGTTCCAGCTGCAGGCCGCGATCGCGGCGGTGCACGACGAGGCGGCCCGCGCCGAGGACACCGACTGGCCGCAGATCCTCGCCCTGTACGGGCTGCTGCACACCCTCGCCCCGAGCCCGATGGTCACGCTGAACCGGATCGTCGCGCTCGCCATGGTCGACGGCCCGGCGGCCGGGCTCGCCGCGCTGGACCGGGTCGCCGGGGATCCCGTGCTGGCCCGGCACCACCGGACGGCGGCGGTGCGGGCCCACCTGCTGGACCTGGCCGGCGACCGGGCCGGGGCGCGGGAGCAGTACCGGCTGGCGGCGCGACGCACGCTCAGCCGGCCCGAGCAGCGCTACCTGGAGTCGCGGGCCGCCCGGCTCCCCTTCGGATGAAGGTCGTCAGCGGCCCGGGCGCTGCCAGAAGTCGTCGGGCAGGGCGGCGGTCTCGGCGCCGGAGCGTTCCAGGTCGGCGGCCCAGGGAAGCATCGCCTGGAAGGGCGGGGCTCCGGTGGCGGCGAGCTCGCGGATCACGGCGACGTTGCGGGCGACGCGGTTGAGGATCGCGGTGCGGATCGGCGAGCGGTCGGCGGGGTACCCGTACGCGTCGAGAAGCAGGTGGAAGCGGTGGCGGCGGTCGGGCTGCGTGGGGAAACCGACCTGTTCGGTGAGGTCCGCCGGGAACAGGGGGACCCAGGTCAGGGCGGAGAAGGCGAGGTCGTCCTCGGCCGGGCAGGGGCTGGCGGTGTCCCAGTCGACGAACCCCACCAGGGTGTCGCCGGACCAGACGACGTTCCACGGCGACGCGTCCAGGTGGCCGATCAGGAGGTCCGGCTGCCAGGGGCGGCCGGTGAACCAGACGGCGTCCGCGGGCGGCCGGAACGCCGCCGTCACGGTGTGCAGCTGCCGGAGCCACCCGCCCACCTGGCGGAGGGCCTCGTCGGAGCGCAGCCAGGCCGGCCATGGGCGGGGGTCGCCCAGGGTCTCGCCGGGCAGGAACGTCAGGCGTTCGCGGCCCTGGTCGTCGAGGCCGAGGGTGCGTGGCGCACCGGCGAAGCCCGCGTCCTCCAGATGCCGCAGCACCGTCTGTACGGTCGGTGTCCACGGCTGGGCGGGGCGGCGGACCTCGTCGCCGACGCGGACGGCGCCGAAGCTGCGTCCGCCGGGAAGCCGGTGTTCGGTCATCCGCCGGTTCTACCGCGCCCGGGACGGCCACCGCGACCGAATAATCACGGCAGCGGGGTCGCGTGCAGGGTGATCCTGGTGAACGAGCCGACGTGGATGTGGTCGCCGTCGGCGAGCGGGACCGGCTGCTCCGGCTGGATCGGGTCGTCGGCGCCGTTGACGAACGTGCAGTTGGCCGAGCGCAGGTCGACCACCGCCCAGGTGCCGCCGGGCTGGGAGACGAGCAGGGCGTGCAGGTGGGAGACGGCGACGTCCTCGGGCGGGCCGGCGAGGTCGATGTCGGGGTAGCTGCCGCGGGAGCGGCTGCGGCGGCCGATGAGGACCTGGTCGCCGGTGAGGGGGAAGCGGCGGTCGGGGCAGAAGCGCGGGTACGCGATGGTGGGGTCGGCGCCGTTCCATGCCTGGACGCGGTCGAAGTGGGCGCGGTCGGCGGAGACCACCACGTGCCAGCCGGCCGGCTCCGATGCCTCCGCCTCCGGGACCTCCGGCAGCGCCGCCTCCGCCTCATCCTGCGGCGCCGCTTCAGCGACCGGCGGCGGGGCGGCGGACGGGACCGCCAGGGTGTCGTAGCCGTCGACCTCGCAGAAGCGGCCGGTCAGCGGCGTGCCGCACTCGGGGCACACCGCCGGCCGCTGCGGCGAGGCCACCACCGGCGACGGGGGCGACGGGGGCGGATCCATGGCCGCGCCGCACTCGTCGCAGTAGTCGGTCGTCTCCGACTCGTGTCCCTTCGGGCAGACGGCCACGGTGGTCTCCTTCAGTTCGGGCGTACGCGCGTCGTCTTGCGGGACCCGAGCGACGCGATCTCCGCGTCGATGTCGACGTCCTTGTTCTCGGACCGGCGCTTCAGCTGCACCGTGCCGGTCACGGCGTCCTGGACCTCGACGACCCGGGCGAGCAGCTGCACGGTGTCGGAGCGGCCGGACTCGGTGGCCAGCTGGACGGCGCGGCCGAGGCGGGCGGTCGCGGTGACGGTGTCGCCGGCCTCGCGGGCCGCCAGACCCTCCTGGATCGCGGCGGCGAGCTCGGCGGCGCCGGTGTAGTGCGCGACGCGGCGGTTGAGGCGGGTCGACTTCTCGTCCTCGTCGGTCCAGACCGCACGGACGAGGCCCTTGGCGAGGACCTCGTCGCCGCGCACGACGCTGACCCGGGCGGCGAGCTTCTCCTCGCCGAGCACACCGATCGTGCCGGGGTCCAGCTCGACGGAGAGGTGGTAGTCGCGGCTCTCCGCGCCCCACGCGCCGATCGGGTAGTCGCCGACGCGGGCGCTGACGTCGGTACGCCGGGCGGTGAGGTCGAGGATCTCGGGGTGGACCTGCTTGACGAAGCGGATCGTGGCACCTGCGGGGGTCCACACGCGCAGCGTGACGCCGGCGACGGTCTTGCCCATCGCGGCCTCGATCATCGAGCGGAAGTCGGCCTCGAGGCCCGCCGGGTCCTTCATGCCGTCGGCGGTGCCGAGCAGCGCGTCGGCGACCTTGATCAGCTCGGCGGCGCTCCAGTTCTGCCCGACGCCGCGGCTGTCGCAGACGAACAGGCCCTTGCACTGCTCCAGGGCCGCGTCGAACGTGCGGGCCGACTCGCCGTTGCGGCCGTCGGTGAGCAGGATCGCGTGGCGGATCTCGGCGCGGTCGGCGAGGAACAGCTCGCGGGCCAGGGTGAGCCAGGTGCCGATCTGGGTGCCGCCGCCGGCCTTCAGGTGCTTGATCGCGCCCTTCGCCGCGGCCCGGGTGGCGGGCCCGGCGACGGCGAGGGCCTGCTGGTCCGGGTACACCATCTGGGCCCAGTCCGTGCCCGCGACGACCGCGAACGCCACCCCGTCGCGCAGCGTGTCGACGGCGACCGCGGCGGCCTTGCGCGCCTGCACGAGCCGCTCCCCGCTCATCGACCCGGAGCAGTCGATCATGATCACCTCGGCGGCGGGGGCACCGGAAGCCACCCCCAGACCGCCGCCGACCGTGACGGTGACGACCGCGTCGGCGACCGTGGCACCCACCGGCAGGTACTCGTTCTGGAAGACTTCCGCTACGACGTCGGTCATGGCCGGGCCTCTCCTCGGTCTGCTGAGTGGATCGGGACGGCGGCGACGGTGATGTTGTCCGCGCCGCCGGCGTCGCGCGCGAAGGTGGCCAGGGTGCGCGCCAGCTCCCTGGCGCCGATCGTGCCGTCGATGTCGTCGCTCCAGGTGGTGTACCGCGTGAGCCCGTCACTGGCGAGCAACAGCACGCCTCCCGCCTCCGGCCGCAGGGTGACCAGGTGCGGGTCCCCGGCCGGCGCGTCGGCGCCCAGCCACCGGGTGAGCGCCACCGCCTGCGCCGACAACCGCAGCGCCGCGGCGTCCACGCCCGCGGCGGCGAGCTGCCCGGCGAGGGAGTCGTCGACCGTGAGGCAGCGGGCGCCCCCGTCCGCGTCGAGCCAGTACGCGCGACTGTCCCCGACCCACCCGACGGTCACCTGCCCGTCCTCGACGACGGCCGCGAGGAACGTGCAGGCGGGCGCGTCGACAGGCACCGTCGCGAGCTCGGCTACGGCGCCGGACGCCGCCCGGTACGCCCCGGCGATGTCCCCACCGCCGACGAGCACCCCGATCGCCTCGACGACGGCGACGGTCGCCGCGGTGTCGGAGTCGGGCGAGCTGGAGACCCCGTCACAGACGACGACGGCCCGCCGCCCGCCGGCGACCCCGATCGCGTACGCGTCCTCGTTGCGCCCCTTGCGCAACCCCCGATCCGTGACGGCCGCGACCCCGGGCAGCTCGTCCTCGGCGTGGTCGAGGCCGACCGTCCGCCGCGCCCCGCAGGCGTCGCAGTAGCCGTCCTCACCCACCGCTCCCCCGCACCCGCCACAGGGCCCGTCACCAGCCTTCGACGACCGCCAAACACCCCCGGCCGCCGCCCCACCCATACGCCGATCAATGTGACCCGCGTCCAATTGACCAACGTCTGCGCGAGAGGCACCCAGGACAGGTTCAGACCCCTGCCCAGACACACGCTGATCAATGTGCTGTAGATCAAATTGACCAACGTCTGCACGGGAGGCACCCAGAGCAGGATCAGACCCCCGCCCAGACACACGCTGATCAATGCGACCCGCGTCCAATTGACCAACGTCTGCGCGAGAGGCACCCAGGACAGGATCAGACCCCCGCCCAGACACACGCTGATCAATGCGACCCGCGTCCAATTGACCAACGTCTGCACGGGAGGCACCCAGGACAGGATCAGACCCCCGCCCAGACACACGCTGATCAATGTGCTGTAGATCAAATTGACCAGCGTCTGTGGAAGTGACGGCAGGAGCAACCGACGCATCCGATCGGCCAGCGTCCGCGGGAATGGCAGGAGCAACCGACGCATCCGATCGGCCAGCGTCCGCGGGAATGGCAGGAGCAAC
>NZ_JBFANF010000039.1:0-65586 GCF_040674675.1 Dactylosporangium sp. NPDC049742 | reverse complement strand
CCCGACGCATCCGATCGGCCAGCGTCCGCGGGAATGGCGGCAGGAGCAACCGACGCATCCGATCGGCCAGCGTCCGCGGGAATGGCGGCAGGAGCAACCGACGCATCCGATCGGCCAGCGTCCGCGGGAATGGCGGCAGGAGCAGCCGACGCATCCGATCGGCCAGCGTCCGCGGGAATGGCGGCAGGAGCAGCCGACGCATCCGGTTGGGCGGCGTCCGCGGCGGCGGTCAGCGGAGTGCCGCAGGATTCGCAGAAGCGGTCGCCGGCGGCGGTGGGGGCGGCGCACGACGGGCAGGGGGCGGTCACAGCCACGTCCGGGGGCGGACGCGGTTGGCCTGGTCGACGAGGTCGATGCGGGTGTCCCGGTCGGGGGCGACCTTCGCCAGGACGCGGAAGGCGCGCTCCAAGCCCAGGCGCAGGTCCCGCTCCGACAGCCGGTGGGTCAGCACGGCGGCGGTGCCCGCGTTGCCGGCCTGGACCCAGGTGAGCGCGGCGCGCAGCGCCTCGACGGTGAGGCGGGCGCGGCGCTCGACGTCGAGGCCGAGGCGTTCGACCCGGCCCGAGACGTCGAGCAGGTCGGCCTCCGCGAGCCGGTCGGCCGGGACGGCGAGGCGCGCCCTGACCGCGGCGACCTGCGCCGGCACGCTGTGGCTGGAGCTGTCGGGGACCGCGTCGAGGATCGCGACCGCGCCCGCCAGGTCGTCGCGGTCGGCGAGGATCCGGGCGACCCCGAAGGCGGCGCTGACGAAGGCGTGGTCGGTGCGCCAGACCGCCGCGTACAGCCGCAGGGCGGTGTCGGTGTCGCCGCCGGCCTCCGCGGCGGCGGCGAGCGCCAGCTGCGGGGCGAGCTCGCCGGGCAGCGCGGCGTAGACGGCGTCGAACGCGGCCCTGGCTTCCGCGGGACGGCCGCCGGCGAGGGCGGCCATGCCGCGGTACCAGTCGACCCGCCAGTCGGCGTCGGTGATCGCGTCGAGGTCGGTGGCGGCCCCGGCCAGGTCGCCGGCGGCGATGCGGGCGCGAACCACGGCGAGGGCGACCTCGACCCCGTCGGCGCCGGCGGAGGCCAGGGCCGCCTGCAGCATCGCGGGATCGGCGGTCTGCATCGTGGCCAGCAGCGCCGCCCCCGGGTCGGCGGGGTCGACGGTCGGCACGGGCAGCGCCGCGACGACCTCGGCGCCGTCGAGCCCGGCGCCGGACGCCGCAACCGCCGTGACGACGCCCGCCGCGGTGCCGAAGGCCTTGCGCTCGCCGGTGAACTGGCTCGACACCGCCGGGCGGGGCTGGCCGTCGGCGGCGCTGAGGACCTGGCGCAGGACGCCGGTGAGCTGCTCGGCCATCTCCGCGGCGGAGCCGAACCGGCGGCCCGGCACGGGGTCCGTGGCGCGCAGCAGCAGCCGGTGGTACGACTCCTGCTGCGACAGCAGCGGCACCGTCGCCGGGTCGGGCAGGCGGTCGACGAACGTGGTGGTGAAGCCGCGGAAGTCGAAGCTGAGCACCGCCATCGCCCGGGCCACGGTGTAGAGGTCGGAGGCGACGGACGGGCCCGCGATGGCGACCTCCGGCGCCTGGTAGCCGACCGTGCCCCACACGGCGCTGACGTCGTCGTCGGCGCGTCGCACGGCGCCGAGGTCGACGAGCTTGACCCGCTGGTCGGTGTGCAGCGCGTTGTCGGGCTTGAAGTCGCAGTACAGCAGCTCCCGCTCGTGCAGGTAGCCCAGCGCCGGCAGGATCTCGCACGCGTAGGCGATGACCTGCGGCAGCGGCAGCGGCTGGCGGACCCCGCCGGTCACCGGACGGGCGAGGAAGATGTCGCGCAGCGAGAGGCCGCCGACGTACTCCATGACGATGTAGCCGACGCGGTCGCCGCTGCGCGGGTCGGGGTGCGACACGAAGTCGTAGATCTTCACGATCGCCGGGTGGTCGACCTCGACCAGGAAGCGGCGTTCGGTGATCGCGGCCGCGGTGGCGTCGGGGTCGCCGGAGTCGATGAGGCCCTTCAGCACCACCCAGCGGTCGCTGACCTCGTCGCCGACGTTGCGGTCGCGGGCGAGGTAGATCCAGCCGAGGCCGCCGTACGCGATGGCGCCGAGCACCTCGTACCGGCCCGCGACGACCGCGCCGGACGGGAGCGACGGCCGGAAGCTGTACTGGGTGCGGCAGTTCGTGCAGAAGCCTTCGACGAGGCCGGGCCGGTCGCCGCGGGCGCGGCCGACGGGCTGCTCGCAGTTGCCGCAGAACCGGCGGTGCTCCGGCACCTGCGGGTCGGGCAGCACCGCGGCGGCGGGGTCGCGGCGCGGCACGACGGGCAGCGCGGCCAGGACCGGCGCGCCCCGCCCCCGGCCGGTCGTGCGGCCCGACGAACTCGGCGCGGAAGGCGTCGAGGCCTCAGTGACGGGAGCTGTGACGGGAGCCGAGACACCGGCCTGCTTGTGGCCGCACTCGTCGCAGTAGCCGTCCTCGTCGTACGAGCCCGAGCAGCCGGCACGCGTACACCTCATGTCAGTTTCCCTTCGGTGGACAGCGCTTGCTGGTAGGCGAACACGGCCCTGGTCGCCGCCCGCAGGTCGCACGGCGCGGTCCACAGCAGGTCGCGGGCGGCCTGGTACCGCGACATCAGCGCCGGGTCCTCGACACGGTCGAGGCGGACGGCCTTCGCCCGGTACGCCTCGAGCCGGCCGCGGAGCTCGAGCCGCCGGTCGAGCAGGCCGGTCGCCGCGGTGGCCCGGTCCTCGGCGGCGGTGACGGCGGCGGTCAGGTCGCGGTCGAGGGCGGTGAGCCGCCGGTCGAGGGCCGGCCAGCCGTCGAGGTCGAGCGCGTCGGTGGCGCGGACGGCGGCGGCGACCTCGCCGGCGAACCGGTCGTGGACGTCCGGCGGGTCCGGCAGGCCGGGGTCGGCTATCTTCTCGGCCGCGGCCACGTACGCCTGGCGCGCCCGCTGCTCGGCGGCGGCGAGCGCGTCCAGGAGCGTGTCGAGGCGGGTCAGCCGGGCCGGCAGCGCGGTGCGCAGCGCGGCGAGGTCGGCGAGCCGCCGGACCACGGCGGTGAGGTCGGCGCGCAGCGCCGTCCAGGCCGGCTCGTCGATGGTGAGCGGGTCGCCGAGCGCCGCGCCGTACACCTGCCGCAGCCGATGCTGGAGCGGTCCGGTGGTCGGGGTGTGGTCGGCGCCGACCCGGTGGTGCGCGGCGACGGCCGCCTCGAGAGCGGTGTCGAGCTCGATGATCCGGTCGGTGAGCGCAGTGCGGGCCGCCTCGATGCGGTCGAGGACCGCGACCGTCCCGGCACACCGCTGTTCGAGGTCGGCGAGGAGTGCGGCCGGCGGCAGTGCGGGCAGGCCGTCGAGCGGGTCGGTGGCGACGGGTGTGGTGAGGATGCGGGCGGTGGCGACGTCGCGGGAGCGGCCTTTGAGCGCGCGCAGCTGCTCCAGGACGTCGCGGACGGCGACGAACCCGGACCACAGGCGGGCGACGTCCGCGCCGGGCCACGCGGCGGCGGTGGCGCCGTGCAGCGGCACGTCGCGCAGCACCTGCGCCGGGTGGGTGTCCACGGTGTACAGCGCGGCCGCGAGCCGGTCGTGCGCGGCCGCCAGGTCGGCGACGGCGCGGTCGGTGCCAGAGCCCATGTCAGTCCACGTACTTCGCGGGCGGCGGCGACGGCACCGGGCCGTACTTGGCGAACCAGGTGCTGTAGATGGTGGTCCAGGTGCCGTTGGCCCGGATACGGTCCAGGACGCCGTTGACGAAGCGGACCAGGTCGGGCGTCTCGAGGGGCATCGCGACGCCGGACGGCTCGTCGCTGATCCGGGCGCCGACGACCTCGGTGCCGGGGTCCTGCGCGGCGAGGCCGAGCAGCAGCACGTCCACGGTGGACACCGCGTCGACCTGCCCCTGCTGGAGCATGACCAGGCAGTCGAGGGTGCTGTCGGTGGCGACCGCGACCGGCTTCGACGGCTGCTTCATGATCGTGACGATGCTGGTGCTGCCCCGCGTCGCGCACACCTTGCGGCCGCCGAGGTCGGCGAAGTCCTTGATGCCGGAGCCGCGGTTGACCAGCAGCCGCTGCCCGGACGTCAGGTACTCGGTGGAGAACGCGACCTGCTGCATCCGCTCGCAGGTGGCGGTCATCGTACGGATGACCATGTCGACCTCGCGCCGCTGCAGGACAGGGATCCGGTCGGCGGTGGTGATCGCCCGCCACTGGATCGCGTCGGGGTTGCCGAGCAGCGCGCGGGCGATCTCCCGGGCGATGTCGATCTCGAAGCCGACGACCTGGCCGGTGACCGGATCGCGGTAGCTGGTGAGGTACGCGTTCTGGTCGATGCCGACGATGAGCCGTCCCCGCGCGGCGATCGTCGCCATGGCCGAGCCGGCCGGCATCTTCCCGGGCGCGGGCAGCGTCGCCGGCGGCCGGAGGCTGGCCCGCGGGTCGCACGCCGGCGGCGGCGTGGCCGGCGGCGACGGCGGCACGGCCGGGTCCTGCACGTTCAGCGGCCGGGGCACCGCCGCGGCGGCCGAGCTGTCGGCCTGCGGCGCCGCCGGGGTCTGCCCGCAGCCGGCCAGGATGAGCACGACGGCGGCCGCCACGACGAGCTTCTTCATCGGTACTCCGCGATCCGCTGGTTCAGGCCGAACGCGGCGGCCGCCGCGACGGCGAGGGCGAGCAGCGCGACGGCCACGTCGGCGCCGCCGAGCGCGTCGCCGGCGCCGGCCGCCTCCCGGTCGAAGTGCCGCCCGCTGCCGGCGATCCCCTCGGCGAGGGCCGCGTCGAGCCGGCCGGCCGCGGCGGCCGCGCTGGCGTCGCCGGTGGTGGCCAGGGTGACCGCCTCGGCCCGCTGGCTGCCGTCGTCGAGGGAGCGGACCTGCCGGTGGATGGTCAGCCAGTCGGCGGCGTGCCGCTGCGCGGCCTCCACCGCGGACCGGGCCGCCGCGTCGGGCGCCTGCTCACGCGCCCGCTGCAGGAGGCCGTCCGGCCCGGCGAGCCGCTCCATCATCGCGGTGAAGTCCTGCTCGAACGCCTTGCCGTCGCCGCGGGCGATCAGCGTCAGCCCCTCGTCGGCGCGCGCCTGCAGCGCCGTGATCCTCGCCTCGGCGAGCAACCCGACCTGCTCGGACCCGGCGTCGCGGCCCTCGCTGATGTGGCCGGCCGCGCCCGCGGAGGCGACCGCGAGCCAGCCGCACGCGACGAGCGCGGCGACCGTGGCGAGGACCATGCCGCGGTTGAGCCGCCGGTTGGTCAGGCGCGTCAGGTACCGCTGGGTCAGCAGCAGCACGCCCAGCAGCGCCAGCCCGAGCAGGGTCACCGTCCACGGCCACCGGGCGACGGCCCGCTGCGCGTCGGCGAGGCGCGCGGCCTCGGCCCGGAACAGGTCCTGGGCGGCCGGCAGGATCGTCTGCCGCATCAGCGCCGACGCCTCCCGCAGGTAGGCGCCGCCGAGCGGGACGCCCTGCCGGTTGTACGTGCGGGCCGACTCGACCAGGCCGGTGTAGACGGGGATCTGCCGGACCAGGACACCGAGCGCCGCCGCGCTGCGCCCCTCGGCGTTGTGCAGCGCGGCCGTCAGCGCCGACGACGCCCTGGCGATGTCGTCGAGGTACCGCTTGCGCAGCTCGGCCGGCTCGACGCCGTTGGCGAGGAACGCGCTGGCGGCGGTCGCGTCGGCGTCGGACAGCGACCGGTAGATGTCCTGCGCCTGGAGGCTGAGCGGCCCGCTGCGGTCGGTCACGTCGCCGACCAGGCCCACCCCGGCCCGCATGGTGAGCACCCCGGCCAGCCCGAACGCGACGGCGAGCACGACCACGGCCGCGGTCAGCGTGGTGAGCCGGCCCGGGCTGGTGGCGGCCCGGCGGATGAGTCGACGCCACGCGGTTGCCAAGACACATCTCCCCGTCTCGATGATGCCCACGAACATATCGGGCGGCGTCAACCATCCGACAGGTGCCCGACGCAACTCCCGGCTTCGTGCCAAAGACCTGCGCCCGGCCGAACCGGCAGGGTGGAACCTGCGTTCTGTATCCCATGTCTGCTCGCCTTTTCCTCACGGTCGTCGCGGCGGTCTCCGCCGTCGCGGTGGCCGGATGCACACCTACATCGCAGTCCACCCCGTCCGCCGGCGCCTCCGGCGCGACCGGCGCCACTGCCTCCTCCGACGAGTCGCAGGAGGCCTCCCCGGAGCCGTCGGTCGACCCGTCCCAGGCCGAGGCCGCCGACCCCGCCGCCGCACCGGCCCGCAAGGCCCTCGACACGCACGGCGGCGACGTCCGGGCCACGCCGGAGGACCGGTTCGCGTTCTACGGCAGCCGCGTCGACGGCGCCGGCGGCGGCTCCCACGTCCGGTTCACCCGCACCTACCGCGGGCTGCGCGTCTACGGCGGCGACATCGTCGTGCACACCGGCCCCGGCGGCACGTACAAGGGCGCCTCCAACAGCCTCGCCAAGCCGCTGCAGGTCGACGTCACGCCGAAGATCTCCGCCGCCGACGCCCTGGTCGCGGCGAAGGCACACTTCACCGGCAAGGTCGCCGGCGCCGGCGCGCCCCGGCTGCTGGTCGACGCGTCCACCGGCACCGGCCGGCTCGCCTGGGAGAGCCTCGTCGAGGGCGTCGCCAAGGACGGGCAGACCCCGTCGCGGCTGCACGTGCTCACCGACGCCCACACCGGCGGGGTCGTCCGCTCCTGGGACGAGGTCGAGACGATCGCCGGCACCGGCAACAGCCTGTACAGCGGCAAGGTCGGCATCGACGCCCAGCGGTTCGGCACCACGTTCCGGCTCACCGACACCACGCACGGCCGCGGCACCGTCTGCGACATGGCGCACCAGGAGGACGAGAACGGCAGCTGCAAGCTCTTCACCGACGCCGACAACACCTGGGGCAGCGGCAAGAACGACGACCCGGCCTCGACCGCCGTCGACGCCGCATACGGCGCCGCGACCACGTTCGACTACTTCAAGACCGTGCACGGCCGCCGCGGGATCAACGACAACGGCCGCGGGGTGCCGTCGCGGGTGCACTTCGGCGACGGGTACGTCAACGCGTTCTGGGACCGGGGCCGGATGACCTACGGCGACGGCGCCGGCAACGCCCGCCCGCTGGTCCAACTGGACATCGCCGGGCACGAGATGAGCCACGGCATCACCGACAAGAGCGTCTCCGGCAGCCTCACCTACGAGGGTGAGTCCGGCGGTCTCAACGAGGCGACCAGCGACATCTTCGGCACGATGGTCGAGTTCTACGCCGCCAACCCCGCCGACCCCGGCGACTACCTGATCGGTGAGAAGATCGACATCAACGGCGACGGCACGCCGCTGCGGTACATGTTCGACCCGGCGCTGGACGGCAGCTCGCACAGCTGCTGGTCGGCCGCGACCGCGACCGTCGACGTGCACCTCTCCTCGGGCGTGGGCAACCACTTCTTCTTCAACCTCGCCGAGGGCACCGGCAAGACCGCGTTCGGCACGTCGCCGATCTGCGGCAAGGCGGGCGCCGTCACCGGCATCGGCCGGGCGAAGGCGGAGAAGATCTGGTACCGGGCGCTGGACGTGTACTTCGTCTCCAACACCAGCTACGTCAGCGCCGAGAACCCGGGCAACACCGCCCGCGCCTACACCCTCCAGGCCGCCGCCGACCTGTACGGCAGCTGCGGCGCGGAGTACAAGGCGGTGCAGCTGGCGTGGACGGCGGTCAACGTGGCCGGCACGGACGCCGCCTGCGCATAGGATCACCTTCTGGTCGCTACACGTCGGAGGTCGGTCTGATGGGTCCACTCGTTCAGGTTGAGGATGTCGGGGACGGCGTCCTGCTGCTCGACGCGCGGTGGACCCCGCAGCCGCCTCCGGCGCTGGAGCGCTACCGGGCCGCGCACCTGCCCGGCGCCCGGTTCGTCGACCTCGACACCGACCTCGCCGCGCCGCCCGGCACCGGCGGCCGGCACCCGCTGCCGACCGCCGCGGCGTTCCAGGCGGCGATGCGCCGGCTCGGCGTGGACTCCGGCTCCTCCGTGGTCGTCTACGACGACCGGGACGCGTCGGTGGCGGCCCGGCTGTGGTGGATGCTGCGGCACTGGGGCCACGACGACGTCCGGGTCCTCGACGGCGGCATCGCCGCGTGGATCCGGGCCGGCCGGCCGACCGAGTCCGGCGACCCGGTGCCGGTCCCGCCCGGCGACTTCACCGCCGGCGACGCCCGCGACGACCTGCTGACCGTCGGCGAGGTGCCGGACTTCCTCAAGGACGGCGTGCTGCTCGACGCGCGGCTCGGGCCGCGGTTCCGCGGCGAGGTCGAGCCGCTCGACCGGGTCGCCGGCCACATCCCGGGCGCGATCTCGGCGCCGACGTTCGACAACAGCGACCCCGACGGGCTGTTCCTGCCGCCGGCGCGACTGCGGGAGCGGTTCGTGGCGCTGGGCGTCACCGGCGAACGGCCGGTCGCGGCCTACTGCGGCTCCGGGGTGACCGCCGCCCACGAGGTCCTCGCCCTCGAACTGGCCGGGTTCACGCCGCGCCTGTACGCCGGATCGTGGAGCGAATGGATCGCCGACCCCGACCGTCCGGTGGCCACCGGCCTGTAACCGGGGGACATCGCGCCGGCCGGAATTGGCGGACAATGCCCGCGTGAACGCTGACATCACGCTCAACACCGGCGAGCGGATCCTGTGGACCGGCGAACCGCAGCACCACCCGCTGTTCGACCGGTCCGACCTGCTCCTCGTGCCGATGTCACTGTTCTTCCTGGGCTTCGCCGTGTTCTGGGAGCGGACCGCGATGCGAAACGGGGCGCCGGGGTTCTTCGTGCTCTGGGGCATCCCGTTCATCCTGTTCGGGCTGTACCTCGTCGCCGGTCGCCTGGTGGTGCGGGCGCTGCGGCTGCGCTCCACCACGTACACGGTGACGGACCGCCGCGTCGTCGAGGTGTCGCGGCGGCCGTTCACGCGCCGCACGGAGGCGTACCTGAGCACCCTCGCCCCGCCGGTCGTGCGGGACCGCCCCCGCGGCGGCACGGGCAGCATCGCGTTCGGCGAGTTCCCGGGCCTCGTGGACGCGCTCAACGAGGCCGGCTTCAACGTCAACCGCCGTCGCCGCGCACCGCGCCCGATCGTCCTGTGGCACGTCGCCCAGCCCGAGTACGTCCGCGGCGTGATCGCCCAGGCGCAGCGCTGAGCGGATCTACACTGCTCCGCATGACGGGGATCTGGGATCATGCATGTATCGATGCGACGGCCGCACCGCTGGACGAGGCGCTGATCGGGCTGCGGCGGGACATCCACCGGTGGCCGGAGCTGGCGGGTGAGGAGCGGCGGACGGCCGGGCTGGTGGCCGAGCGGCTGCGCGCCGCCGGCCTGGACGTGCGGACGGGGGTCGGCGGGCACGGCGTCGTCGCCGTCGTCGAAGGCGCCCGGGAGGGGCGGACGCTGCTGTACCGGGCGGACATGGACGCCTTGGTGGTCGAGCAGGGCACTGCCGGGGCCGCGCACCTCTGCGGGCACGACGTGCACACCGTGGTCGGGGTCGGCGTGGCCGAGGTTCTCGCGGGCCTGCGGGACCGGTTCGCGGGGCGGGTCGTGGTGGTGTTCCAGCCTGCGGAGGAGACCCTTGAGGGCGCCAAAGCGATGCTCGACGACGGGGTCCTCGAGCCGCACCTGCCGGAGGAGGCGTACGCGCTGCACTGCGGGCCCCTGCCGGTCGGCGTGTTCGCCGCGATGCCCGGCGCCGGCCTTCCCGGGCTCGACGCCGCCCACCTGGAGCTGCCCGGCGCCGACGCCGGACGCGCGCTGCTGGACCGGATCGCCGCGATGTCGACGGTACGGCGCCCCGAGTCGGACGCAGAGTTCGCCGACCTGTTGGCCGCGCTGCAGACCCCGGACGGGCCGCTCGCCCGGTTCGTCCTGACCGGGGCGCAGCTGGACGCGGACGCGGACCCGGTCACCGCCGACGTGTGGGTGCGGGCCTGGCCCGAGGAGCGCCACCCCGAGCTGCGCGACGACCTGCGGCGGCTGGCCGCGGAGGCGGGTGCGCGGATCACGTTCCCGGCGCCGCCGTTCCCGGCGATGGTGTGCTCACCGGAGCTGACCGAGGCGGCGGCCGCGCACCTGCGCGAGCACCCGGGCGTCGACACGGTGATGACGATGCCCGCGGCGTGGCCGTTCAGCGGGGAGGACTTCTCGCTGTTCCTGCACCGGGTCCCCGGCACGATGTTCTACCTCGGCGTCGGCGAGCAGGGTCTGCCCCACTCGCCCGGCTTCGTCGCCGACGAGCGCGCCATCGGCGTCGGCGTCCGGGCGATGACGGCGCTCCTGCTGCACCGCCTCGACGCCTGACGCCGCCCGCCGCTCAGCCGTCCCGGCGGGCCGGCTGAGCGGCGGCGGGGCCGTCCTCGGGGCGGGTCGCCCTGGCGATCAGCAGGACCGCGGTGGCGGCGAAGAGGGCGCCGGCGAGGCGCTCCGGGGTGCCGAGCAGCATGCCGGTGAGCGGCTGGACCGGGTTCGTCAGGTCGAACGCCCGCTCGACGACCCAGCCGGTGGCCACCGCCGCGGCCGAGGCGGCCAGGGTCACCGACACCGCCGGGGAGCGGGCCAGGACGGCGATCGGCACGGCGATGAGCGCCAGCGCGAGCAGCTGTGCGGCCTCCAGGCCGAGGTTGAAGCCGAGCAGCGGCAGGATGAGGTCGGTGCCGGTCAGGGCGAGGCGCTGCAACGTACCGGCGAACCCCAGACCATGGACGAGCCCGAAGACGGCGGTCAGGGCCAGCTCGGTGCGTGCCGACAGGGCCGGGCGCACCGCGTGGGCGGCGGCCACGACGATGGTGAGCGCGATGCCCGCGTCCACCACCCGGGTGGGCAGCGACACCCAGTCGAGCGAGGCGAGCGCGAGGCTCACGGAGTGCCCGGCGGTGAACATGGCGGTGATCCCGGCCATGAGCGTGACCCTGGCCCGCAGCCGGGCGCGGCGCAGCGAGCGGCGGGCGGCGGCGAGGGCGATCACGCACAGGAACAGCAGATGGTCGGCGCCCTGCCGGAAGTGCTCGAAGCCGGCGTGCAGCATCGACGCCGCCGGCACGGACGCCGGTGGCGGGGTGGGCACGGCGAGCCGCACGACCGGGGTCTGGTGGGTGAGCAGCGAGGTCCGCCCGTCGGCGGTGACGAGGACCTTGTGCGAGTAGACGACGTCCGTCACCACGTCCCACCGCAGCTCGGCGGAGCGGGCCCGGGTGGCGGCGGTGGGCAGCGCGGCGGTGAGCCGGACCCGGGCGGTGTTGAGGCCGCGCTGCCGGTCCGCGGAGACGTCGTCGACGGTGACCGGCCAGGTGGCGCCGTCCGCGGCGGTGAGCCGGACCCGGTCGCGGACCACGGTGGCCAGCCAGTTCGCGGATGCCCGCACGGCGGGGGCCGGGTCGGAGTCGAGCCGGGTGTGGTAGGCCAGGTCGATCCGCGACAGCGGGATCTGCGCCGTGATCTCCAGGTCGGCGTCGCCGGAGGACCCGACGGAGACCAGGGTCGTGCCGGGGTCGTGCGCGTGCGCGGACGCCGGCAGGAACGCCTGGAGGACGAGGATGACGGCCGCGAGCGCGGCGGCCTGCAGGAGGCGGCGGATCATCCGGCACCCGTGCCGTAGTCGAGCTGCTTGTCGCGGTACAGGGCGTGCTGATGCAGCCCGCCCGCGGGCGTGCTGGCCCACTCCAGCCACAGCCGCGGGCCGTCGATGCGGAAGTACGCGTTCTCGCTCCTCGGGTCGGCCGTGCCGGCGTAGCCGATCGTGGTCTGGTCCAGCTGCGTCGCGTACAGGTCGAGCAGCGGCTGTGCCAGCTCGGCGGCGGCGTCCCCGACCAGGCCCTTGATGACGGCCCGCACCATGGCCTGCTGTCCGGCGTCGAGTCTCGGGAACGGCAGGCCCGCCCGCACCGGATAGCCGGTGTCGGCGCCGGGTCCCATGACGACGTCGTCGTAGGTGCCGGGCAGCCTGGCGCCGGCCTGCTGCTCGGTCGTGAGCGACTTGAACAGCGCGAACACGTCCGGGCTCGGCTCCCGCGACGGCGATCGGCGCGCCGACGGCCTGTCCGCCCTGCCGCTGGCGGTGGTGGCCGCCGGCTGCGCGCTGCTGAAGTACGGCGAGACGCTGACCGTGCCGCCGCCCGTCGTCACGTGCACCGCGAGGTGCGGGCCGCCGAACTGCAGCGTCCACCGCTGCGCCCCGGACGGCTGGCCGAACAGCGCGATGTGGAAGCCGTCGCGCCCTCCGTCCTCGGCGTCCATCTGCCGCAGCACCTTGGCGTAGCCGCCGGCGGACAGGACGCCGCGCAGCACGGCGAGCGCGGCCGCCTGCTGCGCGTCGCCGAGGTCGCCGAGCCGCAGGCCGGTGCGCCCGGTGAACTCGCCGTCGGGGCGGCTGGACCAGCTGCACCGCTTCGCGTCCAGGACGTCGTCGCGCAGGGCCTGGGTCCGCTGCGACTCGGTGAGCGTCCCCAGGAACGTCTGCACCTCGGCCACGTCCGGAGTGGCCGGGGTGGCCGGCGCGCCTGACGGGGCCGCCGACGGCGTGACCGCCGACGGGACGCACACCTGCGACCCGCCGGCGCTCGCCGGCAGGCCGCCCGTGGTGTCCGTGTCGCCCGCCCCGCCGCACCCCGCCGCGGACAGCAGCACCAGCGCGCAGGCGAGCAGGCTCCAGCGTCTCTGCACAGCGACGAGTATGCCCGTTATGTCCGGACATGCCGGTGAAGTGGCGGCCGTGTCCACCCGACCGGGTCAGGCGGGGTACAGGGTGAGCCGCGGGTCGCGGGCGATGTCGACGGCCTGCTCACCGGTCAGGGGCGGGTTGCCGGTCAGCGACGGCTCGTTGCTGACGGACACCTCGACGGTGCTGCCGTCGCCGCGTTCGTGCCGCGCCACGTTCCGGATCATGCCGGGCCGCTCGTCGCGGTGGGTCTCCGTCGTGTACGACGGAACCCCGTCCTCCGGGATGCACGCGTACGCCGTATACGGCGGCACCAGGTCCGGCTTGACGGTGATCGTGCGGGGGGTGGGGTGGCACGAGGTGGTCACCGACGCCGCGTACTGCCGCACCATGGTGATCCGCAGCGCGCCCGTCACACCGCCGGCGGTCACGTCGGCGGCCACCACGTACGCGTAGGTCTCCTCGAGCGAGTCGGCGGCGGCCGGCACCACCCGCCGCTCCACGGTGGGGCGCCCGACGACCCGCGCCCCGGGGACGACCTGCGCCACCACCACCGGGACCGTCCCGGCGAGCCGCTCGACGGCGGACTCGAGGGGCTCGACCGGCTTCAGCCCGAGCAGGCCGCTCGCCGTCTGCTCCGGCGCGGTCGGAAACGTGTTCGGCGGGGCGCCGGTCAGGGCCGGTGGCGCCGCCCCCGGCAGGATCAGCGCGGCGGCGAACGCGGCGAGGGCCACCCCGCCGCCGGCGGTCGCGAGGCGGCGGTGCCGGACCCGGCGCCGGGAGCGGCGCACGAGCGTGTCGAGGGTGTCGCGGGCCGGGGGCTCGTCGCTGAGGACGGTGTCGAACAGCTGCTGGTGGCTCATCATGCCTGCCTGACGGTCGGGACCGGGGTCGGGGTCGGGGGCGCGGCGAGGGCGCGCAGGGTCTCCAGGCCGCGGGCGGTCTGGCTCTTCACGGTGCCGACGGAGACGCCGAGGATCTCGGCGGTCTCCTCGACGGAGAGGTCGCAGTAGAAGCGCAGCACCAGCACGGCCCGCCGCCGCGGGCCGAGCTGCGCCAGGTAGGTGTCGAGGGTCAGCCGCTCGACGGTCGCGTCGGCGTGCCGTGGCGGATCGGGCGCCGGAAGGTCGTCGCCGGGCACCTCGCGCCGCCACGGGCGGCGGTGCTCGTCGACGACGGCGCGGGCGAGCATGCCGCCGACGTACGCGTCGAGGCTGCGGATCGAGTCCCGGCGGTGCCACTGCCGGAACAGCTTGTCCAGCACCGTCGCCACGAGGTCGTCCGCGAGGTGCCAGTCGCGGCACAGCAGGAACGCGGTCCGGCGCCAGGTGGCCATCCGTGGCCCCGCGTAGTCGCGGAACTCTGCTTCGTCCGACGTCTTCACCCCTGTGGGACGGGCGGCGTGGCGTTCCGGGTTGCCGCGTTGGTGCGACTTCGTAAACCCGGCCCCGCGACGGCCGATCAGATGGGTGGAAGAGGGGGTGTCCGTGCTGGTCCGGGCCTACGTGTGCGTCGTTGTGACGCTCAGCGCGGCGTACTACCTCACGCCCGACTCGCCGCTGCGGTCGGTGCTGTGGACGGTGATCTCGGCGTCGACGGTGGTCGCGATCGCGGCCGGTGTGGCCCGGCACCGGCCGGCGCGGCCGCTGCCGTGGGTGCTCGTCGCCGTCGGGCTGGCGGCGTACACCGTCGGGGAGGCGCTGTTCTACTGGCCGCAACTGGTGGACGACCGGCAGCCGGCGGGGCCGTCGCTCGCCGACGTCTGGTACCTGGCGCTGTACCCGCTGCTCGCGGTCGCCCTGGCGATCCTGGTCCGGCGGCGCAGCCCCGGCGGCGACCGCGCCGCGCTGCTCGACGCCGCCATCATCACCGTCGGCATGTCGCTGCTGACCTGGGTGTTCCTGATCGGCCCGTACCTCAACGACGCCACCCGCGGCACTGTGCTGGAGCGGGCCACGGAGGTGGCGTACCCGCTCGGCGACGTGCTGGTGCTGGCCGTCCTGGCCCGGCTCGGCAGCGGCCGGGCCGCCCGCGACGCGCCGTTCTGGCTGCTGCTCGGCAGCCTCCTCGCGCTGCTGGCCACCGACGCGATCTTCGCGTGGCAGTCGCTGCGGGACCAGTTCCACGCCGGCAGCTGGGTCGACGCCGGCTGGATCCTGTTCTACCTCGGCATCGGCTGCGCCGCCCTGCACCCGGACATGCGCCGGCTCGACGAGCCCGTGGCGCCGGGGCCGGCCCGGCTGACCAGCGGCCGCTTCGCGGTGCTGCTCGCGGTCGCCGCCCTGCTCATCCCGGCCGTGATCACGGTCGAGTCGGCGGCGGTGGCGGAGCTGGCGGTGTTCCTCGCCGCGTCGTGCGTGCTCTTCGTGCTGATCCTGATCCGCATGGCGGACCTGATGGCGGCGCTGCGCGACGTCCAGCGGCGGCGCGCCGAGGACCGGTTCCAGCGGCTCACCGAGCAGGTCACCGACGTGCTGTCGATCTGCGGCCGGGACGCGAGCATCCAGTACGTGACGCCGTCGGTGCGCTCGCTGCTGGACCACCACCCGGACGCGCTGCTCGGCACGCCGCTGACCGACCTCGTCCACCCCGACGACCGGCACCGGGTCGCGGTCCTGCTCGGCAGCGCCGTCGCGGAGGGCGGCCGGGTCGGGCCCATCGAGTGCCGGCTGCGGCGCGCCAACGGGCAGTACATCGTGACCGAGACCGTGGGCCGGGTCGTCGACGACGCCGACGTCAACGGCTACCTGCTGACCACCCGCGACATCACCGAACGCAAGGCCCTGGAGGACCAGCTCACCCACCGGGCGTTCCACGACGAGCTGACCGGCCTGGCCAACCGGGCCCTGCTCGCCGACCGGGTGCACCACGCGCTGGAGCGGCGCGGGACCCCGTACCAGCACATCGCCGTCCTCGTCGTGGACCTCGACGACTTCAAGACCGTCAACGACTCCCTGGGCCGCTCGGCCGGTGACGCCCTGCTGCGGGCCGTCGGCGACCGGCTGCGCACGTGCCTGCGCTCCGCCGACACCGCCGCCCGCCTCGGCGGCGACGAGTTCGCGATGCTGCTGGAGCACCTCGACGACGCCGCCGAGGCCGCCCGGGTCGCCGAACGGATCCTCGCCACATTGCGCCAGCCGCTGTCGATCGGCGGCCGGGAGATCCAGCCGCAGGCGAGCGTCGGCATCGCGCTGCCCGACCCCGACCGGCTCCCCGACGCCGACGAGCTGCTGCGCAACGCCGACGTGGCGATGCACATGGCGAAGCGGCAGGGGCGCAACCGGTTCGCCTACTTCGCCCCGAGCATGCACGCGGGCCTGCTGGAGAAGCTCGACCTCGCCGAGGAGCTGCGCGGCGCCGTCGAGCGGCATGAGCTGCAGGTGTACTACCAGCCGTTCGTCGACCTGTCCGACGGCGCGATCGTGGGCGCCGAGGCGCTCGTACGCTGGCCGCATCCGCGACACGGGTTCATCCCGCCGGACCGGTTCATCCCCCTCGCCGAGGAGAGCGGGCTGATCCTGCCGCTCGGTTACGCGGTCCTGGAGACGGCGTGCCGCCAGACGGCCGCGTGGCCCGGGCTGAAGATCAGCGTCAACCTGTCGCCGCGGCAGGTCCAGGATCCCGCGGTCGTCCTGTACGTGCAGCAGACCCTCGCCCGGTCGGGGCTGGCGCCGCACCTGCTGACGCTGGAGATCACGGAGTCGCTGCTGCGGGAGGACGCGGACGTCGCCCAGCACCGCCTCGGCGAGCTGAAGGCCCTCGGCGTGCAGCTGGCCGTCGACGACTTCGGCACCGGCTACTCGTCGCTGTCCCGCCTGCACGACTTCCCGATCGACGTCCTGAAGATCCCGAAGCCGTTCGTGGACGGGGTCGCGGCGGGCGCCGAGCAGTCCGCGCTGGCGCGGGCGATCCTCGACCTGGCGGCCGCGCTGGGGCTCGGCGTGGTCGCCGAGGGCATCGAGCACGCCGAGCAGGCCGCGGAGCTGCACCGCCTGGGTTGCGAGGTCGGCCAGGGCTTCCACTTCTCCAAGGCCGTGCCGGCCGCGGAGTTCGACGCGCTGCTGCCTATGCGGTTGGGAGCAGCAGGCAGGTGACGAGCTCCGCCATCCAGTCGGCGACCTGCTTGTCGTCCCAGCGGAGATGGTGCGCGACCAGCCAGCCGGCCTGATGGTTGAGCACCGTCCACAGCAGCGTGCCGCCGTGCTCGACGCTCAGCCCGTCGCGCAGCGGACCGAGCGCGGCGACGGACTCCACCAGCCGGCGCATGTCGGTGAGGCGCTGCTCCTCCAGCTCCTCCCACGTCTCGTTGATCGCCGGGTCGGCCCCGGCGGCCTGCATGAAGGCCCGGCTGATCGGGGTCAGCGTCTGCGCCCGGTCCGCGACGGTGCGGGCGAACGCCTGGATCAGCTCCCGCTGGTCGTCGACGGCGAGCGCGGCGCGCACCTCGTCCCGGTCGTACAGCGCGATCGGCCGGTCGTCGCCGACCACCGCCTCCTCGTGGGCGCGGCGCAGCAGCTGCGCCTTGGAGCCGGCCTTGTAGACCGACTCGACGGCGACGCCGGCCTCCTCGGCGATCGCCTGCATCGTGGTGCCGGCGTAGCCACGCTCGGCGAACAGCCGACCGGCGGCGCGCACGATCGCGGCCCGGGTCGCCTCGGCCTGCGCCTGGCGCCGCGGTGAGCGGTACGCCCGGCTCTGTGTCGTGTCCACGATATTGACTCCATACCTGCTGGCTCGAATACAGTGTGGCTGTACCGAATATAACCGAGGAGCGAACACGATGACAGACCAGTCCGGATACCTGTTGATGCACGCCGCGATCCGGGTCGAGCTCGACCGGCTCGCCACGTTCGCGCAAGACTTCGCCGCGGGCCGGCGACGGCCCGGCCCACGCCAGCTCGCCGCGCTGCGCGCCCACATCGGCGACGTGATCGACATGATCCACCACCACCACGTCGGCGAGGACCGGTTCCTGTGGCCGATGCTGCGCGAGGCGGTCGGGCCGTCCGCGGAGCTGGACGCGCTCAGCGACGACCACGACGAGCTGGACCCCCTGATGGACACCATCCGGGCCGCCCTGCAGGAGGGCCCGGGCGGCGCCGCCGACCTCGCCGACGCCGCGGTGCGGCTGCGGGACCTGATGACCCCGCACCTCGCCGAGGAGGAGGCGGTCGTGGTGCCGATCGTCGCCGAGCGCATCAGCCCGAAGCGGCACGCGGCCATGGAGAAGGCCATGCGTAAGGCGCTGCCGATCAGGATGGGCTTCGCCGTGCCGTGGGTGATGACCGCGGACGCCGAGCTGGCCCGGCCCGTGCTGCGCAGCGCCCCGTTGCGGATGATCCTGCGGCTCACCCGCGGCCGGTACACCCGCCGCCTCCAGGACGCGTACGGCGACCTCGCGCCCGCGCACCCCGACATCGCGCTGACGGCCCGCGCGGAGGTCGTCATCCCGGTCGGCCCCGAGGCCGTGTACGCCGCGATCGCCGACGTCACGCGCATGGGCCGCTGGAGCCCGGAGTGCTACCGCAGCGAGTGGGACGACGCCGCGACCGGCCCCGCGACCGGCGCCCGCTTCAGCGGGTCGAGCCGCCACGGCATCGCCCGCTGGACCCGGGAGTGCGTGGTGACCACCGCGAGGCCCGGCGAGGAGTTCGCGTTCCGCACCCTGTGGCGCGCCCCCTTCTTCGACAGCACCACCTGGCGCTTCCAGCTCTCCCCCGTGCCCGGCGGCACCCGGCTCGTGCAGACGATGGCGCTCAGCGCGGGCCGCGGCATGCTCCTCTACGAGCGGGTCACGGGCCGGGACCGCTCGACGCCGAAGGCCATGGCCACGACGCTGGACCGCATCCGCGCCGACCTGTCCGCCCACTCCCCCGCCGGCGTGTGACGCCCGTACCGCGCACCGGCGGCCCGGATCCGAGAAACCGAAAGATTCTCGCTTCCTGTTGACAGTGACCGCTGCCTATCAGACGCTGGTCTGACTTCACCGGCCGCCGGAGCGCGCGTTCCGGCACGCATGAAGGGGCACCGCCTTATGTCCCTGTCGCTACGCCACCCGACCGCATTCCTCACCACACTGCTCGTCTCCGTCGCGGCCGCCTCGGTCGCGGCCGCACCACCGGCCTCCGCCGCCGCGATCACCGCCAACGCCGACGCGCTCGACGGCACCTGCGCCACGCTGCGGGTCTTCAACGGCTCCAGCGCGACCGGCTACGTCGTGCGCAGCGGGGCCGGGTACGGCTTCACGGCCTCCGCCTCCGGTGCCACGCCGTTCCGGCTGGAGGCCACCCAGCTCGGCCGGTACGAGCTGTTCGGCTCCGACGGCAAGCCCGCGTACCAGAGCGTCGTCGGCTTCATCATGGCCGGCGACTCCTACGGGGACCGGGCCGACTTCACCGTCACCAAGGCCGGCGACCGCTACCGGTTCACCGCCACGGCCACCGGCCAGACCATGGGCTCGTTCCTGTGGAGCCTCGGCGCGGCCGGCACGTCGTACACCGTGGCGCTGGCGACCGCGACCGGCTGCTTCACCCCGCCCGACATCGACCCGGGGGTCACCGGCACCGCCGCGCCCGGCGTCGACGGCAGCGGCAGGCTCGTCGGCACGATCGACGCGCACGCCCACATCACGGCCGCCGCCGCGTTCGGCGGGCAGATGCACTGCGGCGAGGCGTGGGCGTCCGGCGGCGTGCAGGTCGCGCTCGCCGGCTGCGACACGCACCGCAGCCTCAACGTCGGCGCGCTCTTCGAGGCCATCGTCGGCGGCACCGACGCGGCGAACTCGCCCGAGGACGGCTGGCCGACGTTCGGCGACTGGCCGCAGCACAACTCGCTGCTGCACGAGCAGTCGTACTACCGGGGCATCGAACGGTCCTGGCGGGCTGGCCAGCGGGTGCTCAACGCGCTGCTGGTCGCGAACCGGTCGATCTGCGAGCTCTTCCCGTTCCGCGACACCCCCTGCGACGAGATGGACCAGATCCGGGTCCAGTCCCGCTACCTGTACTCGATGCAGGACTACATCGACGCGCAGAACGGCGGCGCCGGCAAGGGCTGGTTCCGCATCGCGACCACGCCGGCCCAGGTGCGCAGCATCGCCGCGCAGGGCAAGCTGGCCGTCACGATCGGCGTCGAGAACTCCGAGATCTTCGGCTGCCGCGAGAGCAACGACGTCCCGCAGTGCACCACCGCCCAGATCGACGCCGGGCTGGACGAGCTGCAGGCGATCGGCGTCTCCGGCCTGTACCCGATCCACAAGTTCGACAACGCCTTCGGCGGCACCCGCTTCGACGCGGGCCTCACCGGGGCGTTCGTCAACGTCGGCAACCTGCTGTCCACCGGCCACTGGTGGACCGCGACCAGCTGCACCGGCCCGTCCGACAACGAGCAGCCCCTCGTGCAGGACGACCTCGTCCGGCTGCTGAGCTTCGGGGTGCTGAGCCTGCCGCCCGGCACCGTGCTGCCGGTCTACCCCAGCGGCAAGATCTGCAACACCCGCGGCCTGACCAGCCTCGGCCGCTACCTCATCCAGCGGATGATGGAGCGCGGCATGATCATCCACGTCGACCACATGAGCGTGAAGACCGCCCAGGCCGTGCTCGACATGGCCGCGACCGCCCACTACCCGGGCGTGACCTCGGTGCACAGCTGGTCCGACCCGACCATGATCGACCGGATTCTCGCGCTCGGCGGCTTCGTGGCCACCTACGCCAACTCGGTGCCGGAGTTCCTCAGCGAATGGCGCGCCAACCGCGCCGCCCCGCACGGCAACGCCATCACCGGCTACGGCTACGGCACCGACGTCAACGGCCTCGGCGACCAGGCGAACCCCCGCCCCGACGCGACCACGACCCCGCTGCTCTACCCGTTCACCGCCCCGAACGGCACCACGGTCACGAAGCAGGTCTTCGGCTCGCGCACCTTCGACGTCAACACCGACGGCGCCGCGCAGTACGGCCTCTTCGCCGACTGGACCACCGACCTCATCCAACGCGCCGGCCCCGACAGCACCCTGCTCCGCCAGCAACTCCTGTCCGGCGCCGAGGCCTACGTACGAATGTGGGAACAGGCGATCGCCTGGTAGCTCTTGCTGATCCTCGCCACCCAGCTTGATCGAGTAGCGGATCCGGTCGCCATGACAGCCGGATCCGCTACTCGATCACGGCTCTCCGAGCGACGATCCCGCGGGACGCGACGGGTGGGGAAAGTTTCAGAGGGTCGGGGCGGCGAAAAGATTTCGGGAGCTGTAGAGAACCTTAAATCTCCGCACATCCTGTCACAAGGATTGACGTGGAGCGATTCGTACTGCCAGGGTGCCGAAAAGGATTTCGTCGATGCGCATCGGCCCCGCCCCCACCCTTGTGACAGGGAGTCCGAATCATGCCCCGAAAACGAACCACCCGCCTGGTCGTGGCGGCCGTCGCGGCGCTCGGCCTGGCCGTGACCGGTGCCTTCATGGGCACGGCGTCCGCCGGTGAGAGCAGCGCCGGGCTGCCGAAGAACGACGTCGCCAAAGGGCTTGTCTACGACGGGCTGCAGCGGCGGGCCGCGGGGCCGTGCGGCGCCGGGCTGCTCGAGGTCAAAGGCACCAGCCCGATCATGTGCACGCACGGCCCGGACGCCGCCCCGGCCGGGTTGTCGGTGAAGACGCCCGTGCCCGCTCTCGCCGGCACGGCCAAGGCCGCGGCCGCCGTGCAGTCGCTCGCGGTCTGCGAAGGCGACGGCACGAGCGGCCGCCGGGTCGAGGTGCTGTACATCCACGGCTCGACCAGCCGGTACACGCAGTACCTCGAAACGTTCCGCACCCTCGCCGAGGGCGTCGACACCATCTTCAACGAGAGCGCCAAGGAGACGGGCGGCGAGCGGCACGTCCGGTACGTCACCGAGACCGTCAACGGCGCGTGCCGGCCGGTCGTGCGGGACGTGAAGATCGCCGACTCGGCGCTGAACGCCAACGACTGGGCGCCCCTGCTCAACGCGGTCAAGGCGGCCGGTTACAACCGGACGGACCGCAAGTACCTGCAGTTCGTCGACGCCAACGTGTACTGCGGCATCGGCGGGCTGGCCGGCGACACGCGCAAGAGCGACGCGAACCGGTCCAACACCGGACCGGAGTACGCGCGGGCGGACAACGGCTGCTGGTCGGCCGGCGTCGCCGCGCACGAGCTCGGGCACACGCTCGGCGCCGTCAACAACAACGCGCCGAACGCGTCCGGCTACGGGCACTGCACCGACGAGTGGGACGTCATGTGCTACAAGGACGGCGACAACGTCGTCATCCGCACGGTGTGCACGAACCGGTCCCACGACGACCGGCTCGACTGCAACCACGACGACTACTACCACACCAACCCGCCGGCAGGGTCGTACCTGGCGCAGTACTACAACGTCGCCGACAACCTGTTCCTCATCAAGGGCGGCGGCAGCAACCCGCCGCCGCAGGACAGCAACCTGGCCCGGTCGGCGACGGCGTCCGCGTCGTACACGTCGGCGTGGGAGTCGGTCGCGGCGATCAACGACGGCATCGACCCGCCGTCGTCCAACGACACCGTGAACCCGCGCTGGGGCACGTGGCCGAACAGCGGCCAGCAGTGGGCGGAGCTCACCTGGAGCACCAACCAGGCGCTCAAGCGCGCGCAGGTGTACCTGTTCGACGACAACCAGGGCATCGACGTGCCGTCGAGCTGGAAGCTGCAGTACTGGACCGGCAGCGCGTACGCCGACGTGCCCGGCGCCAGCGGCTACCCGGTGACGGCCAACGCGTACATCACGGTGACGTTCACGCAGGTCAGCACCGCCCGGTTGCGGGTCGTGCTGCAGTCCAACGGCACCAGCTCGGTCGGTCTGCTCGAGGTCAAGGCGTTCGCGAGCTGACCGCCGGCGTGGGCCCGTGCGCCGCGGCTGACGCGCGGGCCCACGCGACGACCGGCGGGACCAGGCCGCCGAGGACCGCGAACGCCGCGCCCAGCAGCAGCCAGCCCGGCGCGCCCCAGCCGACGGCGAGCGTCGTCACCACGAAGGGGGCCAGCATCTGGCCCAGCTGCATGCCCATCGCATAGGCGCCCTGGTACTGGCCGTGCGCGTCCGGCGGCGCGAGCCCGAACGAGATGCCCCACCCGGCGGCCGAGTGCCACAGCTCCGCGGCGACGTGCACCATCGACCCGAGGACCAGCAGCGCCACGGTCACCGGCATGCTCACGCCGCCGCTCAACGCGAACAGCCCGCACGCGGCGAACAGCGCCAGCCCCGCCCGTCGCGAGGCGCGGGCCGCGCCGGGCAGCTCCTCGGTGCCGCGGGCGGCCCGGACCTGGAAGAGCACGACGGCGGTCGTGTTGATGCCGAACAGCACCGCGATCAGCCAGCGCGGCGCGTCGGTGCGGTGCGCGATCCACAGCGGCAGCGCGACCTCGAACAGCCCGAAGTGCGTGGCCATCAGCCCGTCCAGGACCACGAACGCCAGGAACGGCCGGTCCCGCAGCGCGACCAGCCGGGGACCCTCCTGCCGGTTGGGCGCGGCCGGGACCGGGGCGAGGCGGCGCAGCACGAGCGCGGCGCCGGCGTACGTGACCGCGTCGATGGCGATCAGCGTGAGGTACGCCTGGCGGGTGTCCACGGCGAGCCCGATGCCGGCCACCGCGGCGCCGGCCGCGATGCCCGCGTTGGTGACGGAGCGCAGGTAGGCGCGGGTGTAGACGCGCCGGTCGGCGGGCACCGCGCCGGCGATGACCGCGCCCTTGGCCGCCCGCTGCGCCGCGTCGCCGACCGCCATCGGCACCCCGACCAGCAGGTACGTCCAGAAGTCCTGCACCGTCACCAGCGCCGCCGAGCCCGCGCACAGCACGAGGAGGCCGGCGAGCAGGACGCCGCGCGGTCCGCGGCGGTCCGCGACGTACCCCATCGGCGCGCTCGACACGAGGCACACCAGGGCGGTCACGGTCAGCGCGAGGCCGGTCTCCCGCACGCTCAGCCCGACGGAACGGGTCAGGAACAGCGCCACCGACGCCATCGACACGCCGTTGCCGAACGTGTTGACGAGGGTGGCGCCGGCGAGCAGGCGCACGGGTCCGGGTTCGGGAAGCACGCCGCGACTTTAACAAGACGTACGTACGGTTTTCTACCCCGTTGTCAGACGGCGGGCCCGGGGGTCAGGCGGCGGCGGGCCAGCTCGGCGAGCAGGACGGCGCCGTCGTGCAGGACGCTGTCGTCGAAGACCGCGCGCGGCGAGTGGTTGTTGGGCATGACGGTGTGGTCGTCGCCGCCCGCCGCGCCGAGGAACAGGTAGGCGCCGGGGACCCGCTCCAGGACGCGGGAGAAGTCCTCGGAGCCCGGGTCGGGGTGCTCCATGTGCTGGAACCGGTCGGCCCCGAACACGTCGCGGACCGTGCTCGCCACGAACGCCGCCGCCGCGTCGTCGTTGACCGTCACCGGGTACTCCGGCTCGAACCGCACCTCGGCGCGCAGCCCGTGCGCCGCCGCGATGCCCTCGCACAGCCGCACCGAGTCCCGGGCGATCTGCTCCGCGGCGGCGGCGCTGAACGTCCGTACCGTCGCGGAGAACACCGCCTCGTCGGGGATGACGTTGCGCAGCGTGCCCGCGTGGAACTCGCCGACGGTGAGCACGACCGGCTCGAACGGGCTGAACCGGCGCCCCACCATCGTCTGCAGCGCCGTCACCATCTCGCACGCGGCCGGGATCGGGTCGCGGGCGTCGTGCGGCGCCGACCCGTGCCCGCCCGCCCCGACGACCCGCACGTAGAGGCCCGCCGCGGCGGACATCAGCGCGCCCGGCCGGCACGCGAACACCCCGCGCGGGAAGTCCGTGGCCAGCACGTGCAGCCCGTACGCGGCGACCACGGTGGAGCCGGCGGCGTCCAGCACCCCCTCGTCGATCATCAGCCCGGCGCCGTTGCAGCCCTCCTCCCCCGGCTGGAACATGAACACGACGTCGCCGGCCAGCTCGTCGCGGCGCCCGGCGAGCAGGTGGGCCGCGCCGACCAGCCCGGCGGTGTGCAGGTCGTGACCGCAGGCGTGCATGGCGCCCGGCACCACCGAGGCGAACGGCACGTCGGCGAGCTCGGTGACCGGCAGGGCGTCCATGTCGCCGCGCAGCAGCACCGCGGGACTGTCCACACCGCCACGCCGGCCGCCGCGCAGCACCGCCGTGACCGACGACAGCGCGGTGCCGGTCGTCACCTCCAGCGGCAGGCCTTCGAGCGCGGCGAGCACCTTCCGCTGGGTGCGCGGCAGGTCGAGGCCGATCTCCGGGTGCCGGTGCAGATCACGGCGCAGGTCGATGAGGTCGTCACGCAGTCCCATCCCGCAGACGCTATCGCGTTTCGCCGGGCCCGCCGGGCATCGCCATCGCTAGGTTACGGAGAACGAACCGTCGGTGAAGGACAGCGACCGGCCGGCGGTGTGCGAGACGGCGTGGGGGCCGGTGAGCGCGGGCGTGTCGATCGACACGGCGGCGGTGCGCTCGAACTCCAGCGCCCGCGGGTTCCACGGGCCGTCGCCGTCCGGGACGGCCAGATTGACGACCGTGGAGGCGTCGCGCGGGGTGCCGAAGCGGACGTGCGCCGCCACGTGGTGGACCAGGGTGAGCTCGGCCTGCGCGGGCAGGTCCGGCGCCGAGGGCGGCGGGTCGCCGGCCGGGACCGCCGCCCGCGCCCAGTGGCCGTCCGGGAACCGGTCCGTGATGCGGTCCGCCAGGCACGGGCTCGCGGCGAGCCACCCCTCGGCCAGCTCCCGGAACGCGCGGTCACGGACCCGCCGGGGGCGGCCCGCCGCGGCGAGCACGCCGGTGCCCGCCCCGGCGAAGGCGGCGCACAGCTGCCCGAACCGCACCGACCCGACGTTGCTCGCGTAGCGCACCGACCGGAGCTCCAGCATCGCCTGGTGCACCACCAGGGCCGCGTCCCGGGCCGCGCCGCGGGCCGGTGGCCAGCCGATCGGCTCGCGCCGGAACGTGCGGCCGCGTGGGTCGGCCGCCGCCGCGTCCCGGCCCGCACCCGACAGGTGCCACGTGTCGTCGTCGAAGCCGACGTGCGCCGACGCCGCGCCGAACCGGCCGCGGGCGCCGACCCGCACCTCGACCCCGTCGCCGTCGACCGTCAGCGCCGCCCCCGAGCCGTCGCCGGTGTCGAACCGGGCCTCCCGGACGTCCTCCAGCATCACCTCGACGATCGCTTCGCCGGCGTTGCCGGGCGCGGGGTAGCGGCGCGGCGCCTCGAGCCACAGGTAGCCATGGACGCCGCGCTCGCCGCGCTCCAGGTGTACGGTGCGGACCCGGGCCCCGGCCAGGTCATAGTCGCGGGCGGCGCCGGCGGCCGCCGCCGCGGTCAGCGGGACGACGCCCGGCCGCAGGTCTCCCTTGTAGTCCCGCACGTGCGCGGGCTGCTCCTGCCGCTCCGGCAGCAGGGACTCCAGCCGGTGGCCGGCGGCCTGCTCGATCATCCACGCCCGGCGCGCGGGACCGCGGTCCGCCATCCACCGCAGGGCCGCCGCCGCCCGCCGCTCACGCAGCCACGACGGCCGCAGGAGCGCCGTGTCGAACAGCGGGAACGTGCTGTTGTCCCAGATGTCCGCGAGCCCCACGACCGCGCGCCGGTCGAACCGGCGGCCGTCCGCGGACAGCTCGGCGATCCGCGCCACCGAACGGTCGAGCAGCACGGCGAATGCCCGCATCCGTTCCGCTGTCATGGGCGCGGTTTGCCGGCGGCGTCGTACGAGGCCCGCGCCGCGTCGACGACCGGCAGGTGCGCGCCGGCCCAGTCGGCGAGCGTGTGGAACAGCGGCCCGAGGCTGCGGCCGAGGTCGCTGATCTCGTACTCGACCCGCGGCGGGATCTCCGGCGTGTACGTGCGGACGACGAGGCCGTCCCGCTCCAGCTGCCGCAGCCGCTGGGTGAGCACCTTCGCCGTGACCGTGCCGATGCGGCGCTCCAGCTCGCTGAACCGCTGCCGCCCGTGCTCGTGCAGCGTCCACAGGATCGGCGTCGTCCACCGGCTGAACACGATGTCGACCACGGGCGCGATCGGGCACGCCAGTTCCGGGATGGTTTCCTTCTGCATGGTCACTTTCCTGTAGGTACCTACTATCTCCACGATGCTAGCTTCGCCGGCATGAAGATCGTCGTGACGGGTGCGACCGGCAACGTCGGCCGCCCTCTCGTACAGACCCTGACCGCGGCCGGCGCCACCGTCGCCGCCGTCTCCCGCAACGCCGGACCATCGCACGGCTCCTTCGCCGCGGACCTCGCCGACCCGGCGAGCCTCCGCCCCGCCCTGCACGGCGCCGACGCGCTGTTCCTGCTGGTGCCCGGCGCGCCGGTCGACCACCGGGCGCTCGTCGCCACGGTCCGCGAGTCGGGCGTGCCGCGCATCGTCCTGCTGTCCTCCCAGGCCGCCGGCACCCGCCCCGACACCCCGTCGCACGCCCCGCTGCGCGACCTGGAGGCGGCGGTCCGCGGCGCCGGCGTGCGCTGGACGGTCCTGCGCCCGGGCGGCTTCGCGAGCAACACGTTCGCCTGGGCCCCGACGATCCGTTCGCATCGGGTGGCGTACGCGCCGTACGTGGACGTCGCCCTCCCACTGGTCGACCCCGACGACATCGCGGCGGTCGCGGCGACGGTCCTGCTCGCCGGCGCCGAGCACGACGGCGCCACGTACGTGCTCACCGGACCGGCGGCGACCACACCCCGCGACCGCGCGGCGGCGATCGCCGCGGCCACCGGCGCGCCGGTCGACCTCGTCGAGCAGACCCCGGAGGAGGCCCGCGCCCAGCTGCTCGGCTTCATGCCCCCGCCGGTCGCGGACGGCACCCTGGCCATCCTCGGCCGGCCCCGGCCGGACGAGCAGGCGGTGAGCCCCGACGCCGAGCGGGTGCTGGGCCGCCCGCCGGCCTCGTTCCAGACCTGGGTGTCCCGCAACGCCGCGGCATTCGCCTCCTGAGGCTGTCGAATTCGTGGCTCGCCGTTCGTCTTACTGCCAGTCTGGAACCGACGAGGAGGCAGCGATGCAGTACGTCATGCTCATCTACCAAGGCCCGGCGCTCGAGCGGCAGGCCGCGCTCACCGAGGAGGAGCAGAAGCAGGTCTACGCCGACTACCAGGCGATCAACCAGACCCCCGGGGTCACCACCGTGCCACCGCTGGGCCTCGCCGAGCACGCGACCACCGTGCGGGTGGAAGGCGGCAGGACGCTGACGACCGACGGCCCGTTCGTCGGGATGAAGGAGGCCGTCGGCGGCGTGTTCATCCTCGAGGCCGACGACCTCGACGCGGCCATCGAGGTGGCCGCCCGCGTCCCGGCGGCCCGCCACGGCGGAGCCGTCGAGATCCGGCCATCGGAAGTGTATTGGTAACGGCACTCGACGGGATCTTCCGCGCCGAGTGGGGCCGCGTCCTGGCCACCCTCATCGGCGTCCTCGGCGACTTCGACCTCGCCGAGGACGCCGCGCAGGAGGCCTTCGCCATCGCCGCCGACCACTGGCCGCGCGACGGCGTGCCGGCCAACCCCCGCGCCTGGCTGATCCGCACCGCCCGCAACCGCGCCACCGACCACATCCGCCGCGAGCGGGCGCTCGTGCCCAGGCTCGCGCTGCTCGCCGCCGCCGCTGCCCAGGAGGTGGAGATGACCGCGGTCCCCGACGAGCGCCTGGAGCTCATCTTCACCTGCTGCCACCCGGCGCTCGCCGTCGAGGCCCAGGTCGCGCTCACCCTGCGTACCCTCGGCGGCCTGACCACCGGCGAGATCGCCCGGGCGCTGCTCGTCCCGGAGCCCACCATGGCGCAGCGCCTGGTCCGCGCCAAACGCAAGATCAGGGCGGCCGGGATCCCGTTCCGCGTCCCGCCGGACCACCTGCTCCAGGAGCGCCTCGACGCGGTGCTCACCGTCGTGTACCTGATCTTCAACGAGGGCTACGGCGGCCGTGACGAGCTCGCCGCCGAGGCCATCTGGCTGGGCCGCGCGCTGACCGAGCTGCTGCCCGCCGAACCCGAGGTGCACGGCCTGCTGGCGATGATGCTGCTGCACGACTCCCGCCGCGAGACCCGCTTCCACGACGGCGAGCTGGTGCTGCTCGAGGACCAGGACCCGACCCGGTGGGACGCCGCCCAGATCTCCCGGGGCCGCGCCGTGCTCGACCGGGCGATCGCGCTGGGCGGCCGCGGCCCCTACGTCCTGCAGGGCGCGATCGCCTCCCTGCACGCGGAGACACCGTGCGACTGGCCGCAGATCGCCGCCCTGTACGGCGAGCTGGCCCGCCTGACCGCCTCACCCGTCGTCGAGCTGAACCGCGCCATCGCCGTCGCCGAGACCGAAGGCCCACTGGCAGGCCTGCGCATCGTCGACGGCCTGGGCCTGGACGACTTCCGCTACCTGCACTCGACCAGGGCCGAGCTGCTGCGCCGCCTCGGCCGCACCACCGAGGCCCGCGCCGCCTACCTCCGCGCGAGATCCCTCACCGACGACGGCCCCGAACGCCGCTTCCTGGACCGCCGCCTGACCGACCTCCCCGGCACGACACCCTCCGCGGCCGGGGCCGAGGAGTGACCCCGCCGTCAGTCGGGGGGTTCGGGGGCCGTCTCGTCGGTGGTCACGTCCTCGTCGCGGGGGCGTTCGCGGCCTTCCAGGGACACTGCGTCCGAGTCCTTGGACGGCTCCGGGGGCTGGTCGTCGTCGAGGAAGTCGAGGAACTGGTCGGGGTCGGTGGTCATGGCGATTCCCCTCACTGGATCGCGGAGACGGCGGTCAGGTCGACCGTCTCGCCGCGGGACATGGTGCGCACCGGGAGGCCGTCGGCGAGCCGCTCGAAGTGGTGCAGCGGGTCGCGCATGACGGTGTAGTCGTCGTGGTGGATCGGCAGGATGGTGCGCGGGCGGATCAGGCGCGACAGCGCGACCCCGCCGTGGGCGTCCATGGTGAGCGGCACGCCGAGGATGCGGGTGCCGCCGAGGTGGATCAGCGTCGGCTCGAGGCGCCGCTTCGACCACAGGCCGTAGCCGAGGTACGCGCGCTGCCCGGCGGGCAGGAAGTTGGGGTCGGTCAGCAGCGTGAACGCGCCGAGGCGCAGCAGCACCGTCGCGTTGCCGATGAACGTCGCTGACGTCTCCACGGGTCACCGTTCCGGGATCTCGTGCACGGCCAGCTCCTCGGCCGTGGCCCCGCCGCCCGCGGCGCCGGCGTCGTAGGCGATCGCGTCCTTCTCGGTGTCCTCGCCGGTGCCCTCATCGGGTTCGACGAGCCGGCCGACGGTGCCGCCGCGGACGCCGGCGCCCGTGTCGTACATCGAGACCTGCGAGCCGAGGTTGGGCTCGACCGGAGCGTCGTCCAGCGCGGTGTCCCGGTCGACGGCGTCCAGCGTCTCGCCGGACGCGTCGGGGTCGAACGACTCGGCGGCGATCGGCGACGCGGTCGCGTCGGGGCGCGGGCCGGCCTCCCCCAGCGACGTGTCGGGCAGTTCGCGGTCGAGCTTGTCGTCCAGCGACTCGGGGTCGGCGTGGTCGAGCCCGAGCGGCTGGTCGTCGCGGTCCAGCGGCAGCAGCGCGGGGTCCGGGCCGTCGGCGACCCGTCCGGTGTCGACATCGTCCCCCGCGGTGGAGTCGTAGTCGGCAGTACCGGGAAGCCCCAGGGCCTCGGGGTCGGACACCAGCCTCGGGAAGTTGTCAGTACGCATACTCACCCGCTACCCCACCCGCACGGGGTGACACGCGAACCGGGGCGAATTGTCAGAATTCGCCCCCGGGCGAAACGGGGTCCGGCGTGGCGAGGGGCAGCATCCGCCGCGCGGCGTCCCGGCCCCACTCCACCAGCAGCAGCGTGACGTCGTCGGCCGGGGCACCCTCGTAGTCCGCCAGCGCGGAGTGGCAGAGCCGGCGCAGCGTCTCGGGGGCCGGCAGCTCGCCGGTGTCGCGTTCGACGAGCTCGACCAGCCCTTCGACGCCGAACACCCGGCCGTCACGGCCGACGGCCTCGGTGGCGCCGTCGGTGTACAGCAGCAGGCGGTCACCGCGCTCCAACAGCTCCTCGGCGACCTCGTCCCGCCCCTCGACCCCCACCCCCACCTCGCCGAGGCCCAGCGGGAGCCGCTTGCCGCCGTCGAGGCCGCGGAGCACCCTGCCGCGGCGGATGAGCAGCGGCGGCGGGTGGCCGGCGTTGACGTACCGCAGCCGGCCCGAGTCCAGGTCGAGCTCGGCGAGGACCGCGGTGGTGAACCGCAGCTCCGGCAGGTGCCGCTCGAGCGCGCGGTCGGCGGCGCGGGCCATCGCGGCGATCCCCTCGCCGCCGCGGCGGGCGGCGCGGATCGCGGACATGACGACGGCGGTGCCGAGCCCGGCGCGCAGCTCGTGGCCGGCGGTGTCGAAGATCGCGAAGAACAGCGTCCCGTCGTTGGCCGCGTAGTCGAACGCGTCGCCGCCGACCTCGTAGCAGGGTTCGAGGACCGCCGAGACGACCGCTCGTTCGCTCACGAACGTCATCGGCGGCTGCAGGCGCCACAGCAGCTCCGACGCCTCCGACATCCGCCGCTGCCGGCGGACCTGCAGCAGCGCGTCGCCGTACGGCATCTTCGTCGCCACGAGGTGGCCGACGAGCTGGCCGAACAGGTCGCAGCCGGCCAGCAGGGCGGGGTCGTCGGCGGACCCGCCGTCGCCGAGCCCGAACTCCAGCACGCCGAGCCGCTCCGTGCCGTCCAGCAGCGGCATCCACAGCCGCTGCCGTCCGTCCACCGTGGACGCCCGTGGCCGGACGGTCATGAAGACCTGTCCGGCCACAGTGGACTCGACGGGGAGCGGAGGTGGTGGTGCCGCGGGCGGGCGCGGCACCGGCAGCAGGACCCGCTGCTCCTGGTCGACCAGGTAGACCCAGACGTCCAGCCCGAGCGGCGCGGCCGCGGCGGCGGCCACGGCGCCCAGCTCGTCCGGCTGGGCCAGCCGGTCCCGCTGGAGCAGGTCCACCACGGCCGCCCGCCACGGCCAGCGGTCCTCCGACGCGGCCACGGCACACCCCCTCGGTGCGGTTCCTACCCCACCGCCGGCGCGCGAACCATCAACGGCTACGCCAGGGTCCACCGCTGGTTCGTGCCCGTGCCGCACGCCCACAGGATGATCTTCGTGCCGTTGGCGGTGCCGCGGTTGCTGGCGTCCAGGCACAGGCCGGACTGCGCGCTGCTGATGGTGCCGTCGGCGTTGACGTTCCACTGCTGGTTCGCCTGGCCGTTGCAGTCCCAGATGACGACGGCGGTGCCGTTCGTGGTGCCGTTGTTGTAGGCGTCCAGGCACTTGGTGCCGTACACCGTCAACTGCCTGCTCGACGTCACGGTCCAGGCCTGGTTGGCCTGCCCGTTGCAGTCCCACAGCTGCACCTGCACGCCGTTGGTGGTGCTGGAGTTGTCGACATCCAGGCACCGGCCGGACTGCACGCCCTGGACGCGCACCGCCGCGGGCGCCGACGCCAGCTGGCGGACCTCGATCGCGTCCAGGTCCGGCGCCCAGGCGGCCGCGTTGGAGAACGTGAGCGTGTTGGCCGAGCCGGCGGTCAGCGGCACGATGACCGAGACGGTGCCGGCGGTGGTCCACGACCCGGTCGGCGGGAACGCGACGACCGTCGAGGGCTGCCCGTTGACCTGCAGCGTCGCCGTGCGCGTGGCGGGGTCGCCGTTGGTGTACGCGATGGTCGCCACGGCGAGGCCCGCGGACGGTGCGGCGACGGCGTTGAAGCGCAGGGTGCCGCCGTTGCCGATGCCACCGACCTTCGAGCCGCCCGAGCAGCCGGCGCAGGCGACGACCGTGGCGCCGGTGCGGGTGTTGCCGGTCGCCTCGGCCTCGTAGGTGGTGGCGGCGGCCTCGGTGCCGGTGACGGTCAGCAGCACCGCGTCGTTCGCCGGGACGTTGACTGTGTACGACGTGGCGAAGCTCCCGGCGTTCTGCGCGGACCACAGGTTCCGTACGGACGCCGACGTCGCGGCGAGGCCCAGGTCCGCCCACCGGACGGTCATCGACGCCGCGGCGGTCCCCCGGTTGAGCAGCAGCACGGCGCGCCGTCCCGAGCCGGCGAGCACCTTCCCGTACACCTGCCGCCCCTGCGAATCGGAGACCTTGACGCCCTGCAGTCCGCGCGGGTCCTGGTCGACGGCGATCACCTCGGCGTTGCCGAGCGTCGCCCTCGTCGTGGCGTCCATCGTGGCGAGGTCGTCGCCGATGAGCAGCGGCGCGCCGGAGATCGCCCACAGGCCCATGTGGGTGCGGTTCTGCGCGGCGGTCAGGCCGGGCATGCCGGCGATCATCATGTCGGGGTCGTTGTAGTACCCGGTGTGCTGGGCGGCGGGGTGCAGGCCCTGGTCGAAGTTGCTGAGGACCATCGCCTGGGTGGCGGTCTGGCCGTAGTAGATGATGTCGGTGCTGGTGCGCCACATCGCGCCCATGCCGGGCGCCCAGTTCCACGGGCTCTGCACGCCCCAGTTGCAGATGGACAGCACGAGCGGGCGGCCGGTGGTCGCGGCGGCGCTGGTGACGGCGGCGCTGATCGCGCGGTACGTGCTCTGCGGGTCGAGCCCTTCGGCGCTGCCGCCGCACCAGTCGACCTTGACGAAGTCGAAGCCCCAGCGGGAGAACTGCAGCATGTCCTGCGCGTAGTGGCCCTCGCTGCCGCTGCCGGGCGCCGCCGGGCGGCCGGTCGGGTAGTAGTAGCCGCAGCCGTCGCGGCCGGCGTCGGTGTAGATGCCGGCCTTGAGGCCCTTGCCGTGCAGGTAGTCGGCGATCGCGGCCATGCCGCCGGGCCACTCCGCGGTGTCGACGGTGATGTTGCCGGCGGCGTCGCGGGTGCCCTGCCACCAGCCCTCGTCGATGTTGACGTACTTGTAGCCGGCGGCGGCCAGCCCGGACGAGACGAGGGCGTCGGCCTGCGCCTTGATGACGTTGAAGTTGATCTTCGCGGCGAACGTGTTCCACGAGGCCCAGCCCATCGGCGGCGGCGGGACGGGCACCTGGGTGCCGGTGACGGCCGCCAGGGCGGGCCGGGCCGGGGTGGCGACACACACGGCGAGCAGGGCGAGGAGCGCGAGGAGGCGGACCGCATGCTTCATCTGCTGGTGTCCATGTCTCTAGGCGGGTGGCGACGATTGTTATCGCTCACATACCGTCGCGTCAATGCCCAGCCCGTCGCGGATGTGCGCGCTAACTTGTCGCGGTGACCAGGTAGTCGTCCGCCTCGGGGTTCCAGCGCAGCTGGACCGCGCCGCCGGTCGCGGCAGCCTTGCAGAACTGCAGGAACGTGCGGTAGCCGAGCTTCTTCTCGCTGAAGTCCGGCCGGACCCGGCGGACCTGGTTCTTCAGCCCCGACAGCGCGGCGCCGCCGCCCCCGGCCTCGAGCACCACGGACCGCAGCAGCGCGAACCCCGCCTCCTGATCGCCGTGCTCGGGCAGCGCCACCTCCGGGTCACCCTTGGCGCGGCCGCCGGACAGCTCGATGACGTTGCGGTCGGCGAGGTGGCGCAGCAGCTCCCCGAACGCGCGGAACCCGTAGTCGGACTCGCTGAACGTCGGGTCCTTGCGCAGCAGGGTCCGCTTCAGCGTCGAGGCGGTGACCTCTCCCCCGGAGCTGCCCTGCAGCCCGGCGACGGTCTGCGCCACGATCACGGCGAGCTCGTCGACGTCACCGACCTCGGGCACCGGCTCCGGCTCGGGCACCGGCTCGGGCACCGGTTTGGCCCGGCGCGGCTCCGGCTCCGCGGTGGCGCGGGCGGGCCGGGCGTTTCCACCCCGGGGCCGGCCCGAGCGCGCGTCCACGCCCTCGAGCCGGTCGTAGTACAGGAACTCGTCGCACGCCGGTGGCAGCAGGGCCGACGTGGACTTCTCGACGCCGACGCCGATGACCCGCTTGTTGAGCCCGCGCAGCTTGTCGACCAGCGGGGTGAAGTCGCTGTCGCCGGTGCACAGGACGAACGTGGAGATGTAGTCGCGCTCGAACGCCAGCTCCATCGCGTCGACCGCCATCTTGATGTCGGCGGCGTTCTTGCGCGAGGCACCCATCCGCTGCGGCATCTCGATCAGCTCGACGTGCGAGCGGGTCAGCATCCGGCGGTCCTCGTCGAAGTACGACCAGTCCGCGTACGCCCGGCGGACGACCACCCGGCCGCGCTCGGCGAGGGCGTCGGCGATCGGCCGGAAGTCGAACGTCATGCCGCCGAGGTGGTCCCGGGCGCCGAGCGCCAGGTTCTCGTAGTCGAGGAAGAGCGCGATCCGGTCTTCGGAGTCCACGCCGGTCACCCTACGCCCGTCGGCGATCATCGGCGCGCCATGCCAGACTTTTCGTCCAGAAGCTGGACGTCTACTATGAGCCGGTGGATGCAGGGGCGGACGCGATCCTGGCGGCGCTGCTGCCGGTCATCGACGGGCTGGCGGCGACGTTCGGGCCGATGTGTGAGGTCGTCCTGCACGACTACCGGCGGGGCGAGCAGTCGGTCGTCGCGGTCGCCGGCTCGGTGACGGGGCGCAAGGCCGGCGACGCGATCAGCGAGATCGGCCTGGCCGTGCTCGCCCAGGGCGACGCCGCCACCAACGACGTCAACTACGTCACCCGCGCCCCCGACGGCCGGATCGTCAAGTCCTCGACCATGCCGCTGCGCGACGGCGCCGGCCACGTCTTCGGCGCCCTCTGCGTCAACGTCGACGTCACGGCGCTGCGGCAGGCCGGCGACCTGCTCACCGCCCTGGCCGGCGCGGCGGCCGCGCAGGTGCCGGCCACCACGTTCAGCGACGACTTCGACGATGTCGTCGATGCGTTGGTACGGGCGGAGGAGCTCGCACGGGGAAGGCCGGTGGCGGCGCTGACCCGGCCCGAACGGCTCGCGCTCCTGCGCGCGCTGGACCGGCGCGGCGTCTTCGCCGTCCGCAACGCCGTGCCCCGGGTCGCCGCGCGGCTCGGGGTCTCCCGGTCCGCGGCCTACGCCGACCTCGCCGAGAGCCGGAGGAGCTCCGTTGACACTGGATGACGCGCAGACACCGTTCCTGGCGGTCGACGCGACGGTGGTGCGGGCCAACGCCGACCGCCTCAGCAAGCACCTCGCCGGGCTCGGCGTGCCGCTGCGGGCACACGTCAAGACGACGAAGTCCGTCGACCTCGCCGCGCTGCTCGACGACGGGCGGCCCGTCCCGATCACCGTGTCGACGCTCGCCGAGGCTTCCGCGTTCGCCGACGCCGGGTACCGCGACATCCTGTACGCCGTCGGCATCGCACCGGACAAGCTGCCGCGGGTGACCGCGCTGCGGGACCGGGGCGTCGACCTGACCGTGCTGCTCGACAGCGTCGAGCAGGCCGCCGCCGTGCCCGCCGGCGTGCCGGCGCTGATCGAGGTCGACTGCGACGGTCACCGCGGCGGCGTCCAGCCCACCGGCCCGGTCCTGCTGGACATCGCGCACACCCTCGCCGCGCGCGGCGCCGTGCCCCGCGGGGTGCTGACGCACGCCGGCGAGTCGTACTTCGCCGACGGCGTCGCCGCGCTCCGAGCGGCCGCCGCGCACGAGCGCGACTGCGCGGTGCGGGCCGCCGCGGTACTGCGGTCGGCCGG
This sequence comes from Dactylosporangium sp. NPDC049742, assembly GCF_040674675.1. Taxonomy (NCBI): domain Bacteria; kingdom Bacillati; phylum Actinomycetota; class Actinomycetes; order Micromonosporales; family Micromonosporaceae; genus Dactylosporangium; species Dactylosporangium sp. NPDC049742. The sequence goes on along the minus strand of NZ_JBFANF010000039.1, from coordinate 29,365 downwards.
CTTCGAGGCGCCGGTGGTGAGCGTCGGCTCCACCCCGACCGCGCACTTCGCGACCGACCTCACCGGCGTCACCGAGGTCCGGGCCGGCAACTTCCTCCTCTTCGACCTCGTGATGGCCGGCATCGGCGTCTGCACGCCGCAGGACCTGGCGATGACGGTGGTCGCCACCGTGATCGGCCACCGCCCCGACAAGGGCTGGATCCTCACCGACGGCGGCTGGATGGCGACGTCCCGGGACCGTGGCACCGCCCGCCAGCGCGTCGACCAGGGGTACGGGCTGGTCGCCGACCTCGACGGCACCCTGTACGACGACCTGCTGATGACCGACGCCAGCCAGGAGCACGGCATCCTCTCCGTCCGCCCCGGCAGCTCCGCCGCGCTGCCCACCCTGCCGGTCGGCGCCCGGGTGCGGATCCTGCCCAACCACGCCTGCGCCACCGCCGCGCAGCACGACCGCTACCACGTGGTCCGGCCGGGCTCCCGCGCCGTCGAGGCCGTGTGGCCCCGAATCAGAGGATGGTGACCACGATGCGGTTCCTGCCCGAGGCCGAGTCGGCCGCGCTCGTCAACGAGGAGCTGGCGTTCACCGCCGTGCGCTCGGCCCTGATCGCCGCCGCCGAGCCGCAGTCGTCGGTCTTCCCCGCCGTCGCCTGCCACGGCTCCGACCCGGCGAACCGGTTCACGGTCAAGCCCGGCGCGTCGGCCTCGCTGGCGGGCGTCAAGGTCGGCAGCTACTGGCCCGGCAACGCCGCCATGGGGCAGCCCAGGCACAACTCCGTCGTGCTGCTCCTCGACCAGTCCGTCGGCCGCGTCGAGGCGGTCGTCGAGGCGGGCGTCGTGAACGCCTACCGCACCGCCGCCGCGGACGCGGTCGCCGCCTCCGTGCTGGCGCGGGACGATGCCCGTACACTCGCCATCTTCGGAACGGGACACCAGGCGCTCTACGAGTGTCTGGCCCTCGCCCGGGTGCGGCCCATCTCGACGATCCTCGTGGTCGCCCGCAGCGCGGCCGGCGGCGCGGAGTTCCTGTCCCGGCTCGCCGCCCGCGGTCTCACCGGCACGCTCGCCCCCGCCGAGGAGGCCTGCGCCGCCGCGGACATCATCGTCACCGCCACCACCGCCACCGCGCCCCTCTTCGACGCCGCCTGGGTGCGGCCCGGCACCCACGTGGCCAGCATGGGCTCCGACGCCGCCGGCAAGCAGGAGCTCCCACCGGCCCTGCTGACCGCCGCCCGCCTCTTCTGCGACCTGCCGTCCCAGTCCGTCCGCATCGGCGAGCTGCAGCACGTCGCCGCCCTCGTCGCCGAGGGCACCCTCACCGTGACCGCCATCGGCGACGTCCTCGCGGGCCGCACCCCCGGCCGCCGCACACCCGACGACATCACCGTCTTCGACTCCTCCGGCATCGCCCTGCAGGACCTCTTCATCGCCGAGGCCCTGCTCCGCGCCGGATGACGGTCATTCCCGCGCCGCGTGCGGTGGCGTGGCGGGCAGCCAGGCGGCAAGGATTGGCAGCACGGCACGAAGGTCCGTCCCGTCCGCTCGCCGGGCTGGTGGGGCACTGGGGTCTGTCGGCCGTGATCCCGCCGGAGGGGTGGCCGCCCCGGCTGCTGTTCGTGACGTACGCGGTGTGGGTGCTCGTCGTCAGCGCCCGGGTGCGGCGGGGTGGGTGAGGTCAGGCGGGGTGCAGGTTGGTCCAGGTGCGGGTGGTGGGGTGGTCGGCGGCCCAGGCGGTCAGGAGGGTCTGGGCGTCGGGTTCGGGGGCGGCGAGGAAGAGCTGCTGCTCGCCGGCGAAGTCGCGGGGCTCCTGGACGATGGAGGAGCGGCTGCAGCAGGCGCACAGGTCGACGCGGCTGGCCAGGATCTCGAAGCCGAACTTCCGGCCGGCGAAGGAGGCCGCCAGGGACGAGAGGTCGTCCGCGCCGGCCGTGACGAGCACGGACAGGGTCGCCGTGGGGGACGCTGCGAAGAGGGCGACCTCGTCGAACACCGGCACCGTCATCTCCCCGAACGTCCGGGAGCCGCTGGGGGCGCCGTCGTGGACGACGACCTCGCCGAAGCGGCGGGACGGGTCGAAGGGGACGTTGATGACGCGGGCCCGGGTCGGGCACAGGCGGACCGCCCAGACGACCTCCTCCACGCCGGTGAGGCGGATGCAGGCGGGTCCCAGGTCGGCGTCGATCTCGCCGGTACCGGCGAACGGCGCCAACCCGTAGCCGATCCAGGCGTCCCGGGCGGTCTCCCAATCGTGCAGGACGGTGGCGGCCGTGCCGAGGTTCCAGTAGGCGGGCTCCTCGGCGCCCCGCTTCACAAACGTGACGGCAGACTTGCCGGTCTCCAGCGCGCGGGGCCAGTCGCGGGCGAACTTGAACGCCAGGGCCGCGTCGAACCAGACCGCCTTCGCCGCTCGCCGGGGAACCCGCGGCGCCACCGCGGCGAGCAGGTCGCCGGCGCGCGGCCAGTCCTCGGCCTCGAACGCCTCGTAGCCGTGCGCGACCGCGACGACCACGTCACGGCCGGCGGAGCGCAGCGGGTTGAACCACCGGGAGAGCATGCCGCGGAACGGTACGGGGCGAAACCCCGGCGCGGCAAGATCAGGAGGCGAACGCCTTGCGGTACTCGCGGGGTGGCACGCCGCGGCGGCGGACGAACTGCTCGCGCAGGGTGGCGGCGGTGCCGAAGCCGACGCGGCGGGCGACCTCCTCGATCGGCAGGTCGGCGGTCTCCAGCAGTTCCTCGGCCCGGTGCAGGCGCTGGGACAGCACCCAGGCGTGCGGGGTCGAGCCGGTCGCGGCGGCGAACCGGCGGGCGAAGGAGCGTTGGCTCATCAGCGCCCGGGCGGCCAGGACCTCGACCGTCAGCGGGGCGTCGAGGTTCTCCCGGGCCCAGCCGAGGACCGCGCTGAGGCGTTCGTCGTCGCAGTCGGCCGGCACGGACGCCGCCACGTACTGCGCCTGCCCGCCGTCGCGGTGCGGCGACAGCACCATGTCCCGGGCGATGGCGTTCGCGACCGCCGAGCCGTACTCGCGGCGCAGCAGATACAGGCACATGTCCACGCCGGCGGCCGCGCCCGCGCCGGTGACGATGCGCCCCTCGTCGACATACAGCACCTCGGGCATGAGCAGCACGTCCGGGAAGCGCGCCGCCATCGCCGCGGCCCACCGCCAGTGGGTCGTCGCCCGCCGGCCTTCGAGCAGGCCCGCGCACGCCAGGACGAACGCGCCGGTGCAGTGGCCCGCGATGGTCGCGCCCCGCTCGTACGCCGACCGCAACGCTTCCAGCACCGCCGGCGACGGCGCGACGTCGAAGTGCTCCCACGAGGTGACGAGGACGAGGTCGGCCTGGGCGAGCCGGTCCAGGCCGTGCTCCACCATCAGCTTGAGCCCGGCGTCGGTGGCCACCGGCCCCGGCTCGTCGGCACAGACCGCGAAGTCGAACCCGGGCAGCCCGCGGGACGTGCGGTCGTAGCCGAAGATCTCGCTCACGATCCCGGCCCCGAACGCGCCGGTGCCGTGGTGGACGTACGCGGCGACGTTGCGGAACGGATGATGCATGCCGCCATGATGGCAGAAAATCTGCGATCGCGTGCAGATCTGCCACTGTTGTGTTCCCGCCGCCGGGCGCAGGCTGAGACCATGTTCGTCATCGACTGCCCCACCCATGGGTCCCGCGTCCTGCTGTCCGAGCGCCGCATCCGCGCCCTGCGCAACACCGACACCGGCGTCCTGCTCGCCCTCGAGTGCTACTGCGGCCACGTCGAGAAGATCAGCACCGGCCGCCGCGCCCCCGCACGGCACGTCCCGGAGTGACAAGATGGCGCGATGTTGCGGGGGTGGCTGAACGCTCGGGCGGTCAAGCGGTTCGAGCGGGTGCAGGACGAGGCACGCATGGCGCGCCGGCAGCTGTACGACGCCGGCCGGTTCGCGGCGTACGCGCAGGCGTTGAAGGACCTCGAGCCCGGCTATCACGAGCCGCGGGTGATCGGCGCGGGCGAGCAGATCGCGCACACCCGGATCGAGCGGTGCTGCGCGCTGGTGCGGGCGAACCGGCCCGCCGAGGCCGAGGCCGAGGCCGCGCAGTTCGTCGCGGACGGATGGAACGACTGGCTGCAGGTCCGGCTGCGGCACTGCATGCAGTACGCCCACCGCGACGAGCCGTCGCCGTTCATGTCGTTGCACACCGAACGGACCGGCTGGATCCGCCTGTACGACGACTGGCTCCCACCGGGCCAGGTCGAGCACCCCACGACCGAGCTGCTGCGCACGGGGATCCGGCAGGGCTGGCTGCTCGCCGCGGAGCACGACCAGCTCACCGCGTGGGTCGACGGCGTCGGCGACCGCCAGCTCGCCGACGTCGTGCGCCACATCGAACGTTGGGACTAGAAGCCCAGGCGGCCGAACCTGCTGCGGTGGAAGACGAGCGGGGACGGGTCGGGCAGGGCCGAGCGGCCGGCGGCGCTGAGCCGCAGCAGGATGATGGTGTGGTCGCCGGCGGGGACCTCGTTGTAGATCGTGGTGTCGAAGTGGGCCAGGCCGTCGTCGAGGATGAGGGCGCCGTCGGCGGTGGCGGTGACGGGCAGGCCGTCGAAGCGCCGGTCGACGGCGCCGGCGAGCTGGCGGGCGACGGCGGAGTGGTGCTCGGCGAGGATCGTGACCCCCAGGTGGGCGGCGCGGCGCAGGTCGGGCCACGTCTTCGAGGTGTTCGCGATGCAGAACGACACCAGCGGCGGGTCCAGCGAGACGGACGTGAAGGAGCTCGCGGCGAGGCCGACGGGCGCGCCGTCGACCAGCGCGGCGACCGCGACCACGCCGCTGGGGAAGATGCCGAACACCTCGCGCAGGCGGGCCGGGTCGAGGTCCTGGTTGGTCCGCAGCGTGCTCACCGGGTCACCGCCCCGCCGAACGGCACGGACGCGGTCGCCCCGGCGGGTGGCGCGGGATGCCGCCAGCGGCCGCGGGCGGCCAGCTCGGGCAGGACGCCTTCGCCGAAGCGGTACGCCTCCTCCAGGTGCGGGTAGCCGGACAGCACGAACTCGGTGATGCCGGCCGCCGCGTACTGCTCGATGAGGTCGGCGATCTGCCGGTGGCTGCCGACGAGCGCGGTGCCGGCGCCGCCGCGGACGAGCCCGACGCCCGCCCACAGGTTCGGGTGGATCTCCAGGCCGTCCTTGGTGCCGCCGTTGAGGTCGAGCATCCGCCGCTGCCCCTCGGACTCGCTGCGGCGCAGCCCGTCCTGGACCTGGCGGATCTGCTCCTCGGAGATGCCGGCCAGCAACCGGTCGGCCTCCGCCCACGCCTCCTCGGCGGTGTCGCGGGCGATGGTGTGCACCCGCAGCCCGTACGCCAGCTGCCGGCCCTCCGCGTCGGCGAGGTCGCGGACCCGGGCGACCTTCGCGGCCACGGCCGCCGGTGGCTCGCCCCAGGTGAGGTAGACGTCGACGTGGCGGGCCGCGACGTCGAGGGCCGCCGGGGACGAGCCGCCGAAGTACACCTGCGGCAGCGGTGCGGGGAGCTGCGCGAGCACCGCGTCGGACAGCTGGAAGTGCCTGCCCTCGAAGGTGACGGGCTTGCCGGACCACAGGTCGCGGACGATCGACAGGAACTCCCCGCAGCGCTCGTAGCGGGCGTCCTTGTCCAGGAAGTCGCCGTACATGCGCTGCTCGTGGCTCTCGCCGCCGGTGACGACGTTGAGCAGCAGCCGGCCGCCGGACAGGTTCTGGAAGGTGCCGGCCATCTGCGCGGCGAGGAACGGCGAGGTGAGGCCGGGGCGGAACGCGACGAGGAACTTCAGCCGCTCGGAGACGCTCGCCAGCATGGCGGTGGTGATCCAGGCGTCCTCGCACCACGCCCCGGTGGGGGTGAGCGCCGCCTCGAAGCCGAGCTGCTCGGCGGAGCGCGCGATCTGGCCGAGGTACGGCACGGAGGCCGGGCGGCCGGCGGCGCCGGCTGGGGTGCCGTGTCCGCCGCCGACGACCTGCCGGCCGTCTCCGCCGTTGGTGGGCAGGAACCAGTGGAACTTGAGGTCGGTCATCACGCCTGTCCGTGGTTTGGGGGTGGGGTACCGTCGACGGCCCAGCGGCCGAGGTGCTGGATCTTCCATGCGGTCGGGTCGTGGAGGGTGTGGGTGCGGGCGTTGCGCCAGTGCCGGTCGAGGCCGAGACCCGCGGCCGCGGACCGGGTGCCGGCGACCTCGAAGAGGCGGCTGCCGGCGTCGACCGCGGCGCGGCTGGTCGCGGCGCGCGCGGCGGCGACGGCGAGCGAGGCCGCACCGGCGAGGGCGACAGCGTCGGTACGGGCGGCGTCCACTGTGAGCGCCGCACCGGTACGGGCGGCGTCCACTGTGAGCGCCGCACCGGTACGGGCGGCGTCCACTGTGAGCGCCGCACCCGTACGGGCAGCGTCCGCCGTGAGCACGGCGTCGGCCCGGTCGATCGCCCCGGCCGCCTCGGCGAGCAGCGCCTCCCCCGCCCGGACGGCCAGCTCCAGCTCGCCGAACGCGTGCACGACGAGCGGGTCGTCCGCCGCTCGGTCGACTCCCGCGTCGGGGTACGGGCGGCTGCGCTCCCGCACGAACGCGGCGGCCTCCGTGAGCGCGGCCCGGGCGATGCCGGCGTCGATGGCGGCGTGCAGCACCTGCGCGAACGCGCCGTAGGTCTGCGGCCCGTCGAACGTCACCGCGTACGGCGTGATCAGCGAGTCGGGGACGTCGACGCCGCGCAGCACGACGGAGCCGCTGGCGGTGGTGCGCTGGCCGAGTCCGTTCCAGTCGTCGACGACCTCCACGCCGTCCGCGTGCCGGTCGACCCACGCGACGTGCAGCGGCCCGTCGGGCCCGAGGTGGGCGAGCACGGGGATGCGGTGCGCGAGCAGCGCCCCGGTGGCGTAGAACTTGCGGCCGTCGAGGCGCCAGTGACCGTCGCCAACAGCGGTCAGCGTGGTCCGGATGTCCCGGACGTGTTTCGTGCCGGCCTCGGACTGGGCGTTGCCGAAGCGGCGCCCGGCGAGCACCTCCCCGAACAGCTCCCGCTGCTGGGCGTCGGTGCCGTTGCGGCGCAGCTGGCCGATGTACGCGTAGTGGCTGTGCGGGATCTGCGCGATGTTCGGGTCGCCGGTTGCCAGCAGCCGGACCACCTCGGCGACAACCGCCACGGGCAGGCCGGCGCCGCCGTACCGGACGGGCACGGTGATGGCGAGGAGCCCGGACGCGCTGAGCTCGTCCAGCTCGGCGACCGGCAGCACCCGGCGGGCGTCCCGATCGGCGGCGCCCTCGGCGAAGCGCCGCGCGAGCCCGGCGGCGACCTCGACCGCCGCGCCGGCGGTGAGCACGGGGACGGTGGTGAGCGCCCGGGTCATGCGCCCTCCCGCAGCTTCGCGTAGGCCGCGCTGGGGCTGGTCCCGTCCAGGTGGTACTGCCCGACGATCCGGTCGCGGTAGATCACCGGATTGTGGGAGGCGAGGGTGCGGGCGTTGCGCCAGTGCCGGTCGAGCCGGAACCGTTCGGTGACCGCGGACGCGCCGCCGACCTCGAACAGCTCGGTGGTCAGGTCGAGGACGAGCCGCGCGACCACGCCCTGCGCACCGAAGACGGCGATGTCGGCGGCGTCGGACGGGCCGTCCTCGATGGCCGCGGCCGCCGCCAGCACCGCGGCGGACACGACGGTCGAGGCACCGGCGATGCGGCCGACGACCTGCTGCACCTGCGGGTCGGTGGCCGGCGACGGGTGCGCGGGGTTGTGCAGGTTGCGGGTGCGGCCGGTCACGTAGGCGACGGTGTCGGCGACCGCGGCTCTGGCGATGCCGGCCAGGCTCGCCAGGTGTACCAGCTGAAACACCGCCATCAGGGTGGAGCGGGTCTCCTCGAAGGGCTCGGCGTCCTCGGCGGCGACCGGCACGTCCTCGAAGATCGTGGTGCCGCTGCCGGTGAGCCGCTGCCCGAAGCCGTCCCAGTCGTCGATCCGGGTCACGCCCGGCGCGGACGCGGGGACGAGGACGTTCACCGTCCCGTCCTTCCCGGCGGCGGTGGTCTGGATCCAGTCGGCGAAGAGGCTGCCGGTGGAGTAGAACTTGCGGCCGTCGAGCCGGAAGCCGTCACCGGCGGGGCGCAGCGTGCTCTCGGGGGCGAACCAGGAGGTGCTGGTGCGCTCGCTCTGCGCGTTGCCGACGATGACGCCGGCCGCGATCCGCCGCAGCCACCGGTCGCGGACGTCCGCGGCGGGGTGGGCGAGGCGGCTCTCGACGAAGCCGATGTGCCCGCGCAGCAGCTGCGGCAGGTTCGAGTCGGCCCGGCCGAGCTCGATGAGCTGCTCGGTGAACTCGGGCAGGGTGGCGCCGAGCCCCCCGTGCTCGACGGGGATCCGCAGTTTCGTGAACCCGGCCTCCCGCAGCCACTCGACCTCCTCGGCCGGCAGCCGGCGGTCGGCCTCCCGCTCGACGGCGCCCTCGGCGATGCGCGCGAAGACGGGCGCGAAGCGCTCGGTGAACGTCATGACGCCCCCAGCCGGGGCAGCGCGGTCAGCAGTTGTCGCGTGTACGGGTGCCGCGGCCGCTCGAAGATGTCGGCGGCGGTGCCGTGCTCGACGATCCGGCCGTCCTTCATGACCAGGATCCGGTCGCTGACGTGGTGGATGACGCCGAGGTCGTGGGAGATGAACAGGTAGCTGACCCCGAGCTCGTGCTGCAGGTCGGTGAGCAGGTCGAGCACCTGCGCCTGGATCGACACGTCGAGCGCGGAGACGGGCTCGTCGCACACGACGACCTTCGGCTCGGGCGCGAGCGCGCGGGCGATCGCGACCCGCTGCCGCTGCCCGCCCGACAGCCGCAGCGGCGCCGCGTCGAGGTGGACGGCGCCGAGGCCGACCTGTTCGAGGAGCCGCACGGCCCGCTCCCGGGCCTCGGCCTTCGAACCGGGCGGCCGGTCGCCGGTGCCGAGCGCGTCGGTCAGGATGCGGCCGACGGACCAGCGCGGGTCGAAGGAGCTGTGCGGGTCCTGGTAGACGACGCCGACCTGTCTGCGCAGCGGCCGGCGGCGCTCGGTGGTCAGCGCCGACCAGGGTTCGCCGCGCAGCAGTACCTCACCCGACGTCGCCGCCAGGAGGGCGAGGGCGATCCGGGCGGTGGTGGTCTTGCCGGAGCCGGACTCGCCGACGATGCCGAGGGTCTCGCCGCCGAACAGCTCGAACGACACGTCGTCGACGACGGTCCGGTCCACCTTGTCGGGGCCGCGGAACACCTTCGTGAGGTGCCGCGCCTCCAGCACGGGCCGGCCGCGGTCGATCGTCCTCGGCTTCCGGTCCACTGTGGACGGGCCGCTCAGCCTGGTGCCGCGGGTGTGCTCGGACGGGATCGCGGCGAGCAGCATCCGCGTGTAGTCGTGCCGCGGCTCGTGCAGCACCTGCGCCGCCGGGCCGTGCTCGACGATCTCGCCGTCGCGCATCACGGCGACCTCGTCCGCGAGCCGCGCCACGACGGACAGGTCGTGGCTGATCAGGATGATCGACGTGCCGCGGGCCTTCGACGCGGCGAGCAGGTCGAGCACCTGGGCCTGGACGGTGACGTCGAGCGCGGTCGTCGGCTCGTCGGCGATGAGCAGCGGCGGGTCCAGGGCGATCGCCGAGGCGATCAGGGCCCGCTGCCGCAGGCCGCCGGACAGCTCGTACGGCCTTTGCCGCGCCCGCACCGCCGGCTCCGGCACCCCGACGGACCCGAGGAGCTCGACGGCCTTGTCGGCCCGTTCGGCGCGGCCGCCCCACCCGTGGATCCGCAGCGGCTCGGACACCTCGTCGCCGACCCGGCGCAGCTGGTCGAGGGAGACGAGCGCGTCCTGCAGCACGAAGCCGACCCGGCGGCCGCGGACGGCCCGCCACGCCCGTTCGGAGGTGTGCAGCAGGTCGGTGCCGGCCAGGTCGATCCGGTCCGCGGTGACGCGGGAGCCGGCGCCGGTGAGCCCGACGAGGGTGCGGGCGGTGACGCTCTTGCCGGATCCTGACTCGCCGACGATCGCGAGGCACTGCCCGGGCCGGGCGGTGAACGAGATCCCCTTGACGACCTCGTCGCCGCCGAACGCCACCCGCAGGTTCTCGACCCGCAGCAGCGTCGCCTGTTTCACCAACGGTCGTGCGTCCACTGTGGTCATCGGGCGGCTCCTCCGAGTCGGTGCTGCAGGGTGCGGCCGAGCGAGGTCACGGACAGCGCCACCAGCACGATCACGACGCCCGGCAGGATCTCCAGCCACCACGAGGTGGTGATGTGCAGGCGGCCGGCGTCCAGCAGCGCGCCCCACTCGGAGCTGGGCGGGGCGACGCCGAGGCCGAGGAACGACAGCGCCGACGCCCACACGATCGACTGGCCGACGCCGAGGGTGGCGACCGCGACGAGCGGGCGCATGGCGTTGGGGAACAGGTGCCGCCGGATGACGGTGAGCCTGCCGTGCCCGAGCGCGGTGGCCGCCTCGATGAACCCGGCCTGCCGCACGGCGAGGACCTGGCCGCGGATCATCCGGGCGTACCCGGGCGCGGAGCCGATCCCGACCGCGACGATCGACGTGGCGAGCGACGGGCCGCGGACGGCGATGACCAGCAGCGCCAGCAGCAGCGACGGGAACGCGAACGCGACCTCGAGGACGCGGGTGATGGCCGCGTCGACGACCCCGCCGGCCAGCGCCGCCGTGAAGCCCAGGCCGATCGCGAAGGCGAACGCCAGGGCGGTCGCGCCCAGGCCGAGGCCGAGCGACTCGCGCGCCCCGTAGATGACGCGGGTGAGCAGGTCGCGGCCGGCGTCGTCGGTACCGAACGGGTGCTGCACGGACGGCGCCTGCAGGGTCCCGGTCAGGTCGATCGCGGTCGGGCTGTCGCCGGTGAGCAGCCACGGCGCGATCGCGGCGACGACCACGAACCCGACGACGAGCAGCGACAGCACCGTGCCGGGCCGCGGCAGGCTCACGGGGCGGCGCGCGGTGAGCGGGATCGTGGTCATCGCGCGCCCGCCGTCCGCAGCCGCGGGTCGATCAGCGCGTACGCGAGGTCGACCAGCAGGTTCGCGATGACGTAGATGGCGGCGACGACCAGGACGATCCCCGACACCGTCGGCAGGTCGCGGGTGTTGACGGCGGTGACGAGCACCTGCCCGATCCCGGGCCGGCCGAAGATGTTCTCGGCGATGACGGCGCCGGAGACGAGCGCGCCGAGCGCCCAGCCGGACAGGGTGACCGCCGGGAGGATCGCGTGCCGCAGCACGTGCCGCAGCCGCACGCCCAGGTCCGACATCCCGCGGGTGCGGGCGGTGGTCACGAACGGCTGCCGCAGCACCTGCTCGAACTCGTCGCGGGTCACCTGGCCGAGGAAGCCGGCGAGCGGGATCGCGAGCGTGAGCACCGGCAGGACGCTCCCCCAGGCGCTGGTGCCCCCGATGATCGGGAACGCCCGCAGCTGGACGGCGAAGACGACGAGGAGCACGACCCCGACCCAGTAGTGCGGCAGGCTCGCCGTCAGCGCCTCCCAGGTGGTGCCGAGGCCGGTCAGGAACCGGCCTCGTTTCACGGTCAGCAGGGTGATGCCGAGGGCGAGGGCCCAGGCGACGAGCAGCGCCGCGCCGGTGAGGGTCAGGCTCGGCAGCAGCTGCCCGCCGATGATCTCCAGCACCGGCCGTTTCTGGGTGTACGACGTGCCCAGGTCACCGTGCAGCAGCCCGTTCAGGTAGTCCAGGTACTGCACGACGACCGGGTCGTCGAACCCGAACCGCTCGTTGAGCGGCGCGAGCTCCGCGGCGCTCCACTGCTTGTCCTGCCCGGTCTGCAGGTTCATCAGCGTGTTGGCCCGGTCGCCGGGGACGGCCAGCTGGGCGAAGAACGTGACCGACGCGGCGGCCACGATCACCGCCAGGGACGCCACGGTCTTGAAGACCACCCGGATCGCGGCGCTCATCCGACGAAGTACGCGTCGGAGAAGACCGGCTCGCCCTGGCTCTTCTCGAGCCACACGTTCTTCAGGTTCTGGGCGACGGCGTAGGTGGAGTTCTGCGTGTACAGGCCGATCCCGGCCGCGTCGTCCTGGATGATCTGCTGCGCCTTGCCGTACAGGGCGTTGGCCTTCGCGGCGTCGGCCTCGGCGTTGGCCTGCTGGATCGTCGTGGACAGCGTCTCGTTGTTGTAGAAGGACCGGTTGCTGCCGTTCGGCTTCTCCGCGGTCGAGGGCCGCCACACGATCCACAGGATCGCGGCGCTCGGGCTGGTCCAGTAGGACGGGGTGGCGTCGAACGTGCTCGGGTCGGAGTACTTGCCGCCCCACAGCTCGGCCTGGGTCGCGGGGATCAGCTTCACGTCGAAGCCGACCTGCTTCCACTGCTCCTGCAGCACCTGCAGGACGGTCGCGCCCTCCTGGGTGAAGATGAACCCGGAGCCGTAGACGAGCTTGATGGTGAGCGGCTGGCCGTCCTTGGTGCGGACCTTCTCGGCGTTGCGGCCCGTCCAGCCGGCCTCGTCGAGCAGCTGGTTGGCCTTGGCCGGGTCGTAGGCGTAGGCCTTGGCGGCCTCGGCGTTGTAGCCGGGCGTGGACTGGCTGACCGCAGGGTTGCCCTCGTACGGGATGACGCCGTGGAATCCGGCTTCGACGGCGGCCTTCCGGTCCGCGCCGTAGGCGAACGCCTTGCGCACCGCGGCGTCGGTGAACGGGCCGGTCTTCGTGTTGATGTAGAACGAGACGGGCTTGCCGGGCGTGATGTAGCGGATCGTCTGGTACCGCGCGGTCGCGTCCTTCCAGTTGACCGTCGGCACCTCGTACACCACGTGGGACTCACCGGTGCTCAGCGACGCGTACCGGGAGACGCCGTCGGCGATGAACTTCCAGCGCACCTCGTCGACGATCGCCGGGCCCTCGTGCTTCGCGGTGGCCGGCCAGGACGTGTAGGCCGGGTTCTTGGCGAGCACGACCTCCTCGCCGTGCTTCCACTCCTTGACGGTGAAGCCGCCGGAGCCGATCGGCTTCTCGCAGTTCTCCTTCTCCGTGCGGCTCTTGTACGCCGTCGGCGACTGGATGCCGAAGTAGCCCTGCGTGATGAGGTTCAGGAACGGCGGGTACGGCGAGTTCAGCGAGATCTCGACGGTCCTGGCGTCGACGGCCTTCGCCGACTTGTAGTACGGGTCGATGGAGACCTTGGCGGTGCTGTTGCCGCCCTTGTTCTCCCACAGGTCGAAGTTCCAGGCGACCGCCTCGGCGTCGACCGGCGTGCCGTCGGTGAACTTCACGCCGTCCTTGAGGGTGAAGGTGTACGTGAGGCCGTCCGCGGACGCCGCCCACTTCGTCGCCAGCCACGGCTGGACGCTGCCGTCCTCGGCGAGCGTGACGAGGCCGTCGAGGACCTGACGGGAGATGTACGCCTGCTGGATCCAGCCGCCGAAGATGCACGGCGGCTCCTGGACGTGCCCGTAGACGATGGTGCCGCCGGTCTTCGGGTCGCCACCGGCCGCGGCGGGGTCGCTGCCGCACGCGCTCAGCGACGCGGTCGCGAGCACGGCGGCGGCGATCAGGGTGGCGCGTGTTCTTGTCACGGGGTTTCCTTCGGATCGGTGATGCCGTTCACGGGGAGGTGTGCGCCGCCGCGGTACCGGGCGCCGTGGTGCCGCTCGGGCAGCCGGTCGCCCTCGCCGAAGATGCGGTCGCGGAGGGTCTCGCGCTCGTCGTACGTGCTGCGCAGGCGCCCTCGCTCGCGCAGGACGGGCACGACGTGCTCGATGAAGTCCCGGGTGGTCTCGTGGGAGTGGTACTGCAGCAGGTTGATGCCGTCGATGCCGACCTCGTCGAGCCAGCGTTCGATCTCGTCGGCGACCTGCTCGGGGCTGCCGACGGCGAGCAGCGGCTGGCGGCCCAGGTCGCCGAAGCCTTCGAGCAGCTCGCCGACGGTCTGCTCCGGGTCGATGACCCGGAACCGGCTGACCCGGCCCTCGCCGGTGGCGACGTCGCCGACCTTCGTGTCCGGCGGGTACGCGGTCGGGTCCCACGGCAGGCCCGCGTGGGCGAGGTAGCCGTCGGCGCTGGCGAGCTCCTGGTAGCGGGCGAACTTCGCCTTCGCCTCGTCCTCCGTCGGCGCCACGACGACGCCGGCGATGGTGATGAACCGCACGTCGTCGGCGCGCCGGCCGGCGGCGACGGCCGCCTCGCGGATGCCCGCGATCGTCTTGCGCAGCGCCTCCGTGCCGGGGCCGCCGGTGAAGACGACCTCGGCGTGCTTGCCGGCGAACCTCGTGCCGGCCGCGCTGGCGGTGGCCGTGAACAGCACCGGGGTGCGCTGCCGGCTCGGCGACGGCAGGTGCGGCCCCTCGACCTTGAAGTACTCGCCGTCGTGGTGGATCGGGCGGATCTTCGCCGGGTCGGCGAACACGTTACCCTCCCGGTCGGCGACGATCGCGTCGTCGTCCCAGGAGCCTTCCCACAGCTTGTACAGCACGTCGAGGTACTCGTCGGCCCGCTCGAACCGGTTGTCGTGCTCGACCTCGTCGTCGTGGCCGAAGTTGCGGGCCGCGTTGGGCAGGTAGGACGTGACGATGTTCCAGCCGACCCGGCCCTTGGTGAGGTGGTCGAGGGTGCTGGCCCGGCGCGCCCACGCGAACGGCGGCTCGTAGGTGGTGGAGAACGTGATGCCGAACCCGAGGTGCTTGGTGACGGCCGCCATCGCCGGCACCACCGACGCCGGGTCGTTGTTGGGGATCTGCAGGCCCTGCCGGATGGCGGTGGCCGCGGAGCCGCGGAACGTGTCGTAGGTGCCGACGACGTCGGCGAGGAAGACCGCGTCGAAGCCGCCCTCCTCGAGCAGCACGGCGAGCTCGGTCCAGTACTCGATGTCGTTGAACCGCTCCCGGTTGTTGTCCGGCAGCCGCCACAGCCCGTGGGTGATGTGGCTGACGCAGTTCATCTCGAACAGGTTGAGGATAAGGCGCTTCACGACGCTGCTCCCACTCGTGCCCGCCGGTACCGCGCCGCCGGGTGCGTCACGGGCAGTCGGTCGCCGTGGCCGAAGAGCTTCTGGCGCAGCGTGCCCTCGCGGTACTCGCGCCGGGCCAGGCCGCGGTCGCGCAGCACCGGGATGACGTGGTCGACGAATTCCTCATAGCTGCCGGGGATCTCGGCGTTGACGACGTTGATCCCGTCGACGCCCGCGGCCCGCCAGCGCTCCAGCTGGTCGGCGATCTGCTCCGGGGTGCCGGTGACGCGGCCGTTGTGGGAGGTGTAGTGCGCGACGTCGCGCAGCGTCGGCGGGCGGTCGGTGACCAGGTCGTTGATCCAGCTCAGGATCGACCGGACGCCCTCGGTCTTCAGCTCGCCGACGGGCCGGTCGAGGTCCTTGAGGGCCTCGTGACCGAGGTCGATGCCGATCGCGCCCGACATGTGCGACAGCTGCGCGTCGTAGTCGATCCACTGGTCGAGCTCGTCGCTGCGGCGCTTCGCCTCCTCCTCGGTGGAGCCGACGACGAAGTGCAGGCCCTGGAAGAACTTGAGGTCGTGCGGCGAGCGGCCGTGCTGGACCGCGCGGGCGCGGATGTCGGCGGTGTCGCGGGCGGCGGCCTCGACGCTCGGCGCGACGATGAACACCGCCTCGGCGTTCTTCGCGGCGAACGTGCGGCCCGCCTCCGACGCGCCGGCCTGGAAGAGCAGCGGCGTGCGCTGCGGCGACGGGCTCACCAGGTGCGGGCCTTCCACCTTGTACCGGGGGCCCTCGTGGTCGATCCGGTGGATCTTGTCGTAGTCGGCGTGGATGCCGGTCGCACGGTCCTGGACGAGCGCGTCGTCCTCCCACGAGCCTTCCCACAGCTTGTACGTGACGTCGACGTACTCGTCGGCCCACGCGTAGCGCTCGTCGTGCTTCGTCAGCCCCTCCAGGCCGAAGTTGCGTGACGCGTTGGGCAGGTAGTTCGTGACGATGTTCCAGGCGACGCGGCCCTTGCTGGCGTGGTCGAGCGTGGAGATGCGGCGGGCGAAGTTGAACGGGTGCTCCTGCAGGATCGACGCGGTGAAGGCGATCCCGAGGTGCTCCGTCGCGTAGGCGATGGCGCTCGCGAGCACCGACGGGTCGTTGCTCGGCACCTGCAGACCGGCCTCGACGTATTTGCGTTCGTCGCCACGGTACGGCGCGTACAGCCCGACCACGTCGGCGAAGAAGATCGCGTCGAACGTGCCGCGCTCCAGCGTCCTGGCGAGGTCGACCCACAGGTCGAGGCTGTTGAAGTCGGCCTGGCGGGCGCTCGGCCGGCGCCAGGTGCCCTGAATGATGTGGCCGGTGGTGTTCATCACGAAGGCGGCGAAGTGCAGGGGTCGCATGCGTCTCTCCTTGTTTCTCTGTAAATACTATAGACTTAGTAGGGTATTGACGCGCAAGACCCCGGGTGGAAGGCGTTGCCGATCCCCCCATCCACGTTTGGAGTGCGTATGCGGATCGAGCAGCTCACGTACCTGGCCGCGGTGACCCGGCACGGCTCCCTGCGCCGTGCCGGCGAGGAGCTGCACGTGTCGCAGCCGGCGCTGAGCGAGGCGGTCCGCAAGCTCGAACAGGAGCTGGGCGTGCGGCTGCTGGACCGGCGCCGCTCGGGCGCCCGGATCAGCGCCGCGGGTCAGGAGCTGCTGCAGCCGATCGTCGACGTCCTGGAGGCCGTGGACCGGCTCAAGGCCGCCGCCGGCAACCAGCGGACCAGCCGGCGGCTGCTGCGCATCGGCACCGTCAACGCCGGCACCGCCGCCCTCGTCCTGCCGGCCGTGCGCGCCTTCCAGGCCGCCGACAGCGCCGCCGTGGTCGAGGTCCGCAACCTCCAGCAGGACGAGATCCACGTGTCACTCGCCGAGGGCACCCTCGACCTGGGCCTCGTCAACCTCCTCGACGGCGACGACGTGCCACCCGACCTCGAGGCGACCCCGCTGCTCACCGGCCGGCCCGCCGCCGTCCTGCCCGCCGGCCACCCGCTCACCGCCGGCGCCGAGGTCACCGTCGACGACCTGCGCGCCGAGCGCTTCGTCGCCATGCGCGCGGGCTACCTCATGCACCGCTTCGCCCACCGCCTCTTCGGCGCCGACCTGCCGAGCCGCTGGCACTCCACCGACGGCGCGGAGATGGGCAAGATGATGGTCGCCGAGGGCATCGGCCTCACCGTCCTGCCCGACTACAGCGTGCACGGCGACCCGCTCGAACGCGCCGGCCTCATCGTCACCAGGCCCCTGCGCGGCGACACCACGGTCGTCACCATGGCCGCCCTGCACCGCCGCCAGCCCCGGATTCCGCCGGCCATCGTCGAGATCCTGTCCCACCTGCGCGCCCGTGCCCGCACCTGACGCCTTTCAGGTGGCCGCCCGTTCTTTCAGGTGGCCGCCCGTTCTTTCAGGTGGCCGCCCGCAGCCGCTCGCGCCAGGCCGCGGTGTGCTGGTCGAGGGTGGCGAGCCGCTGGTGCCGCACCGGCCCGGGCTCCAGCGCCCGATGCATGCGGATCTCGCGGGACAGCAGCAGGCCCAGGTTGACGGTGAACGGCGGCGTCAGGCCGCGGTCGCGCACCTCGGCGTCGATGGCGGCGGCCAGGGTGGGCGCGGCGGCGGCGCCGACCGTGTACAGCACGGCCAGGTCGTAGCCGGGCAGGAAGCGGCCGCTGAGCTCCCAGTCCACCAGGGCCGCGGAACCCTCGTGCACCAGGATGTTGGTGGGGATCGGGTCGCCGTGCGCGAACACCGCCTCGCCCGCCTGCTCGACGAGTGGGCGGAGGCGGTCCCGCGTGTCCCGGTCGAACTCCCGCTCGATCCGTCGCAGGCACTCCCCCGCCGGGTCCTGTGGGTCGAGGTCCGGCGGTGGGGTCCGCTCGCCCACCTGCCGGAGGGTCGTGAGCACCGCCCGTACCGTCGCCGCATCGAGATCCCGGTCGAGATGGCGCTCCTCGTGCAGGCGGGCGCCGGGCAGCGCCCTGAGCACCATCACCCGGTCGTCGGCCCACAGCACCTCCGGCTCCCCGAACCACCGGCAGGCGGCCAGCTCACGCCGCCGCCGCTCCACCCAGAACGCGTCGTCCGTCGTGATCGTCTTCACGACCACCGGCACCCCTCGGTAGCTGCCGGCGGTCACCAGCGACTTGCCCGTGCGGTGCAGCACCCGGCCGACGGTCAGCCCGGCCGTCACCGCGTCCCGTCCACCACTAGCAGCGCGTCCGGCCAGGTCCGCTGGTCAGGGGTGTCGGGGACGGGCACGCCGCGCGCGTCCTCCAGGCGCTGCCAGGCGAGTGCGGGCGGGACGCCGTTGAGGGCCAGGATGCCGGCGGCGAGCATGGCCGAGCGCCCGATCCCGAACCGGCAGTGCGTCACCACGTGCCCGCCCGCGCGGACCAGGCCGGCGAGGCGCCGCAGCTCGGGCAGGACCGCCTCGGGCGCCGGCACGCCGCGGTCCGGGATAGGGACGGCCACGAACTCCAGGCCCGCGTCGCCGGCCGCCCGGGGCTCGCCGGCGAGGTCGACCTCGGCCAGTTCCTCGGCGGTCAGCGCGCACACCAGCACACTGACGCCGGCCCCGCGCAGGGCGGCCATCTCGTCCGCGAGCCAGTCCCCGCCGCGCGGTTTCGCCATGGTACTGACGCTGTCCGGCCCGGGCAGGTCGACGGTGAACAGGTTCGGGCGCATGCGGCTCCGTTTGCTCTGCGGCCCGCCGGCACGGGTGGTCCGTGCCGGCGGACCCGTGGATGTGGGTCAGGCCACGTCGAGGACCCAGGTGACGCCGAAGCGGTCCTTGAGCATGCCGTACAGCGGCGACCAACCGGACGGCGCGAGGTCCTGGACGATCGTCGCGCCGCTGGACAGCGCCTTCCAGTAGGCGGTGATCTCGTCGGCATCGGTGCCGCGGACCGAGACGAAGACGGGCTTGTCGCCGGCGTCGTACGACAGCGCGGCGGGCACGTCGTAGGCCATGACGTGGAAGCCGTTGTCCGCCCGGACCTGCCCCCACATGACGTGCTCCACGTCGTCGGCGTGGGGGACGAGGACGATCTCGCCGCCGAAGGCGGACTGGTAGAACTCCAGCGCCTGCCTGGCGTCGCCGCGGAAGTTCAGGTGCGTGGTCGTGATGATGCTCATCGTAGCTCCTCGTGTTTGTTTCGCTGTGGACCCGAGGCTGCCAGCGGTAGGTGCCAGGTTGTGGCACCTTTGCCGGGCAAGATGGATCTCATGCCGAAGACGTCCGCCCGCCTGCTCGCCCTGCTGTCGCTGCTGCAGACGCGGCGGGACTGGCCGGGGCTGCTGCTCGCCGAGCGGCTCGAGGTCAGCCTGCGGACGGTGCGCCGGGACGTGGACCGCCTGCGGGAGCTCGGCTACCCGATCGTGGCGCTCAAGGGCCCCGACGGCGGTTACCGGCTCGGCGCCGGCACCGAGCTGCCGCCGCTGCTGTTCGACGACGAGCAGGCCGTCGCGTTGAGCATCGCGCTGCAGGTGGCCGCGACCACCCCCGGCAACGGCACCGCCGAGGCCGCCGCGCGGGCGCTGCACACCGTCAGGCAGGTCATGCCCGCGCGACTACGCCACCGGATCGACGCCCTGCACGTCACCGCCGTCGCCCGTCCGACCTCTTCCGCCGCCTCTTCTTCGTCCGCTTCGGCTCCGGCCCCGGCTTCGGCTTCTGTTGGCGGCGACGCACTCATGGCACTCAGCGCCGCCGCACACGCACGGGAGGTCCTACGCTTCGACTACGCCGACCGCGGCACACGCCGAGTCGAACCTCACCACGTCGTAACCTGGGACGGCCGCTGGTACCTGGTCGGCTGGGACCTCGACAGGAATGACTGGCGCATCTTCCGCGCCGACCGAATCACCCTGCGCACCCCGAACGGCCCACGATTCACGCCACGCACCCTCCCCGGCGGCGACGTCGCCGCATTCGTCACCGGCACCTTCCACCGCAACACCTGCCGCGGCGTGGTGATCCTGGACCTGCCAGCCGCAACGGTCGCCCAGTACACCCGCGACGGCGTCGTCGAAGAACTCAGCCCCGACCAGTGCCGCCTGACCCTCGAGTCCTGGTCCTGGATGTCCCTCGCCGCCTCCGTAGCCAGATTCGACGCCGACCTCCAGGTCATCGACCCCCCAGAACTACGCGCCGCCTGCACCCGCCTGGCCCACCGCTTCCTGAACGTGACCCCCTAACCCCCGCTCCACACCGCACCGCTCCACACCGCACCGCATCGCACCGCTCCACACAGCTCCACACCGCACCGCACCGCACCGCATCGGCATCGGCATCGGCATCGGCATCGGCATCGGCATCGGCATCGGCATCGGCATCGGCATCGACTACCTCACGTCCAACCGGAGCCCAACACCCCACCCACACCGGCAACCGAACCACGCTCACCGCCGTGGTCAACCCAGCACACCCTGCACCGAACCCGACCCCACCCACACCAGAACCGCGACAGCCTGAACCACCCCACCCCCGACCAGAGCCCAACCACCCACACCGCCCCAGCACACCCCGCACCGGACCCAGCCCACCCACGCCAGACCGCAACAGCCCGAACTCCCCCGCACCAGACCTGGAAGGCAAGACCACCCCTCACCCGACCAGAGCCCAACCACCCACACACCCCAGCACACCCCGCACCAGACCAGCCCCACCCACTCCAGACCGCGACAGCCTGAACTCCCCCGGGCGCCAGACCTGGAAGGCAAGACCACCCCTCACCCGACCAGAACCCAACCACCCACACCGCCCCAGCACACCCCGCACCAGCCCGCCCATGCCGAGCTCCGATGGCCTGACCGACTCCACGCCCGACCAGAGCCCAAACATCCCATCCGCACCGACCCAACGCACCCGCGCCGGACCCGCCCCACCCATGCCGGACCCGCCCCACCCATGCCGGGCTACGGCTGGCCCAGCCGCTCGTCCAGGCCGACCCTGCGCACCGCGCCGGACCGGCCCAGGCGCTGGCCGCACGCCGCATCATCCGGATGCGGCCCCTGTCTCCGGACAACCAAGACGCACCCCCGAACGCCCCTCGGATCTCGCCTCGCCCCCTCCTTCTGGTACAGGCGCTTCTGGTACAGGCGCTAACCGTTGCTCGGCGGGCCAGCACGCCCCGGTTCCACGACTCTCAGGCCGCGCCGGTCGCGCTCAAACCGTCGCTGGCCCCTCCTGGGCGGCGGCGACCGGCGTGCCTCACCGCGCCGAAGACGTTGAGCGCCACACCCCAGATCAGCAGGACGGTCAGCCACTGCAGCCAGGCCTGCGTGCTCATCTGGCCGGATAAGAGGTGCCGCGCCGTCTCGTACGGTGTGAGCCAACGCCACTCGGCGACGGGAGCCAACGCGAGCCACACCGCGAACGGCAGGAACGTGGCGGGGAACGCCGCCCAGGGCGAGCGCAGCAGCAGCTCCATGCCGGTGCCGACCAGCTGGGCGAGCACCTGCACCAGCACGCCGCCGGCCGCGATGGTCGCCGCGTGTTCCCACGCGCCTGCCGACGCTTTGAACGCCAGACCCGTCGCGCAGAACAGCACGCCGAGCGCGCCGACGCCGGCCGCCACCAGGACGGCGGCCAGCAGCGTCGAAGTCAGGCCGGCGCGGATGTCTGCGCGGTGCAGGTCATGGACGAGCAGGATGCCGAGCAACGGCACGGTGACCGACATCAGACTCTGCGCCGGGTCGCTGATCCCGGCGAAGGTGCGGTCGGGCACACCGAATGCCACCGCCGCGCCCACCAGCAGGGTGGCCGCGACCAGCCAGCGTCGGCGCCTCGTTCCTGTGCATCGCCGGACCGCGGTGAGTGTGTGCTGCCACATCGGGTCGCCTCCGTTTCGATCTGAGGCCAACTCTGACGCGGGCGGCGCGGCGGCGCATCGGCCAAACTATGGGAACCGATACCCGACTTTGGTAGGTGCCGCCGCGGCGGGTGTCGCTCGTAGGCTGCGTGCATGTCGGCGCTGCTGTTCGCACTGCTCGTCCCCGGGCCCGGGGACGAGATGTCGACGCGCCGGCGTGATCGGCTGGCCGACGCGATCGCGATCGGGCTGGCCACGGTGTATGGGGCGCTGATGGTGCCGCTCGGCGACGCGACGAAGCCCGGGGCGGCCATCCCGTGGCAGGTGGACGTGGGCATCGGCGTGCTGTGCGTCCTCACGTTGGTCGCGCGGCGGCGACATCCGCGCGCGGTGGCGCTGGCGCTGCTGCCGTTCGGGGCGGTGTCGGTCATGGCGACCGGGGCGATCACCGTGGCCCTGTTCACGGTCGCGGTCCGGCATCGGGCGGCGGTCGTGCTGTGGCTCGGCGCGGCCAACGTGGCCACCGCCGCCGTGTACTTCCTGCTGCAGGACGACCCGCCGTTCCCCCTGTGGGTCGACCTGCTGATGCGGTCCGTGGTCACGGCCGCGGCCGTCGGGTGGGGGCTGTTCGTGCGGGCGTACCGGCGGCTGACCCAGTCGCTGCGGGACCATGCGGCGCGTCTCGAGGCCGAGCAGCACCTGCGGGTCGAGCAGGCGCGACTGACCGAGCGCACGCGGATCGCCCGGGAGATGCACGACGTCCTCGCCCACCGGCTGTCGCTGATCAGCCTGCACGCGGGGGCGCTCGAGGTGCGCACCGACGCGCGGCCGGAGGAGACCGCGCTCGCCGCCGGCGCGATCCGGGGCAGCGCGCACGAGGCACTGCAGGAGCTGCGCACGGTCTTCGGGATCCTGCGGGACCGGCCCGAGCCGCCGCAGCCCGGCCTCGGCGACCTGCCCGACCTCGTCGACACGGCCCGCGCTTCGGGCATGACGGTCGGCTTCATTTCGACGGTACCGGCGGACGGCCCGGCCATGATGCTCGGGCGGACCGTGTACCGGTTCGTGCAGGAGGGCCTGACGAACGCCCGCAAGCACGCCCCGGGCAGCGAGGTGCAGGTGCGCCTCGACGGCGCCGCCGGCGCGGAGCTGCGGGTCACGGTCACCAACGCCCTGGCCCAGGCACACCGTTCGCCGATTCCGGGCTCGGGCCTGGGCCTCGTCGGCCTGCGCGAGCGCGTCGCTCTCGCGGGCGGCCGGGTCGAGCACGGCACCGACCGCGACACGTTCCGCCTCCAGGCCTGGCTCCCATGGCCGCCGTGACCCCGCCTCGGCCAAGCGGAGCCGGACAGCCGAGCGGGGGCGACCGACCGAGCGGCACCGGACAGCCAGACGGACCCGGCCAGCCAAGCGTGGCCGAGCAACCAGGCAGAGCCGAGCAGCCGGGCGGGGTGGAGCGGGTGGGCGGGGTGGAGCGGCCGATTCGGTTGGCGATCGTGGACGATGATCCGCTCGTGCGGGCTGGGTTGCGCATCCTGATGGGTGGGTCGCCCGACATCGAGGTGGTGGCGGAGGCGGGAGACGGGGCGGAGGCCGTCAACGTTGCCGGGGCGCACTGGCCTGACGTGATGCTCATGGACATCCGCATGCCGCGCGTTGACGGGCTGGTCGCGACGCAGCGGATTCGGGGGCGGGTGGGGGCGCCGCAGGTGGTGGTGTTGACGACGTTCGACGCGGATGAGTATGTGCTCGAGGCGCTGCGGGGCGGGGCGAGTGGGTTTCTGCTGAAGGACACGCCGCCGCGGGAGATCATCGAGGCGGTGCGGACCGTTGCCGGCGGCGGTGCGATCCTCTCCCCCACGGTCATCCGGCGGCTCATCGACCATGTCGCAGACCCGCATGCCGGGCCGCGGCGGGACAGGGCACGGGCGCGGCTCGCGGGGCTGACCGAGCGGGAGCGGGAGGTCGCGGCCGCGCTCGGGCGGGGGCTGACCAACGCGGAGATCGGCGCCGAGCTCGGTATGAGCGTGCCGACCGCCAAGGGGCACGTGTCGCGGCTGCTGTCGAAGCTGGAGCTGAACAACCGCGTGCAGGTGGCGTTGCTTGTCCATGACGCCGAGAACCTGCCGTTCGGCCCGTGATGCGACCCGCAGCCGGTGCTGGCGTTGATGGACAGTGGATCTGGTTGAGCGCGTCGGTCTGGGTGGCGTTGATGGCACGAGCCTCGATGGTTTCGCGTGCCGGCGTCTCCTGCTGGACGGGCAACAGCTGGCCGCGGTGCTGCGTCGACGCCGCCGAGGTTCTGGACCTGATCCGCCGGCCGGTCGCCCGCAGCACGGAGCCGATCCGCCGGCCGGTCGCCCGCGGCAGGGAGCCGATCCGCCGACTGGTCGCTCGCGGCGGGGACCTGATTC
The DNA here is from genome assembly GCF_040674675.1 of Dactylosporangium sp. NPDC049742. NCBI lineage: Bacteria > Bacillati > Actinomycetota > Actinomycetes > Micromonosporales > Micromonosporaceae > Dactylosporangium > Dactylosporangium sp. NPDC049742. Next base: position 5,195 of record NZ_JBFANF010000039.1, on the reverse strand, counting down.
GTTGGTGCCGGGGAACGGCGGGTCGGGGTGCGGGTCAGGCGGCGCCGAGGCAGACGAACGGGCCGGGGTGGTCCTTGGTGGCGGCGGCGAGGGCGGTCGCGGCGTCGGCGCCGGCGTGGATGTGGCGGTGGAACGCCGTCATCGTGGCCATGGCCGTTTCGTCGCCGACACGGCTGGTGCTGGCGACGACCGTGGCGGTGCCGGTGGCGAGGAGGGCGGCGGCCATGCCGAGGGTCTCGTCGCCCGGGCGGACCTCGGACTGGCCGAGGTCGCAGGCGGACAGGACGACCATCGTCGGGGGTTTGGTCAGGCGTTGGAGGTCGTAGCCCATGAGCGGGCCGCCGGCGAGGTCGAGGGCGGAGAAGAGTGGGTTGTCGGGTTCGTGGTGGCCGTGAGCGGCGATGTGGGCGATGCCGGCGCCGTCCATGGCGGACAGTGCGGCGGCGGGGGTGGCGGCCGCGCCGGTGAGGACGGTCGCGGCGCGGTCCAGGGCGGCGATCGCGTGGATCTCAGCCTCGGCGCGGTCGTTTCCGGGCCCCGCGAGCAGCACCGTGGCCGAGGTGACGGCCGAGCCGGTCAGCACCGCCGCCGCATGGGCAGCGGCCGAGGCGGCCGGCACCGCCGCGGTCTGGTCCAGGGCGGCGGTCGCGTGCGGCGGTCCCGAAGCGCGGTCGTTGCCAGGCTCCGCAAACAGCGCCGAGCCGGTCACCGGCGGCGCGGTCCGGTCCGGTGCGGCGATCGCATGGCTCTCCGCCGAGATGCGGTCGTTGCCAGGCATCGCGGCCGAGATGACGGCCGAGCCAGCCAGCACCGCCGTGGCATGCGCAGCTGCCGAGCCAGTCAGCGCCGCAACGGCAGGGGCAGCGGCCGAGCCGGTCAGCACCGCCGCGGCAGGGGCAGCGGCCGAGCCAGTCAGCGCCGCAGCGGCAGGGGCAGCGGCCGAGCCGGTCAGCGCCCCAGCGGCATGGTCGGCGGCCGAGACGGTCTGTGCCGCAGCGGCACGAGCAGCGGGCGAGCCGGTCGGCGCCGTCGCGGCGCGGTGCAGGGCGGCGATCGCACGGCGCTCTGCTGCGGCGCGGTCGTTGCCAGGCCCCGCGAGCGGCACCGCGGAAGTAGCCGAGCGGCGCAGGCGGGAGCGGGCGGCGAGCCATGTCGTGGCGGACAGGGTGACGGTGACGGGACGGCCAGTGCAGCCGGGCAACAGCCCCCACGGGACGGTTACCAGGGCGCCGGTCGGCACGACCACGAGGGCGCGGTCGGTGATGCGGTCGAGGACGGGGGTGAGCAGGATGCCGGCCAGGGTGGCGGCGTCGCCGGCGGTGGCGGTTGCCAGGGCGGCGGCCATCCTCGGTGGCAGGGAGCGGCCCGCGGCGGCGTCGAGGTCGGCGCGCAGGCGCAGCAATGATTCAGCGGCCGCGGCGTAGGAGCCGAGCGGGACGACGGTGGCGTGGCCGTCCACAATGGTCAGTGCTAGCAGGCGCGGGCCGTCGCGGAGGTACATGACCATCGCGGTGCGGCCCAGGGCGGCGCAGACGGCGGTGAACGACGCGGGCCGGGTGGCCGTGCCGGGGCCGGAGACGGTCCAGGACTGTTCGCGGATCGTGCGCAGCAGGGCCGTCTCCCGGTGCCGCAGGTCGGACAGCGTGCGGCCGGGACGGTCCCGGGTGGTGGGGCGGACACTACCGTCCAGCTCCGCCTGGCGGAGGACGGCGCGGACCTGGCGCAGTTCCTCCAGGGCGGAGGCCGCGGCCGGGTCGGTGGGCGGGCGGACCGGTGGCAGGAGCATCGCCTGGGCGCGGGCGAGCTCGGACCAGCGGTAGATGTCGCGTGGCGTGCCGTCGCGGACCGCCGCCGCCAGGCCCGCGGCGGCCAGGTCGCGGCCGTGTGCGGAGGCGCCCGTCTGCAGGTCGAGGCAGCCGAACCGGGCGCGGTGCCGCTGCAGCTCCCGCAGTCCGGCTTCCCGGTGCCGGGCGGCGGCGGGCGCGTCGAGCAGTTCGCTGCGGGTGAGGTGCCACAGCAGCCGCGTGTCGAGGCGGCTGGATCGTGGTGGCGGCGGTGGGAGGGTACCTGAGGACCTGGCCGCGACGAGGCGGGCGACGGTCGCGTCCTCCCGCAGGCCCAGGTCGTCCAATGTGGACGCGAGCGCGGCCGCGCGGCCGGTGAGGGCGGGACGGCCCGCGGCCTGCTCGGCGCGCAGGACCAGCAGCAGCGACAGCGCGGCCCAGCGGTGGTTGTCGCGGCGCAGGAACGCAGCTCTCGCGACGGTCGCCAGGTCGCGGGCGGCGGAAGGGTCGCCGCGCAGGAGGGCGGCCTCGGCGCGGGCGAGCTGCGCCTCCGCGTAGTCCTGGCCGGTCCGCCGCCGGCGGAACTGCGCGACGGCCCAGACCAGCTCCTGCTCGGCGTCGCGGAAGAGCCCGGCGGCCGTGAGGGCCCGCGCCCTGTCCAGCGCGAGGATCGGCAGCATGCCGGGTTTGCTCAGCTGGTACCGCGGAGCCACCTCCCGGTACACGGCGAGCGCGGCGGGGATGTTGCCGTTGAGGTAATCGAGGTAGCCGAGGCTGTGCCTGGCCATCGGGATGATGCGGTCGAAGCCGGCCCGCTCGGCGACGCGGACGGCGCGCTGGAAGTCGTTGCGGGCCGCCCGCATCCGGGCGAGTCCCATGTGGACGTTGCCGCGGTTGTACAGGGCGCGGGCGAGCGCCTCCGGTTCGCTGCCGGACCGCAGGGCGGCGACGGCAGCGTCGAACTGCCGCAGCGCCTCCTCGTCGCGGCCGAGGCGGCTGAGGACGACGCCGCGCTGGCCGTAGACGGCGCCGCGGCCGTCCAGGGGTAGCAGCTCCTCCGCCTCGTCGAGCAGGCGCAGGCCGGCGTCGACGCGGCCCTGGTCGACCTCCGCGTAGCCGAGCGTCGCCAGCAGCCGCGCCCGGACGGTCGCGGCGCCGGCCTGGTCCGCCGCGGGGAGCCGGTCGAGCAGGCGCAGGCCCTCCCGCAGCAGCTTGGCGCCCTGGACGGGACGCATGTCGGCGGTGACCCGCTGCCCCCGGTCGTGCAGCGCCGCGGCCCGCTCCACGACGACAGCGAGCCCCCCACGGCCACGCGCCACCGGCAAAGCAGCCGGGCGCCCAGACGGCGAAGCGGCCGGCACAGCAGCCAGCGAAGCGGCCGGCACAGCAGCAACCGAAGCAGCCGGCACAGCAGCAACCGAAGCAGCCGACACAGCAGCAACCGAAGCAGCCGACACAGCAGCAACCGAAGCAGCCGACACAGCAGCAACCGAAGCAGCCGGCGGCGCGGCGGGCGGCGGCGCGTCTGCCGTGCTCACAGGGCCAGCGCGGGGGTCACGACGGTCGGGCCGGACGGCGGTTGGACGACCAGCTGCGCCAGGCCGCGCGGGACGTTGTCGAAGACGAACCGGCCGTCGGCCCCCGCGTGGACGGCGCTGTCGGGGTGGGCGGCGACGCGCAGCTCGACGCGCAGCGGGCCGGGCGGGGCCAGCCAGCCGTCGAGCCGGACCCGGCCGTCGGCCCGCTCGACGACGGAGATCATCACGGTGAGGCTGGCGGAGTCGAACGTGATGGTGCGGCTGTGCTCGCTGGCCCGGGCGCCGGAGCCGGTCAGGACCTCGCGCTCCAGCCAGGCCATCTCCGTGTCGACGGCGTCGACCTCGAGGGCGAACATGACACGGTCGTCGAGCCCGGCCGGTGGCGGGTCGGTGCGGTCGAGGGCGCCGGCGAGCAGGCGCAGGAGGGTCAGTTCGTCCATGTCGGGTCCCAGGCGGCGTCGGCGAGGAGGAGGTCGCGCAGCTTGTTCAGGCAGCGGCCGCGGGTCGGGCCGATCGAGCCGCGCGGCATCAGCAGCGCCTCGCCGACCTCGGTGTAGTCGGGGCGGTGGACGGTGGCGACGATGCGCAGCAGCCGCCGGCAGCGCTCCGGCAGCTCCGCGAAGTGCCGCAGCAGGATCCGGTCCCGCTGGTCCGTGAGGACCTGTTCGACCGGCCCGGGTGCCGGGTCCTCCAGCTCGACGAGCGCGTCGGGGTCGCCGGCGGGCTTGCCGTGCAGGCGCTGGCGGGCCCGCCACGCGCCGTGCCGGGTCGTGGAGACGAGCCAGCCGGTCAGCGACTGCGGTGAGCGGATGCCGTCCAGGTGCCGCAGCAACGCCAGCCACGTCGCCTGCACCACGTCCTCGGCGTCGTCGGGCGGCAGGCCGGCGGCCCTCGCCACGTGCCACAGCGTCGGGTTCAGCTCGACGACGACCTCCCTGAGCGCCTCCCGGTCGCCGCCGCGGGCGCGTTCCAGGCAGCCGGCGAGTCGCGTGTACCGGTCTGCCTGCGCCTCCTCCACGTGGGTGTTCACAAGGCGGCCAGCTCGCCGGCGTGCAGCGCGCAGGCGAAGGACGTGCCGCTCCACCGGGCCCAGCCGCGGAACGCGTCGGGGTCGACGCCGATGCCCGCCGAGCCGCGGACCGGTGGCTGCTCGTCGCCATCCCACACCGGCATCAGGCTGATCAGCGCCGAGCCCGGCCGGCGGACCTGCACCCATTCGCCATGGTTGCTGTAGTACGCGTCGCTGCCGTCCGGGTTGAGCGCGCCGACGGTGACCACCGGGACGTCCGGCGTGCCGGCGACCGAGAGCGCCGTGAACGCGCCCGGGAAGGTCGGCATCGGCGAGCCGTCGTTGCCCGCGGGCACCACGACCGGCACGCCGGCCCCGCCGAGCGCGCCGAGCACCGCCCGCAGCCAGCCGAGCACGAGGGCGTCGTCGGGCAGGTTGGCGGTGACGGTGATGGGGCAGCACACGACGTCGACGAACGTGGGGTCGGCGGCCCGCTGCTCGTGCAGCCAGCCGAACGCGTTGATGAGCTGGTCGATGTGGGTCGTGCCGTCGTCGTCGACCACGGGGACGGACAGGATCCGCGCGTCCGGGGCGACCTGGCGGATCAGCCCGGCGGAGAACGTGCCGTGCCCGAAGCACTTCGGCATGCTGCGGAAGGACGCGGTCTCCGGCGGCCGGAGCCGGGCCGGGCCGCGCCGCCATCCGTACTGGCCGGCGTCGGCCCAGACACCGTCCGGGCCGGGGTCCGGGTCGCCGAGCCACGGCGCCGGCCGGCCGGGCGCGTGCGGGTCCAGCGCGGTGTCCAGCAGCGCGACCACGGGCCGCCGGCCCGCCGCCCGCTGTCGGCGCTGCCGGGCGGCCGGC
>NZ_JBFANF010000038.1:19932-116758 GCF_040674675.1 Dactylosporangium sp. NPDC049742 | reverse complement strand
GCCGGATCGGTGTCCGGCTTCGACCTGCGTCGCCCGGGTTCGGTTTGTGGCACCTGTAGCCGCCCGGCGGCTAGGCGCACGACTTGGGGGCGTCGTCGCCGAGCGGGCCGTCGGAGGCAGGCATCGGGTGGACCCGGGCCGGGTCGACCGGCAGGCCGTCCAGCAGCGCCGCCCTGGCCTGGGTCTCGTTGCGGTCGGGGTCGCCGGACGGCAGGAACCGCTCGTCGCCCCACCAGAAGTCGACCCGCGACCAGTCGACGGCGTCGCGGGCCGGGCTGGCGAGGACCGCGGCGTAGATCTGCGCGGCGATCCGGCCGCCGGTGAGGACGAGGGACGCGACGCCCCGCTCCGCCTGCGCGTCCGTGAGCCGGACGATCAGGCGGGCGGCGGTCGCCTCGGCGAGCAGTTTCGGGTCATCGTGAATGACGACGGTCATGAAGCGACGGACTCCAGGGACGAGGGCGTAGCGGCCTCCGGGCGCTCGGCGAGCGCCGGGTCCTTCCAGATGTGCACCCGCGGCGCCCCGCGCTCGTCGAGGTGCTGCTTGCCGGTGGCGGCGGCGAGCGCGGCCGCGTATGGCTGGTCGGGGTCGAGCCGGCGCAGTTCCTCGGCCAGTTCCTCGCCGAGCGGGCGCCGGCTCAGCGGCAGGGTCCGGTCGGGCTGGCCGGTGCGCTGGAGGGTGGCGATGCCCGCGTTCAGGTCGCGGATGAGGTTCATGCTGCTGCCGTCGGCGAGTTCCAGGTTCACCGCCTCCATGATCTTGCCGGAGCCGGGCTTGCGGGTCGGGTGGACGCCGAGGCGGGCCTCGAGCCAGCCGCCGAGCAGCGGCGCCGTGGGGTCGAGGTCGGGTGCGATGATCTCGACGGACCTGACGCCGACCCGGGTCGCGTCGAAGGCGCCGGCGAGCAGCGTGCGCCACGGGGTGATCCGCGACCAGGCCAGGTCGGTGTCGCCGGGCACGTAGTCCTCGGCGCGGATGCGCAGCGCGTCCACGGGGTCGGGTGCCTGGGCGCTGTCGGTGATGCGGCGGTCCGCGACGACGCCCAGCGGGTCGTACGCGATCCGCTCCGGCGGCGTGCACTGCCACCAGGTCACCACCGGCACGTCCGGGGCGAGCAGCGGCATGACGACCGACTCGGCGTGCAGCGCGAGGCGGCCCTGCATGCGCATGACGACGGCCTCGCACGGTCCGAGCCGCCCGCCGACGACGATCTCCGCGTCGAGGCGGGACCGCTGCTGGGTGACGTCGGCGCGCACGATGATGAGCAGCCGGCACGGGTGCGCGGACGCGGCGATGGTCGCGGCGGCCTCCGCCTCCCGGACCTGCCGCTCGTCGACGACGGCGACGAGGGTGAGGGCGAGGCCGCTGGTGAGCCCGCCGGCGCTGCGCCGCTCGTTCGCCAGGGCCTTCACGACCTCGATGCCTGTGGTGTCCCAAAGTCCGATCATGACCAGTCCCCTTCGAAGAAACCTAGGCCCGGCGCCAGGCGCGGCCCTCGCGGGCCAGCATCTCGTCGGCGGCTCGCGGCCCCCACTCGCCGGCGCGGTACGGCTCGGGCGTCGAGCCCTTCCACGCCTCCTCCAGGGGGTCGATGACGTTCCAGCTCGCCTCGACCTCGGCCGAGTCGGGGAACAGGGTCTTGTCGCCGACGAGGACGTCGAGGATGAGCCGCTCGTACGCCTCGGGGCTCGCGTCGGTGAACGCCTCGCCGTACTGGAAGTCCATCGCGATGTCGCGGACCTCCATGGTCGTGCCGGGCACCTTCGAGCCGAACTTCAGCATCACGCCCTCGTCAGGCTGCACCCGGATGACCAGCTGGTTGTGGCCGAGCATCTCCACGTCGGCCTGGTGGAACGGCAGGTGGGGGGCCTTCTTGAACGAGATCGCGAGCTCCGTGACGCGGCGCGGCATGCGCTTGCCGGCGCGGATGTAGAACGGGACCCCGGCCCAGCGGCGGTTCTGGACGCCGAGACGGATCGCCACGTACGTCTCCGTCTTCGACTCCGCGGGGACGTCCTTCTCCTCCAGGTAGCCGGGGACGCGTTCGCCGGCGACCCAGCCGGTGAGGTACTGCCCGCGGACCGTGTTGGTGAACACGTCGGTCGGCACGGTGATCGCGTTGAGCACCTTGAGCTTCTCGGTGCGGATCGCGGTCGCGTCGAACGCCGTCGGCTCCTCCATCGCGACCAGCGCGAGCAGCTGCATCAGGTGGTTCTGCACGACGTCGCGGGCGGTGCCGACGGTGTCGTAGAACCCGGCGCGGGTGCCGATGCCGACGTCCTCGGCCATCGTGATCTGCACCGAGTCGACGTAGTTGGAGTTCCACACCGGCTCGAACAGGTTGTTGGCGAAGCGCAGCGCCAGGATGTTCTGGACGGTTTCCTTGCCCAGGTAATGGTCGATGCGGAACACGTCCTGCGCGGTGAACGCGTCGTCGACGAGGTCGTTGAGCTGCCGCGCCGACACCAGGTCGTAGCCGAACGGCTTCTCCACCACGACGCGGCGCCAGCCGCCGGACTTCGCGTTGTCGGACATGCCTGTGCGCTCGAGCTGCTTGAGCACGACCGGGAACGCCGACGGCGGGATCGACAGGTAGAACGCCGCGTTGCCGGGGATGCCGGACTCGTCGTGCAGGTCGTCGAGGGTCTGCGCCAGGTGGTCGAACGCCGCGTCGTCCTCGAACGAGCCGGGCACGAACTTGATGTTGCCGGCGAGGCGCGACCACACCTCCTCCCGCCACGTGGTGCGGGCGCCGTTCTGCGCGGCCTTGCGGGCGAGGTCCTCGAAGTCGCCGTCGCCCCAGTCGCGCCGGGCGAAGCCGAGCACCGCGAAGCTCGGCGGCAGCAGACCTCGGTTGGCCAGGTCGTACACAGCCGGGATGAGCTTCTTGCGGGCAAGGTCACCGGTGACGCCGAAGATGACCAGCGCGCACGGCTCGGGGATCCGAGGCAGTCGCCGGTCCTGCGGGTCCCGCAAGGGATTGGTCATCACACTCACCCTCCGAGGGCGGCCAACAGTTGGTCGATACCGGATTTCCGGTCGGTCAGGTGCAGTCGCAGCAGCGGCCGGCCCCGCTCCAGCAGGACCTGCCGGTCGTCGGCGGCCTCGGCGGCCTGCAGCTCGCCGAACGTGTAGGGACGTCCCGGGACAGCCAGGTCCCTCGGGACGGCACCGGTGATCTGGATGACGTTGGCTGCCGATGTACGGCCGGATCCTCCGGCGTCCGTGGCGGCCTGGACGGATTCGCCGCTCCAGGCGAGGCGGACGGCCCGGTCGACCCGGCCGGCGAGTCCGGTCCGCACCTCCAGCGCGGCGGCGTCGGCGGTCCGGTCGAGGTGCGCCAGCACGGTGAGCGCCGCCCCGGGCGGGACCGACCGGGCGAACTCGTCGATCGCCCCGATCAGCGTCGTCGCGGTCACGGCTCCGTGGACCTCCACGGCACCCTCGACGAACGCCGGCACCTGCGGCGGCACCCCGGTGTCGAGCACCCGCAGCACCCCTTCGCCCGACGACGGATCATCACCACCGTGCCCCTCGCTGCCGGACGCCAAACCGCCGGCGGGTGTGGAACCGGCCGCGCCGAAGCCGGCGGGGGCGGAGCGGGTCCGCTCGGGGTCCGCCGGCGCGGTGCCGATCAGCCCGGCGATCGTGAGGGCCTGCTCCCAGACGAGCAGCTGCACGCCGAGCGGCCCGTTGACGGCCAGGTCGGGGTTGATCCCTCCGCCGGGCATGACGCCGGGCACGAGCGGCCCGCCCGTGGTCACGCTGAGGACGTCGGGTCCTTCGTGCCCCCAGCTGCTCGGCGTCTCGAGGACGACCGGCACGGCCCGGGCGCCGGCACCGTCGAGCAGTGCGGCGACCCATTCGCCGAGCCCCACGAGCCCGCTGCCGTCGGCGGCCAGGGCGATCTTGTCCCGCCCCGCGGCGACGGCGGCCCGCAGCGCGGCTCCCAGCGCGACCGCGGGATGCGCGAACCCGGCGTCCCCGGCGGACGCCGGCGCTTCCGGCGCACCGGACGGCGCCGTGAACCCGGACGGGGGAGAGAACCCCGCCGACGGCAGCGAGAAGCCGGCGGCCGACGTGCGGCGGGGCGGCTCGGCCAGGGCGAACGCCTGCTCGACGAGCTCGTTGATGTCGGCGCCGGCCAGACCCGCCGGCACCAGGGAGTACGCGGACAGCGGGCCGGGCTGCGCGAGGAACAGCTGCGCGCCCATCTCCAGCGCCGTCGTCGCGAGCGGCGACCCGGGCCGGGTGACGAACACGAACCGCCGCCCGAGGTCGTGGATCCCCTGGTCCTCGAACGCCTGCAGGAACGCCCGGCGGTGGCTGTCGACGGCCAGGGAGACGGAGATCGGCGACGCCGCGGTGAGCACGACCACGGTGCGGCGCAGCGGGCCGGCGACGGCGGCGGCGATGCCGCCGGGGTCGGTGCCGGTCAGGACGGTCAGTGGCACGCCGAGCGTCCGGGCGATCGCGTCGGCGGCGCGGGCCGGCGCACCGTCGCCGGCGAGGACGACGCGGTCCAGGTCCAGGGCCCGCAGCTCCGTGCGGAGCATGGTGACCCTGGGGACCACGTCGTAGTCGGGGGACCAGTCGAGGGGGGAGCGCGGCAGGGCGCGGGTGTCGATCGCACCGGCGACGGCCGCGGCGCCGAACACCGTGAGCCCGGCCGCAGCGGTGACATCGTCGAGAAGATCAGGCACCCGCACCCCCCAAGAGACGGCCGGCCCGGATGACCAGCCTACTGAAATCGCGTGCCCTACTTGCCCGCTTCGAGGGCCGTCCGGACGGTCTCGATCATCTCGTTGCCGGAGACCGAGAACTTCTCGACGCCCTCGCGCTCCAGGACCTGCACGACGTCGTCGTAGTCGATGCCGATCGCGGCGAGGTCGTCCATGACCTGCTGGGCCTCCGCGTAGGAGCCGGTGATCGCGTCGAGGCGGACCTCGCCGTGGTCGGCGAACGCGTGGATGACGGCCTCCGGCATGGTGTTGACCGTGCCGGGCGCGACGAGCTCCTCGACGTAGATGACGTCGCGGTACTCGGGGTTCTTCGTCGAGGTGGACGCCCACAGCGGCCGCTGCGGGTGGGCGCCCGCGTCGGCGAGGGCCTGCCAGCGCTCGGAGGAGAACAGCTCCTCGTACTTCTTGTAGGCGAGCTTCGCGTTGGCGATGGCGGCCTTGCCCTTGAGCGCCGTCGCCTCGTCGGAGCCGATCTTGTCGAGCCGCTTGTCGTACTCCGTGTCGACGCGCGACACGAAGAACGACGCGACCGAGCCGATCTTCGCGAGGTCGTGACCGTTGGCCTTCGCCTGCTCGAGGCCGGCGAAGAACGCGTTCATGACCGCCTCGTAGCGCTCCAGGGAGAAGATCAGCGTCACGTTGACGCTGATACCCTCGGCGAGCACGGCGGTGATCGCCGGCAGGCCCTCCTTGGTCGCGGGGATCTTGATGAACAGGTTGTCGCGGTCGACGAGCCACCACAGCGCCTTCGCCTCGGCGACGGTGCGGGCGGTGTCGGCGGCGAGGCCCGGGTCGACCTCGATCGACACCCGGCCGTCGATGCCCTTGCTGGCGTCGGCGGCGGGCTTCATGACGTCGCAGGCCCAGCGCACGTCATACGTCATGAGCGCGCGCATCGCCTCGTTGACCTGCGCGTCGCGCAGGGCGAGGTCCTTGACCTGGTCGGCGTAGTCCTCGGCGGAGGTCAGCGCCTTCGCGAAGATGGTGGGGTTGGTGGTGACTCCCACGACGTGCTGTTCGCGGCGCAGCTTGTCGAGGCCGCCGCCGCTCAGTCTGGCGCGGGAGAGGTCGTCGAGCCAGACCGCCACACCTGCGGCGGAGAGCTCGGCCAGCCGATCGGAACTCATCGCAGTGCTCCTCTAACTCAGATGCCGATGTCTCAGTTGCCCGTGGTGGTGCCGGTGATCTCGCCGACCTTGGCGAGCGAGGCGTGCGCGGCCGCGACGACCTTGTCGGTGGTGAAGCCGAACTGCTCGAAGAGCACCGTGTGCGGGGCGCTCGCGCCGTAGTGCTCGATGCTCACGGCCACGCCGTGGTCGCCGATGATGTGCTGCCACGACATGGCGATGCCGGCCTCGACGCTGACCCGCGCCTTGACCCCGCTCGGCAGGACCTGCTGGCGGTACGCCAGGTCCTGCTCCATGAACCACTCCTGGCAGGGCATCGACACGACGCGGGTCGGGGTGCCCTCCGCCTCGAGCTGCCGCTGCGCGGCGACGGCGAGCTGCACCTCGGAGCCGGTGGCCACGATGATCACCTGCGGCTGGCCGTCGGATGCGTCCTTGAGGATGTATCCGCCCTTGGCGGTGCCCTCGGCCGGCGCGTACTCGTCGCGGTCCAGGGTCGGCAGGTTCTGCCGGCTGAGGGCCAGCGCGACCGGGTGGTCGGTGACCTCCAGCGCCCGGCGCCACGCCCACGCGGTCTCGTTGGCGTCGGCGGGGCGGACCACGGCCAGGCCGGGGATCGCGCGCAGCGCCGTCAGGTGCTCGACCGGCTGGTGCGTCGGGCCGTCCTCGCCGAGGCCGATCGAGTCGTGCGTCCACACGTACACGACCGGGAGCTTCATGATGGCCGCGAGGCGCACCGCGGGCCGCATGTAGTCGGAGAAGACGAGGAACGTGCCGCCGTAGGGCCGGGTCGGGCCGTGCAGCTTGATGCCGTTGAGGATCGAGCCCATGCCGTGCTCGCGGATGCCGAAGTGCAGCGTGCGGCCGTACTCGTTGCCGGGGAACGCCTTCGTGGCGAACTCGGCGGGCACGAAGGACGGCTCGCCCTCCATCGTGGTGTTGTTGCTCTCGGCGAGGTCGGCGGAGCCGCCCCACAGCTCGGGCAGCACCGGGGCGAGCGCGCCGAGCACGTCGCCGGACGCCTTGCGGGTCGCCATGCCCTTCTCGCTGGCCGGGAACTCCGGCAGCGACTTCTCCCAGCCCTCGGGCAGCTGGCCGGCGAAGAGGCGGTCGAGCAGCTCGGCGCGCTCACCGGCGGACTCCCGCCACGCCTCGAAGCCCTTGTCCCACTCGGAGTGCAGCTCGCGGCCGCGCTCGATGGCGCCGCGGGCGTGCGCGAGGACGTCGTCGGCCACCTCGAACGTCAGAGCCGGGTCGAAGCCCAGGACCTGCTTGGTCGCCGCGACCTCGTCGGCGCCGAGCGCCGAGCCGTGGATCTTGCCGGTGTTCTGCTTCTTCGGGGCGGGCCAGCCGATGATGGTGCGCAGCGCGATGAACGACGGGCGGCCCGTCTCGGCTTTCGCGGCCTGGATCGCGTCCCACAGCGCCTGCACGTCCTCGGCGTAGACACCGTCGCCGGCGTCGTGACCGGCGCGCCAGTCGACGGTCTGCACGTGGAAGCCATACGCCTCGTACCGCGCGGCGACGTCCTCGCTCTTGGCGACCTTGGTGTCGTCCTCGATCGAGATCTCGTTGTCGTCGTAGATGACGACGAGGTTGCCGAGCTTCTGGTGGCCGGCGAGCGCGCTGGCCTCGTGCGTGACGCCCTCTTCGATGTCACCGTCGGAGCACAGCACGTAGACGTGGTGGTCGAACAGGCTGTCGCCGGTCGCCGGCTCCGGGTCGAAGAGGCCGCGCTCGCGGCGGGCCGCCATCGCCATGCCGACGGCGTTGCCGAGGCCCTGGCCGAGCGGGCCGGTGGTGGTCTCCACACCGGCGGTGTGCCCGTGCTCGGGGTGGCCCGGGGTGAGCGAGCCCCACTGCCGCAGCGACCGGAGGTCGTCGAGGCTCAGCCCGTAGCCGGCGAGGTACAGCTGGATGTACAGCGTCAGGCTCGAATGCCCGCAGGAGAGCACGAAGCGGTCGCGGCCGAGCCAGTTGGGGTCGGTCGGGTCGTGCCGCATGACCTTCTGGAACAGCATGTACGCCGCGGGTGCCAGGCTCATCGCGGTGCCGGGGTGGCCGTTGCCGGCCTTCTCGACGGCGTCCATGGCGAGGACGCGCACCGTGTCGACCGCCCGACGGTCGACGTCGGACCAGGAAAGCTCGGGACCCTTGACCTCTTCAGCGCTCACGGCTGTGCTGCTCCTGTCGAACGAGGGTTTGATCAGCGGTGTTGCGGGGGCTCTTTCAGAACGACCCTACCCACGAATGGGTAGGCCCACGCGCAGTCGACCATGTTTCGGACATCGGCGACACTGCCTGCGGCAACGGTAGTCGATGCCCGCCGCGACCTTCACCGGCACGCGACTGCGCGGATGCGCGGAACCGGCGCCAAACCTGGATCGATTCAGCCCTGCGCGAAACTTTTGCTGCGACGGTACAGGCAGTCGCCGCGACGGAGGCGACCGCCGATGTGGTGGGGTCCCGCTCTGGCCTGCGTTGATCCTGTTCTAGGATGCGAGTGCCCGCCGGTCTCGGCGGGACCCTCGGTCTCGCCCTGCCGCCACGCGCCGTCACCCGGCCGCGGCCCCAAGGCAGGCGGTCCAGGTGCGGCCGATGCCGGGAAGGTGGCAAACCAGACGTGACGCAGCTCGTCGACCGTGCGGTCTCCCAGAGCGCGTCCGAGCCGGTCCGCCCCACGACGGCAGCGGCACTGGCCCGGGCACAGCAGCAGCAGGCGGCTGGCCGCCGCGCCGGCTTCGGCGCCGTGGTCAAGGCATACGTGTCACTGACGAAGCCGCGCATCGTCGAGCTGCTGCTCATCACGACGGTCCCGGCAATGCTCCTCGCGGAGCGCGGCCTGCCGTCGCTGTGGCTGATCGCCGTGGTGCTGGTCGGCGGTTCCCTGGCGGCCGGCGCGGCCAACGCGCTGAACTGCTACATCGACCGCGACATCGACCCGCTGATGAAGCGCACGTCACGCCGCCCGCTCGCCACGCACAGCATCACCCCGCGGGCCGTGCTGATCTTCGGGCTGATCCTGGCGGCGCTGTCCACGGTGCTGATGGCGACGTTCACCAACCTGCTCGCCACGCTGCTCACCGTCGGCGCGATCGCCTACTACGACCTCGTCTACACGATGTGGCTGAAGCGCACCACGCCGCAGAACACGGTGTGGGGCGGCGCGTGCGGCGCGGCTCCGGTGCTGATCGGCTGGGCCGCGGTCACCGGCGGCCTGGCCTGGCCGGCCTGGGTCATGTTCGCCGTGGTCTTCCTGTGGCAGCCGCCGCACTTCTACGCGCTCGCCATCAAGTTCAAGGACGACTACGCCCGCGCCGGCATCCCGATGCTGCCCGTCGTGGCGAGCATGCGGCGCGTCGGCCTGGAGACGGTCGTCTACAGCTGGCTGACCGTGGCCGCGTCGGTGGCGCTGTGGCCGTTCGGGATGACGCCCGTCTACGGCGTCGTCGCGGTCGTCGTCGGCGCGCTGCTGCTGCTGGAGGCGCACCGGCTCGACGGCCGGGCCCGCCGCGGCGAGCCGCTGAAGCCGATGCGGCTGTTCCACTGGTCGGTCACGTATCTCACGCTGTTGTGCGTGGCGGTCGGAGTAGACGTCTTCATCCAGTGATCTGGTTGCCGCCGGCGCCGTATCGATACCATCCGGGGGACCCCGGAGGTGCCGCCAAATGTCGAGCTTGAGCCGGTCTTGACCCGGAAACGCCCGAATTTTTGGCACAACGCGCCCGAGGGGTCGTGACGTGATGCATGTCTCTCGTTTGCCCTCGGATCCGGGCGCCTGAATATCCGCTTTTAGCTGGTTCTGTCGGGGCAAAACGAACGCCTGGTGAACTAAACCTGTCAGTAACTACGATCACATCAGACCGTCAGTTCACTCCCGACCGGCGGGTTACCCCTTTAGTGTGGCCGTCATGGCAGATGGTTCCGATACGACGATGACCCTGAGCCGCCCGGTGCCGGGCAGCCTGATCTCCGGCATCAAGTCCTTCGCGGACGACCACGGCGGCGCCAAGGCAGTCATCGAGTACGTCGGCCGGCGCGGTGCCCGCATCGTGCTCGTCGGGGAGGACGGCGTCTGGGGCGACCAGATGGCGGAAGGCACCGACATCGCGCGGTCCGCCTGCGCGCAGGCCGGAGTCAAGATCGAGAATGCCTGGGAGCGCGAGCTACTCGAGCAGATGCGGCCCAGCAACGACCTCTGGCGCTCCATGGGGCGGCGTGTCCTTTCCCGCTAGGGTCGGTATCTTCGCTCCGTGATCATCGAACAGTCATATTCCGCGACCCGGGCCCGTGCCCGGGTCGCTCTCGTTACCTGCGCCAAACTGCCCGACCTCGACGAGGACGACCAGAGCCTCGTCCCGGCCCTCGCCGCCGCCGGCGTCACCGCCGTCCCCGCCGTCTGGGACGACCCGGCCGTCGACTGGCCGTCCTACGACCTCGCCGTCGTCCGCAACACCTGGGACTACCCGGCCCGGCGGGCGGAGTTCACCGCGTGGGCCGCGTCCGTGCCACGCCTCGCCAACCCGGCCGACGTCATCGCGTGGAACACCGACAAGCAGTACCTCCGCGAACTCCACGACAAAGGCATCCCCATCGTCCCGACGCGGTGGCTCGACCCCGGCGACCCGATCGAGCTCGACGACGTCACCGGGACGGCCGCCGCCGAGATCGTGGTGAAGCCGGCCGTCAGCGTCGGCAGCGTCGACACCGGCCGCTACCGGCTGCCCGAGCAGGCCGACCTCGCCGCCGCGCACGTGCGGCGCCTGCACGACGCCGGACGGCTCGTCATGATCCAGCCGTATCTCGCCGACGTCGACACCGCCGGCGAGACCGCCCTGCTGTTCATCGCCGGCGCCTACAGCCACGCGATCCGCAAGGGCCCCATCCTCACCGGCCCCGACGTGGGCGTCGAGACGCTGTACCAGGAGGAGTCCATCACCCCGCGGACACCGTCACCGGCGGAACGCGACCTCGCCGAACGGGTCCTCGCGGCCCTGCCCTTCGACCGGGCCGGCCTGCTCTACGCCCGCGTCGACCTGCTGCCGACCCCGTCCGGCGACCCGGTCGTCATCGAGGTCGAGCTCACCGAGCCGTCGCTGTTCCTGACCACCGCCGAAGGCGCCCCCGACCGTCTCGCCCGGGCCATCGCCGACCGTCTGACCGGCCGCTCGTGAACATCTTCGAAGCGATCCTCCTCGGCTTCGTCGAAGGACTGACCGAGTTCCTGCCGATCTCCAGCACCGGCCACCTCACGATCCTGGAGAAGCTCCTCGGCTACTCGATCGACGACCCCGACATCACCGCGTTCACCGCGATCATCCAGACCGGCGCCGTCCTCGCGACCGCCATCTACCTGCGGCACGACATCGCCCGGATCGTCCCCGCGTTCCTCCGCGGCCTGTTCGACAAGACCCGGCGCGACAACCTCGACTACCGCTTCGGCTGGTCGGTGATCCTCGGCTCCATCCCGGTCGGGATCGTCGGCCTGCTCTTCAAGGACCAGGTCGAGACGACGCTGCGCAGCCTCTGGTTCGTCGGCGGCGCGCTCATCGCGTTCTCCGGCGTCATGTGGTTCGCCGACCGGGCCGCCACCCAGCAACGCCACGAGACCGACGTCACGTGGAAGGACACGCTCATCATCGGCACCGCGCAGGCCCTCGCCCTCATCCCCGGCGTCTCCCGCTCCGGCGCGACGATGTCCGCGGGCCTGCTGCGCGACTTCGACCGGGTCACCGTCACCCGGCTGTCGTTCTTCCTGTCCATCCCCGCGCTGCTCGCCGCCGGCGCCCTGCAGATCGCCGACGAGCACGACAACATCGCCAACGGCGTCGGCTGGCCCGCGACGATCACCGCGACCCTCGTCAGCGGCGCCGTCGGCTACCTGGCCGTCTCGTGGCTGCTGAAGTTCGTGGCGCGGCACACGTACACCATCTTCATCGTGTACCGCGTCGCGCTCGGCGTCCTCCTGCTCGTCCTCGTCGGCACCGGCACGATCGAGGCGACCTAAGCTTCCCGCCCGGGCCGCCGATGAACACCTTGTGAAACGGCGGCTCGGCGCGGCCCTTGTCCTGGCCTCGGCACTGCTCTGCGGTGTGGCCGGCTGCTCCGTGCTGCCCGGCCTCGGCGGTACCGGCGCCGGCAACGCCAACAAGAAGCAGGGCGGCAAGGTGCTCGACCTGCCGCAGAAGACCGTCTACTCGAAGGGCGACGCGGTCGACCCGTCGGCGGGCCTGACCACCGGCGCCCCCGTCCGCGGCCCCCTCGCGTCGATCTCGCCACTGCCCAAGGTCAGCCGCAGCTACCCGACCCCGAGCACGAGCCCGACCGAGTGCACCGGCGTCGTGCGCCCCGGCGTCATCAACGGCGTCGAGGTCGTCCCCGGCACCGCCTCCGCCACCGTCAGCTGGTGGAACATCGGCGACCCGTCCATCGTCTCCTACCAGCTGACCGCCGTGTCCCAGGAACTGCTCATCGGCCCGCAACCCGGCTGGACCTGGCAGACCGTCCCGCCCGGCAAGGGCTGCACCCGGGTCACGACCACGGTCACGGGCCTGATCTCGCAGACCCCGTACGTCTTCGTCGTCCACGCCGTCCTGAAGAAGTACGAGTCCCTCCCACCGACCGCCCCCGAGGTGGCCCGCTCCGAAGCCGTCACCATGCTGTGATTCCCCCCACCGCTGCCGCGGCGGGTCCCGGCGGGGATTCTCACCCGCACCCCAATGCGCCGCTCCGCGACGCACTGCCCGCGCCGAGGCGCGAGGCAGGCCAAGCGGCGTGTGCGCGCCGCATCCGGTGGCAGCCGTTCCCGAGGCCCCGATGGGCTCCGGTAGCCCTGCGGCCATTCGCGGGGATGCTCATCGGAGTGCGGGTGCGGGCGCGCACTGGGCCCGGACGGCTCCCGCTGGCCCCGTGGCGGCGATGGTCGACGTCCGCCAAGCGGCTTCTCGGTCTGGGCCGCCTGTGGTGTGAGTGGACCGCGCAGACCCGTCCGGCCCGCCGGCGCTGCGGGCGCCGCTCCGAGGCCGTCACCGTGCTCGGACGGGGGGCTATGGTGTCTTTGTGCTTCCCGAGCTGCTCCCGCCGGCGGGCGTCGCCGGCGCTGACGTGCCGCTGCTCGTCCACTACGAGGCCGACGGGCGGCGCACCGCTCTCACCGCGGCGCAGCTCGGTGGCTGGGCCGCCCGCACCGCCGGGCTGCTGCACGACTGCGGCCTGGGTCCTGGCAGCCGCGCCGCCGCCCTGCTTCCGCCGCACTGGCGTACCGCTGCCGCGCTGCTGGGTGCCTGGTCCCTCGGCGTCACCGTCTCCTTCCACCTGGCCGCGACCGCCGGCCTGCCCGAGGTGGGCCCTGACGCGGGTGTGCCGTTCGACGTGGTGTTCGCCGCCCGCGAACGGCTCGGCTCCTGGCTGGAGTCCGTCCCCGACGCCCCGCACCGCTTCGTCTTCGGCGGCTCGGCGGCAGGCTCGGCCGGTGGGGACCCGCGCGACGTGCTCGGCTACCGCGACTTCGACGCCGCCGTCGGCGCCTACCCGGCGTCCACTCCGGCGCCGGCCCTGATCCGGCCGGGCGCCGCGGCGAGTGGCGACGGCACCACGTACGGCCAATGGGGCAGCATCGCCCGCGAGCTCGCCGACCGGCAGGACCTCCGCCCCGGCGACCGCGTCGTCGTCGACACCAGCGAGCACGAGCACCCGGTGAAGTGGCTCCTCGCCCCGCTGTCGGTCGGCGCCTCGATCATCCTCTGCCCCGGCCCGTCCCACCTCTCCACCATCACCGCCGCCGAGTCCGCCGCCCGCGTCTTCGGCACGCTGTAGCCCCCCACCGCTTCGCGGCGGGGCCTTCTCACCAGCACCCCACCGCTTCGCGGCGGGGCCTTCTCACCAGCACCCCACCGCGGCGCACGCCGCGCATACCGCGCCGACTGGGAGCGCCGCATTCCGGTGGCCGCGGGCCGGGCGCCTTTCGACTCCCGCGACAGACGTTGGTCAATGCCCCTGTATGTGGCTTATGCGAGGGGCGCGGCGCGGTGTGGCGGGTCGTGAGGGCGGTGGGTGGGGAGCCGCTACGGGGACTTCGTGTGTGCCTGGAGGGCGCGGTCCACCAGTACACCGGCGGCGTCGGCGGCATCGTCGGCCGTCCCGGACGCGGTGGTGGCGCGGGCCAGGTTGGCGCGCATGACGTCGGGGTGCACGAGGAGCCGCTCCAGGGCCGCGCGCAGCCACGACGCGGCCGAGCCGGTGCAGACGAGCAGCTCGCGCAGGGGGCGCCACTCGGCGTGCCAGGCGCCGGCGGCGCGTTCGTGCTCGTGGGCCATCGCGGCGAGGAGGTCGGCGACGAGGCCCGGCGCGGACGCGGCGCTGCCGAGGGCGCAGACGGCGGCGATGGGCTTGCGATCGGGCGCCGTCGCCGACGGGCCGGCGGCGACGGAGGCCTCGTCGACTTCGTCCTGCGCCATCAGCGTCAGGTCACGGGCGATCTTCGCGACGGTCCCGGCGGCGCCGCCGAGAGCGCCGGCGAGCTCGGCGACGCGGGTGCGTTCGGTGTGCCAGGGCACGACGGGCTCGGCGAGGCCGAGGAGCGTGGCGAGGGACTCGACGACGTCGGGCCCGTCGTCGCCGAACGGGGCGAGGGTCCCGGCCGCGCCGCCGAACTGCACCGCGAGGCGCTCCCGCCGCACCTGTTCGAGCCGGCGGCGGGCGGCGTCGAGGCCGGTGAGCCAGCCGGCGGCCTTCAGGCCGAACGTGGTCGGCGCGGCCTGGCGCAGCAGCGTACGGCCGACCATGCGGGTGTCGCGGTGCTCGCGGGCGAGCCGGGCGGCCTGGTCGGCGCAGGCGGCGAGGTCGGCGAGCAGCGGCCGCAGCGCCTGCGCGGCGACGAGCATGCCGGCGGTGTCGAGGATGTCCTGGCTGGTGGCACCGAGGTGCACGGACGGCCCGGCGGGACCTGCGAGCGCGCGCAACCGCTCGACCAGCGGCACGACGGGGTTGCCGCTGGCGGCGGCGCGGGCACCGAGGTCGGCGGCGTCGAAGTGCTCCGGCCGGGCGCAGCCGGCGATCGCGTCGGCGTCGGCCTGGGGGATGAGCCCGCTGAACGCCTGCACCTGGGCGAGCGTCGCCTCCACCTGCAGCATCGCGGTCAGCCACGCGTCGTCGCCGACGGCGGTCGCGACCTCGCCGCGGGCCAGGACGCCGTCGAACAGGGCGGAGGAGGACGGTTTCATGCTCACCTTGGTGGACTCTATCGAGCAGGCCGGGGGCGCAGACCTACATCGTGAGCTTTCGCAACGCGGCCGGTGCGCCCGTGCTTTCGCTACGCGGCCGGTGCGCCCGTGCTTTCGCTACGCGGCCGGTGCGCCCGTGCTTTCGCTACGCGGCCGGTGCATCCGTGCTTTTGCTACGCGGCCGGTGCGCCGGTGCGGGGCCCGGGTCGTGGCGGCGGGCATGATCTCGCCGGCTCACCACCCGGGCCGTGGCACGCTTCGCCGGCCTCCGTGCCGGCCACACCCGCATCCGGCCCCCGGATCGCGGACCGGGGGCGGACGCGCTAGAGGAAGTCGGTGAACCCGGGACGGAAGCGGTCGTCGGGCTTGCCGAACGTCGTGAACACCAGCCCGCCGCGCGGCTCCACCCCGGGCAGATGCTCTGTCATGCGCTGCTGTTCAACGACGCATGCCAATGCCTCTTGCAAGTCCGACTCGAGTTGGTGGACCGCCTCTTCGAGGTCCTCTTCCTTGCGTGACCAGTCGATTTCGGCCTCGCGAAGCTGCTGACCGGCCAGTTTGGCGATCACGTCGGGGTCGTTGACCGCGACTTCCAGGCGGCAGTAGATCTGCATGATGAGCGGTTCTGGTTGCCCCATTGCAGCAGCGTTACACAAGGAGATCCCTTTACAAAGAAAGTGCAGATGAATTTACAGCCCGGCAATAGATGGGGCTAAGGTCTTGCGGATGGTGTCATTTCTCCGCAACGTTGCTTTCGACTGCGCCGACCCGTACGCGCTCGCGAGCTTCTGGGCCGAGGTCATCGGCCACCCCGTCCACCCCGACTGCTCGCCGGGCGACGCCGAGGTCGTCATCGAGCCGGAGAGCGGACCGAGGTGGTACTTCCAGGCGGTACCAGAGCCGAAAACGCTGAAGAACCGCGTGCACGTGTGCCTCCGGCCCGGCGACCGGGACCGCGACGCCGAGATCGACCGGCTGCTCGCGCTCGGCGCGACCCTCGCCGACGACCGCCGCGAGCCCGACGGCACAGGCTGGGCGGTCCTGCTGGACCCAGCGGGCAACGAGTTCTGCATGACCCGTCCGCACTCGTGAAGATCGTGTGGAACTGCGGTGCAGGCCCGCCGGATCCCGGCGCCGGTGCGGCAGGGTCGGCGGTGTGCCATCGACCCTGCCGACCCACCCCCTGGCGGTCCTGCCCCTGAAACTGTGGCGGCCGCGCTGGTTCGACGGCGTCGCGCTCGCCGTCGGCGCCACCGCCCCCGACATCGCGTACGCGCTCGGCGACGCCGTCACCATCCGCAGCCACACGGTCGCGGCCGCCTTCTGGTGGGGCCTGCCCGTCACCGTGTTCACCGCGTGGCTGATCCGTCTCGGCGCCCCCACCGTCGCGGCGCACCTTCCGGGGTCGCTGCCGGAGCTCGGCGTGCTGGGCCGGGTCAGGCACCGCTGGTGGGTCACCGCGACCTCGGCGCTGCTCGGCGACGCCAGCCACCTGCTGTGGGACCTGGTCACCCACCCGCACCCCGAGGTGATCGCGTCGTGGCGCCTGGTGCGCGACGTCAGCGACTACGCCGCCCTGCTCCTGCTGCCGTTGTTCATCTGGTACGTGCAACGCCGCCATCTGGTCAGGGAATGGCACGGGGCCGCACCGGTCGTGCCGCGCCGGCCGTGGCTGTTCTGGTCGTGCGCCGTCGAAACGTTCGCGGCCTGCGCGTTCGTCGTCGGCAACCTGCGCTACGGCGGCCCGCACGTCTTCGTCGTCCGGCTGATCGTATCGGCGGTGATCGCTCTGCTCACGGCCTGTCTGGCACTACACTTCGTGCGTGCTCCTGGAGACAGACCGGTTGCTGCTGCGGCGCTTCCACAGCGGTGACGCCGCCGCCCTCGCCGCCTACCGTTCGGACCCGGACGTGGCCCGGTACCAGTCCTGGGACGCGCCCTATCCGCTCGGCGACGCCCTCGCCTTCGTCGCGGAGACCGCACGCCTGGACCCCGAGCGGGAAGGCTGGTTCCAGTACGCCGTCGAGGGCCGCGACAACGGCCTGCTCCTCGGCGACGTGGGCGTCAACCGCGGCGACGGCGGCCGGCAGGCGGAGATCGGCTTCACGTTCGCGCCCGCGTTCCAGGGCCAGGGCTTCGCCACCGAGGCGGTCGGGCGGGTCGTCCGGCACCTCCTGGTCGAGGAGGGCCTGCACCGCGTGCACGCGGTGCTGGACGCCCGCAACGAGCGGTCGGCCCGGCTGCTGGAGCGGCTCGGTTTCCGCCGGGAGGGGCTGCTCGTGCGGGCCAGCTACTGGAAGGGCGAGTGGACCGACGACCTGCTGTACGCCGTCCTCGCCGCCGAGTGGCAGGCGTAGCTGTTCATACTGCTCTGCCGCTCCTGCGGTGCTGCCGCTCATGCGGTGCTGCCGTTCGCGTGGTGCTGCCGTTCGCGTGGTGCTGCCGTTCGCGTGGTGCTGCCGTTCGCGTGGTGCTGCCGTTCGTGCGGTGCTGCCGTTCGCGTGGTGCTGCCGTTCGTGCGGTGCTCGCCGCCCGGGTGGGCGGCGTAGGCGTTTGCGCGGTGCTGCTGTTTACGCGGTGCTCGCGTCGGGCTGTGCGTCGAGGACCAGCTGATCCTCGACGGCCGCGCCGCCGGCCGGTGCGCGACCGGGTGACACCGCCAGCAACAACCCCAGCGTCGCCGCCCAGACCAGGCAGGCGCCCAGCATGTGGAGCAACACGACGGGCCAGGGCAATCCCGTAAAGTACTGGACAAACCCGACAATTCCCTGCGCCAGCTCGACGGCAAGCAGCAGGGCGGCGGCCCTGGTGACCCGCAGCGGCGCCCCCAGCGCCCGCAGGCCGAACCACAGCGCGATCGTGAGCCCGACCAGGACAAAAACCGCATCCCCGTGCAATTGCGACACAGTCTCGGGGTCGAACCCGGTCCGCGCCGCCTTCGTGTCACCGGAGTGCGGCCCGCTGCCCGTCACAACCGTCCCGAGCACCAGCACCACCGCCGAAACCGCCGTGATCACGATCCCGGCGGTCCTGATCGCCCGCGGTGCGGTCCACCGCGGCGGCACGTCACGCGTGCGGTGCCAGAACACGTACGCCAGCGCGATCAACAGCATCGACGCCAGGAAGTGCGCCATCACCGTCCACGGGTTGAGCGCCATCCGCACGGTGATCCCGCCCAGCACCCCCTGGAACGCGATCCCCGCCATCATCCACACCCCCGCGGCGAGCAGCCCCGGCACCCGCTGCCGCTGCCGCCACGCCGCCGCGAGCGCGACGACGGCGATGAGCCCGAGCACGAACGTCAGCGTCCGGTTGCCGAACTCGATGATCCCGTGATGCCCCATCGCCTGGGTCGTCACGTACGACTCCTCGGTGCACCGCGGCCACGTCGGACAGCCGAGCCCCGACCCGGTCAGCCGGACCAGCCCACCCGTGCACACGATCCCGATATTCGCCACCAGCGACGCGAGCGCCGCCCGTCGCAGCACCACCGGCCGATCGAGCAGCGACAACACCATCCCCAACACCCGGCCGATACTACGCGCGGCTACATATCACCCCCCGCCGCGGTCCGGCCCACACTTCCGCCCGCCATTTCCACCCCCGCCAGCGGCGCCTCGCGACCAGCGCCCCACCACCGACGCCCCGGCACCACCGACGCTCCATCGCCGCCTCGACACCCCCGACGCTCCGTCGCCGTCCCGCCACCCCGATGCCCGTCGCCGTCCCGCCACCCCGATGCCCGTCGCCGTCCCGCCACCCCCGACGCTCCGTCGCCGTCCGTCCCGAAGCCACCGAGCCTGCCGCCATCGTCCGCGACCCTCCGCAGCCGGCCCAGCTGTCGGCGTGCTGGTCTGGCTGTCCACCCTCGGCCCGCCGTCCACGTGCTAACCCCGCCCGCGTGCCCGTCCGGTCGCCTGCGTGCCCGTCCGGTCGCCTGCGTGCTGGTCTGGGCCGTTGACGTGCTCGTCCCCGCTCAGGTGCTGGCCCACCGCCCACGTCCTGCCACCCCGCGGGCCGCTGTCCCGTCGCTGCCGCTCGTTCCCGCTGGTCGGGCTGCTCAACGGGTCCGGGTCGGAGGGTGCTTCCCGGTCCAGTGGTGCCGTGTCTGAGCGTGATCTTGCTACCGCGCGCGGGTGGGCGGGTGGTGGCGGCGTCGAGGGCGTTGAGGGTGGCGGCACCTGGGTCGGGGTCGCGCTTCACGAAAGGCGTCACGGGCCGGTGTCGGTGGCCGCTCCGCTTTCAAAGCAACCGTACTCCCGCCCTCCTAATCGGACAGCGATAAGTATGGTCGCGCCGCTACGAGCCGTTATCAGGCCTGGTCGACAGCCAGAAGTTCAGCTAAGGGGAGCCTTACCTTCCGTGCGTTGGATCACCCGTAGGGCGGTTTGCCTGCGTCAGGCGAATTACGTAACGTTGGTGTTGTGAAAAACGTGGAGGTGGCGCAGCAGAGGTCTGCCGTCGCTGACGCGTGCCCGCCGCTCGACGTGCGCACCCGTGACCGGGTCACGGAGTTGCTGCTGCAGCAGGGGTCGGCGACGGCGACCGAGCTGGGGCTCGCCCTCGGGCTGAGCGCGGCCGGGATCCGTCGGCACCTCGATGCGATGCTGGCCGAAGGCCTGGTGGAGAGCCGGGAGCGGCCGGACCGCGGGCGTCGCGGGCGCGGGCGGCCGGCGCGGGTGTTCACGCTGACCGCTGCGGCGCGTGAGACGCTGCCGCACACCTATGACGACCTCGCCGCGTCCGCGCTGCGATGGATTGCCGAGCACCACGGCGAGGCCGCGGTCGCCGCGTTCGCCATGGCGCAGGTCGCCGGGCTCGAGGAGCGCTGCAAGGCCGCCATGGCCGAGGCCGGCGACGACCCGCTCGCCCGCGCCGAGGCGCTCGCCAAGGCGCTGACCGCGGAGGGCTACGCCGCCGGCGCGACCACCATCGCCACCGGTGGCCAGCTGTGCCAGCATCACTGCCCGGTGGCGCACGTCGCCGCCGAGTTCTCGCAGCTGTGCGAGGCCGAGACCCAGGTCATCTCCCGCCTGGTGGGGACCCATGTCCAGCGGCTCGCGACCATCGCCAACGGTGATGGTGTCTGCACCACGCACATCCCGGCGCCGGTCCCCGGTGCCAGATCCGATAATGCCCGTCAAATTCGGCAAAATAGGCAAAGGAACGTGAGATGACCACCGCCGATCAGCTTGCCGGTCTCGGCCGGTACGAGTACGGCTGGGCCGACTCGGACAACGCCGGTGCCGCGGCACGCCGCGGCCTCAACGAGGACGTCGTGCGCGACATCTCGGCGAAGAAGAGCGAGCCGCAGTGGATGCTCGACCTGCGCCTGAAGGGCCTGCGCCTGTTCGACCGCAAGCCGATGCCGGCCTGGGGCGCGGACCTGTCGCACATCGACTTCGACAACATCAAGTACTTTGTCCGCTCGACCGAGAAGCAGGCGGCGAGCTGGGAAGAGCTTCCCGACGACATCAAGGCGACCTACGACAAGCTCGGCATCCCCGAGGCGGAGAAGCAGCGCCTCGTCGCCGGTGTCGCCGCGCAGTACGAGTCGGAGGTCGTCTACCACAAGATCCGCGAGGATCTCGAGGAGCAGGGCGTCATCTTCCTCGACACGGACACCGCGCTGCGTGAGCACGAGGACGTGTTCAAGGAGTACTTCGGCACCGTGATCCCGGTCGGCGACAACAAGTTCGCCTCGCTCAACACGTCGGTGTGGTCCGGCGGCAGCTTCATCTACGTGCCCAAGGGCGTGAAGGTGGAGATCCCGCTGCAGGCGTACTTCCGGATCAACACCGAGAACATGGGCCAGTTCGAGCGGACGCTGATCATCGTCGACGAGGACGCGTACGTCCACTACGTCGAGGGCTGCACCGCGCCGATCTACTCCTCCGACTCGCTGCACTCCGCGGTCGTGGAGATCGTCGTGAAGAAGGGCGCCCGCTGCCGGTACACCACGATCCAGAACTGGTCGACCAACGTCTACAACCTGGTCACCAAGCGGGCCGTGTGCCACGAGGGCGCGACGATGGAGTGGATCGACGGCAACCTCGGTTCGAAGGTCACGATGAAGTACCCGGCGGTGTTCATGCTGGGCGAGCACGCCAAGGGCGAGGTCCTGTCGGTCGCGATGGCCGGCGAGGGACAGCACCAGGACGCGGGCGCCAAGATGGTGCACGCCGCGCCGCACACGTCGAGCACCATCGTGTCGAAGTCGATCGCCCGTGGCGGCGGCCGGACGAGCTACCGCGGCCTCGTGCAGGTCCTGGAGGGCTCGCACCACTCCCGGTCGACGGTGAAGTGCGACGCGCTGCTCGTCGACACGATCTCCCGTTCGGACACGTACCCGTACGTCGACATCCGCGAGGACGACGTGTCGATGGGGCACGAGGCGACGGTCTCGAAGATCAGCGACGACCAACTGTTCTACCTGATGTCGCGCGGCCTCACCGAGGACGAGGCGATGGCGATGATCGTGCGCGGCTTCATCGAGCCGATCGCCAAGGAACTGCCCATGGAGTATGCGTTGGAGCTCAACCGGCTCATCGAGCTGCAGATGGAGGGCGCGGTCGGATGAGCGGCCAGCGAAGCGGCTCGGGCCGCTCATCGTGTGTCAGTTTTGGCTCAGGCCGACGCCGGAGCGAAGCGGAGGCGGCGGAATGAGCGCTCCTGTCCTGGTACCGCCGAAGACCCGCGCGCAGCAGGTCCGCTCGTTCGACGTCGCCGACTTTCCCGCCCTCACGGGGCGGGAGGAGGAGTGGCGGTTCACCCCGCTCAAGCGCCTGCGTGGCCTGGCGACCGCCGAAGGCGGCGAGCCCGCGGCGGAAGCGCCGAAGGTCGAGATCGGTGACCTGCCCGAGGGCGTGACCGTCGCGACCGTCGACCGCTCCGACCCGCGGGTCGGAGCGGCGCTGACCCCGTTCGACCGGATCAGCGCGCTCGCGGCCGGCGGCGCCACCGAGGCGCTGCTGGTGTCGGTGGCGGCGAACGCCGTGCCGGAGACCGCAGCCGTGGTGCGGCTCGTCGGCTCGAGCACCGAGGTCGCGTTCGGCCACACCGTCGTCGAGGTCGGCCGGCTCGCCGAGACGACCGTCGTGCTGGAGCAGGTCGGCTCGGTCACGCTCGCCGACAACCTCGAGGTGCTCGTCGGCGACGCGGCCCGGCTCACGCTGGTCACGGTCACCGACTGGGACGCCGACGCCGTCCAGGCGCAGCACATCCGGTTCCGGCTCGGCCGGGACGCGAAGGTCACGCACGTCCAGGTCACGCTCGGAGGCGACCTGGTCCGGCAGTACACCAGCGTCGACTACACCGGTCGCGGCGGCGAGATCGACGCGTTCGGGCTCTACTTCGCCGACGCCGGGCAGCACATGGAGCACCGGCTGCTCGTCGACCACTCGGTGCCCGACTGCCGCAGCTACGTCGCGTACCGCGGCGCGCTGCAGGGTCAGGAGGCGCACACGGTGTGGGTCGGCGACGTGCTGATCCGGGCCGAGGCGACCGGCACCGACACGTACGAGATCAACCGCAACCTGGTGCTGACCGACGGGGCGCGCGCCGACTCGGTGCCCAACCTGGAGATCGAGACCGGCGAGGTCGCCGGCGCGGGCCACGCCAGCGCCACCGGCCGGTTCGACGACGAGCAGCTGTTCTACCTGATGTCCCGGGGCATCCCGGACGAGCAGGCGCGCAAGCTCGTGGTCCGCGGCTTCTTCGCGGAGCTGCTGCACAAGATCCCGGTCGAGTCGCTGCGCGACCGGCTGGGCGAGGCCATCGACGCACGGCTAGAGGCGGCCGGCACGTGATCCGAGTATGCGCGGCGGCTGAGGTGGGCAAGGGGACGGTGCGGCAGGTCGAGGTCGATGGGACCGAGATCGCGCTCGTCCACGCCGACGACGACAACTTCTACGCCGTCTACGACGAGTGCTCGCACGCCGCGGTCGCGCTGTCGGAGGGCGAGGTCGAGGGCTGCACCCTGGAGTGCTGGCTGCACGGCTCGCGCTTCGACCTGCGCACCGGCGAGCCGACCGGCCTTCCGGCGACCGAGCCGGTCCCGGTCTACCCCGTCGAGATCCGCGACGGCGACGTCTACATCGACTTGAATCCCAGTAACGGAGTGACGAAGTGAGCACGCTGGAGATCAGCAACCTGCAGGTGTCGGTGAAGCTGCCTGACGGCGAGCTGAAGCCGATCCTCGCCGGGGTCGATCTGACCGTCGGGGCGGGGGAGACCCACGCCATCATGGGCCCCAACGGCTCGGGCAAGTCGACCCTGGCGTACTCGATCGCGGGTCACCCGCGCTACCAGGTCACCGGTGGTTCGGTGACCCTCGACGGCCAGGACGTGCTGGCGATGACCGTCGACGAGCGGGCCCGTGCCGGCCTGTTCCTGGCGATGCAGTACCCGGTCGAGGTCCCCGGCGTGTCGGTGGCCAACTTCCTGCGGACCGCGAAGACCGCGATCGACGGTGAGGCGCCGAAGCTGCGCACCTGGGCCGGCGAGCTGCGCGGCGCCATGGAGAAGCTGCAGATGGACCCGGCGTTCGCGCAGCGCAACGTCAACGAGGGCTTCTCCGGCGGTGAGAAGAAGCGGCACGAGATCATGCAGCTGGAGCTGCTCAAGCCGAAGATCGCGGTGCTCGACGAGACGGACTCCGGCCTCGACATCGACGCGCTGCGGATCGTCAGCGAGGGCGTCAACCGGGTCCGTGAGAACGGCGACACGGGCCTGCTGCTCATCACGCACTACACCCGGATCCTGCGGTACATCAAGCCTGACTTCGTCCACGTCTTCGTCGGCGGACGCATCGTGGAAGAGGGCGGCCCGGAGCTCGCGGAGCAGCTCGAGGCCGAAGGCTACGAGCGCTACCTGGCCGGCGCCGGGCTGGCGACCCACGCATAGGGGAATCATGAACGCGCTGGATGTTGACGCGGTACGCAAGGACTTCCCGATCCTAGACCGGGAGGTCAACGGCAACCCGCTCGTCTACCTCGACTCCGGGAACACGTCGCAGAAGCCACGCCAGGTGATCGACGCGGTCCGGGAGCACTACGAGCGGCACAACGCCAACGTCGCCCGGTCCGTGCACACGCTCGGCACCGAGGCGACCGAGGCGTTCGAGGGCGCGCGCGAGAAGGTCGCCGCGTTCGTCGGGGCGGGCACCGCGGCCGAGATCGTGTTCACGAAGAACTCGACCGAGGCGATCAACCTCGTAGCGCACGCGTTCACGGCGGTCGCCGACGACCCGCGCCTGCGGATCGGTCCCGGCGACGAGATCGTCATCACCGAGATGGAGCACCACTCCAACATCGTGCCGTGGCAGCTGCTCGCGCAGCGCACCGGCGCGACGCTGCGCTGGTTCGGGCTCACCGACGACGGCAGGCTCGACCTGTCGGCGATCGACGAGCTCATCAACGAGCGCACGAAGCTCGTCTCGGTGGTGCACTACTCCAACATCCTCGGCACGATCAACCCCGTCGACATCCTCGTCGCCCGGGCCCGGCAGGTCGGCGCGCTGGTGCTGCTCGACGGCTCCCAGTCGGTGCCGCACATCCCCGTCGACGTGACCGCGCTCGGCGCCGACTTCGTCGCGTTCACCGGTCACAAGATGCTCGGCCCGACCGGCATCGGCGGGCTGTGGGGCCGGTTCGAGCTGCTCGACGCCATGCCCCCGTTCCTGGGCGGCGGCTCGATGATCGAGACGGTCGCGATGACCGGCTCGACGTTCATGCCGCCACCCGCCCGCTTCGAGGCCGGCACGCCGCCGATCGCGGAGGCCGTGGGTCTGGGCGCGGCCGTCGACTATCTCAGCGCCGTCGGCATGGACGCGATCCAGGCGTACGAGAAGCAGCTCACCGCGTATGCCCTCGACGCCCTGACCGCGACGCCGGACGTGCGGATCATCGGCCCGACCAGTGCGGAAGGGCGCGGCGCGACGATCTCCTTCACCGTCGACGGCGTCCACCCGCACGACGTCGGGCAGATCCTGGACGACGAGGGCGTGCAGGTCCGGGTCGGGCATCACTGCGCCCGCCCGACCTGCGTGCGCTTCGGGGTGCCGGCGACCACGAGGGCGTCGTTCTACCTGTACACCACGACCAACGAGATCGATGCGCTGGTCCGCGGCCTGGAGCGGGTGCGGAAGGTCTTCGCATGAAGCTGGACCAGCTCTACCAGGAGATCATCCTGGATCACTACAAGCGGCCGCACGGCCGTGGCCTGCGCGAGCCGTTCGACGCCGAGGCCCACCACGTCAACCCGACCTGCGGCGACGAGGTGACCCTGCGCGTGTCGATCAAGGGCGACACCGTCGCGGACGTGTCGTACGAGGGCGTCGGCTGCTCGATCAGCCAGGCGTCCGCGAGCATCCTGCACGAGCTGCTCAAGGGCGGCACCGTGCAGGAGTCGCTGCGGCGGCACGAGGCGTTCACGGAGCTGATGGGCGGCCGCGGTCAGGTCGAGCCCGACGAGGCGGTGCTGGAGGACGCGGTGGCGTTCGCCGGCGTGGCGAAGTACCCGGCCCGGGTGAAGTGTGCCCTGCTGGCGTGGATGGCGTACAAGGACGCGCTCAGCCGAGCCGTCCCGAGTGAGGAGAAGGCATGACCGCGGTGCTCGCCGACATCGAAGAGGCGATGAAGGACGTCGTCGACCCGGAGCTCGGGATCAACGTCGTTGACCTTGGCCTGGTGTACGGCATCCACGTCGACGAGGACAACGTCGCGACCCTCGACATGACGCTGACGTCCGCGGCGTGCCCGCTGACCGACGTCATCGAGGACCAGACCCGCCAGGCGCTGTGCACCGGCCCGGGCGGCGGCCTGGTCAGCGACATCCGGATCAACTGGGTGTGGCTGCCGCCGTGGGGCCCGGACAAGATCAGCGACGAGGGCCGCGACCAGCTGCGCGCCCTGGGCTTCAACGTCTGACGAGACGTCCAGCGAAGAGCGTCCAGCGAGGAGCGTCGAGCGGAGCGTTCAGCGGGGCTTGGTCGGCGTGGCGGTCTTGCAGGAGCAGATGTAGTCGAAGTAGCCGTGCAGGCCGTGGATCCGCTGCTCCACCACGTCGGCCTCGCGCACCTTGGCGACCCGGAAGCGGAACGCCGGGGGGAGCTGATCGACCCGGGTCGCCGCGACGAGGTCCGGCGCGTCGCTGAACTCGACCTTGAACCGCTCCCAGGCCTCCTCCTTGGTCTCATAGGCCAGGCAGTAGACCTCGGGGGAGCTGCGCAGCGCCAGGTCCAGCTGCTGCGTCTGCTCCTCGGTGACGTCGCTCTTGAGGAAGACCGCCACGTTGTGGCCGGGCCGGTCGCAGCCCGGCCCGGCGGCCATCTGCGCCGGTCCGTCGCCGGGCAGCAGGCGCCACGTGACCGCCCCGGCTCCGGCGACGGCCAGGGCCAGGACCGCGGCACCGGTGGCCATGTGCCGGCGCCTCCTGCGGGCGGCGCCCGCGTGCACGGCGGCGACGCCGTCGGGGCGGATCGTGTCGTGGGCGAGCTCGTACTCGGTGTGGAGCGCGTCGTGCAGCTGCTGGTTCATCGGCGTGCCTCTCGGAAGTCGTCCAACGTGGCCGCGAGGGACTGCCGGGCCCGGTACAGCCAGGTGCGCACCGTGCCCTCACGGACCCGGCACAGCTCGGCGATCTCCGCCACCGGCAGCCCCACCAGGTAGTGCAGGACCACGGCGCGGCGCTGGCCGTCGGGCAGCCCGGCGAGCGCGTCGCGGATCGCCACGCCGTGCCCGCCGTGCTCGTCCGGGCCGGGCACCAGCTCGAGCCTGGCGCCGCGTTGATGTCGCAGCGCGACCCGCAGGCGGCGCAGGCGCGACGTGGCGAGGTTCCACGCGACGCGGCGGATCCACGTCGCGGGCTCCTCGTAGCGGCTGATGCGGTCCCAGCGCTGCCAGGCGCGCACGAACGCCTCCTGGGTCAGGTCCCGCGCCTCGTCGAGGTCGCCGAGGTACACGCTCAGCTGGGCGGCGATCTGCCGGAACTGCAGCGCGTAGCACTCGGCGAACCCTTCGGCATCCCTCATGCCGACATCACGCGCGAGCGCGGCGAAAGGTCACACGACCAGGATGACGGCGAGGACGGCGATCACGGCGCTGGACGTCAGCGCGGTCCACAGCCTGCCGCGCGGGCCGGTGAGGACCTTGCCGAGCAGGGTGCCGCCGCCGGCGATGAGCAGCTGCCAGCTCGCCGACGCCACGAACGCCGACAGGACCCAGACGGTCTCGCCGGCCGCGGACAGGCCGTCGTCGGCGCGGCGGCCGAGGACGAGCGCGCCGAAGTAGACGATCGTCGCCGGGTTGAGCATGGTCAGGCCGAGCAGCGCGAAGTACGCGCCGGCCGGTCGGGTCATCCTGCCGTCCGTGTCCCTGGGGCGCGCGGCCTCGTGGCGGTGCCGCAGCGCGTCGGCGGCGGTCTTGACGGCGAGCGCCACCAGTACCACGGCGGCGACCCAGCGCAGGGGGGCGGAGATCGGCGCGATGAGCCCCGCGAGGGCCGCGCCGCCGAGGACGGCGATCACCGCGTAGATCCCGTCGGCGGTGGCCACCCCCATCGCGGCGCCGGCGCCGGTCCGCCAGCCGGTGCGGGCGGCGAGCCCGGCGATCAGGGCGCCGATCGCGCCGACCGGCACCGCGACCCCGTAGCCGGCGAGCATCCCGGAGAGGACGACCTCGCCGAGGCCGGCGGTCACGATCGCTGCTTGCGGCTCGCCTCCGTCAGGGCGCCGGCCTGTCGCTTCGCCCGTTCGCCGGAGGTGGCGGGGGCTGCGATCAGGAGGCGTCGGCTCATGGCGTGCATCATGGCGCCGGCACCGGGGTGCCGCCACCGATATTCTTCAGCGCTTCCCGCTTGGACAGGCCGGACAGGTCCGGGTTCGCCGCGACGAAGGCGCGCACCGCGTCCGGGTCGGTCTTCGCATACTCGCGCAGTGCCCAGCCGATGGCCTTGCGGATGAAGAAGTCCTGCTCGTGTTTCCATCGGCCGCTGTACGAGAAGAGCCGTCGCGGGTCGGTCGCCTCGCGGTACTTCAACTGGTGCAGGATCGCGGTCCGCGCCACCCACAGGTCGTCGTCCTCGATCCAGGCGTCCATCGGGGTCTGGTCGTGGCGGACGACCGGCCCGACGACGTTGGCGGCGAGCAGGTCGACCGTGTCCCACCACGGCTTGGTCGTGATGAGGGCGCGCAGGGCGGGCAGGTCCGCCGCGGTGAGGTGCTTCGCGTGCCTGGTCAGCAGGTCGCAGGCGAAGTACTGGAACTCCCGCTCCGGCTGCGCCCAACACTCCTGCGCCAGCCGCAGGGGCTCGTCCGTCTTCAGGAACGGCTTGTCCAGCTTCCGCCGTACCGGCGACGGGATGCCGAGGAAGTCGAACTGGTCGCGCATGTAGGCGCGCATCCCAGCGGCGGTGCCGGGGGCGGCGTGCCCCCGGTACACCTGCCGCAGCTCGGCCAGGGTCACAGGTTGCTGGTGGAGAAGGTGTCGCACTGGCGCGGGTCGCCGGTGTTGAAGCCCTGCGTGAACCACTTCTTGCGCTGCGCGGACGTGCCGTGGGTGAAGCCGTCCGGGTTGACGCCGCCGCCGGACTTCTTCTGGATCGTGTCGTCGCCGATCGCCTCGGCCGCCTCGATCGCCTCGTTGATGTCGGCCTGCGTGATGGAGGTGAACAGCACGGCGTCACCCTCCTTGTCCTTGGTCTCCGTGGCGTGGAAGGCCCAGGTGCCGGCGTAGCAGTCGGCCTGCAGCTCCAGGCGCACCGAGCCCGAGGTGGGGCCGGTGTCGCCCTGCTGGACCTTGGCGTTGGTGCCGAGCAGGTTCTGGATGTGGTGGCCGTACTCGTGGGCGATGACGTACGGGGCGGCGAACTCGCCCTTGGCGCCGAAGCGGCTCGACAGCTCCTTGTAGAAGGTCAGGTCGATGTAGACCTGGCTGTCGGCCGGGCAGTAGAAGGGCCCGACGCCGGAGTCGGCCTGGCCGCAGCCGGTGTTCACCGCGCCGTTGAAGTAGTTCGTCTTCGCCTGCTGGTACTGCTTGCCGAACGCCTGCGGCATCTCGGCCTTCCAGTACGCCTGGACGGAGTTGACGTACAGCAGGTTGCGGCAGTCGGCGTCGTTGAACCGGTCCTTGTTGGACTTGTCGCAGCGCTTCTCGATGTCGGAGTTGTCGGCCTGCTGGTTGCCGCCGCCCCCGCCGCCGAGCATGCCGCTGCCGAAGAGGCCACCGCCGCCGCAGATCACCAGCGCCAGGACGACCAGGGTGATGATGAGGCCCATCTTCCCGCCGCCGCCACCCGGGATGGGGATCGGGATGCCACCGAGGCCGCCACCGCCACCGCCGCCGCCACTGGTCGACCCGCGCAGGTCGTTGACCTGGCTGCTGTCGAGATCGGCATCGTCGTTGAACTCCATGGCACACCTCTTCAGACGGGGGGATCGATCGGCGTCTGCTGCGTCGGTACCCGATGATCTTGTGACGTAATCGTGTGGCGGCTCGGGGTGGTGCGCACGGTACGATATGCCCCGTGACTCGCACCCAGAGGGAGTGACCCCCGGTTCCACACCAGGAGTCTGTCCACTTTCCCCTTGAACATTGCGAGAGCGAGTCCTTCCTGTGATCACGACCACGGGTCTTGAGCTGCGCGCGGGCGCGCGCATCCTTCTCAGCGACATCAACCTGCGCATCCAGCCCGGCGACCGCATCGGTCTCGTCGGCCGCAACGGTGCCGGCAAGACCACCACCCTCAAGGTCCTCGCCGGTGAGGGCACCCCGCACGCCGGCTCCGTCGATCGCCGCGGCCCCGTCGGCTACCTGCCGCAGGACCCCCGCACCGGCGACCTCGACGTGACCGCCCGCGACCGGGTGCTGTCCGCCCGCGGCCTGGACACCATCTACGCCGAGATGAAGGCCCTGGAGGCCACGCTCGGCGACGACGAGCGGCTCATCCGGCGGTATGGGCAGCTGGAGGACCAGTTCGCCGGGCTCGGCGGCTACGCGGCCGAGGCCGAGGCCGCCCGCATCTGCGCCAACCTCGGCCTGCCCGACCGGGTGCTCGCCCAGACCATCGGCACGCTCTCCGGCGGTCAGCGCCGCCGGATCGAGCTGGCCCGCATCCTGTTCCGCGACGCGGCGGCGACCGGCGGCGGCATCCTGCTGCTCGACGAGCCGACCAACCACCTCGACTCCGACTCGATCGCCTGGCTGCGCAACTTCCTGTCCAGCCACAAGGGTGGCCTCGTGGTGATCTCCCACGACGTGGAGATGCTCGACGCGATCGTCAACAAGGTGTGGTACCTCGACGCCAACCGCGCGACGATCGACTTCTACAACCTCAACTGGAAGCTGTACCAGCAGCAGCGCGAGACCGACGAGAAGCGCCGCAAGCGCGAGCGGGCCAACGCCGAGAAGAAGGCCGGCGCCCTCATGGCGCAGGCCGACAAGATGCGGGCCAAGGCCACCAAGACCGTCGCCGCGCAGAACATGGCCCGCCGCGCCGAGCGGATGCTGGGCGACCTGGAAGAGGTCCGGGTCTCCGACAAGGTCGCGAAGGTCCGCTTCCCCAACCCGAAGCCGTGCGGCAAGACCCCGCTGACGGCGTCCGGGCTGTCGAAGACGTACGGGTCCCTGGAGATCTTCGTGGACGTCGACGTCGCCGTCGACCGCGGCTCCCGGGTCGCGATCCTCGGCCTCAACGGCGCCGGCAAGACCACCCTGCTGCGGATGCTCGCCGGCGAGCTGGAGCCCGACACCGGCGAGGTCCACGCCGGGCACGGCCTGCAGCGCGGGTACTACGCCCAGGAGCACGAGCAGCTCGACGTCGACCGCACGATCCTGGAGCTGATGCGCTCCGCCGCCCCGGACCAGAACGACACCGAGCTGCGCAAGATCCTCGGCGCGTTCCTGTTCACCGGCGACGACGTCGACAAGCCCGCCGGGGTCCTGTCCGGCGGTGAGAAGACCCGGCTCGCGCTCGCCACGCTGGTCTGCTCCGGCGCCAACGTGCTGCTGCTCGACGAGCCGACCAACAACCTCGACCCGATCAGCCGGGAACAGGTCCTCGACGCGATCGCCCGCTACCCGGGGGCGATCGTGCTCGTCACGCACGACCCCGGCGCGGTCACGGCCCTGAAGCCGGACCGCGCGATCCTCCTGCCCGACGGCGTGGAGGACGCGTGGAGCGACGACCTGCTGGAGCTCGTGGAGCTCGCCTGAGGTTTCACCAGGGCGTGATCAGCGCGGCTTCGATGACGACCGCGAGGGCTGCCCCGACCGCTGTGAGCAGCAGCGGGGTCGGGGACAGCTCGCCGGCCGGCTTCTCCGGCGCCACCGCGGCGACCGTGAGCCACGGGAAGAACGGCAGCCAGGCGTGCTCCACGCCGCCCCTGGCGAGGCCCGCCGCGATCGAGAACACCACGGCCGCCCCCGCGCCCACCAGGAACGGCCAGGCGGCCGTGTTGCGCAGCTTCCGCGCGCTGGCGACGATCGCCGGGCCGGTGGCGAGCAGCAGGACGACGACGCTGATCGCGCTCCACCACAGCACCGACCGGTACGGCGCGACCCGGCTGGCGTAGTCGGTCTCCGCGGCCACCAGGCCGTCCGCCCAGCCGAAGCCGAGCAGCTGCGCCCCCAGGACCGGCACGAGGGCGCCGATGCCCGTCACGATGTTGAGGAACGCCCGCCGCCGGGCGAAGTAGACGCAGACGATCGACAGGCCGAGCCAGGGGGCCGAGTACGAGAACAGCGCGGCGACGCCCACGAGCAGCCCCGCCGCGAGGGCCCAGACCGCCTTTTTTCGTACTTTCGTGCGACTTGCCCGGAGGCCGCACACGATCGCGGCCGCGCCCAGGGTCGCGACCAGGCCGTCGAGGCTGACGGCGACCCAGATGGCGTACGGGGCGAGGACGAGCACCGGCAGGTACCGCCGCGCGGCCGCCTCGCCGACCGAGTCGCGTACCGCCGACAACACCAGCGGAATCGTCAGCGCCGACAATGCGGTGATCAGGAATCCGAGGACGACGTGGTTGTCGACGCCGATTCGGTCGGCCAGCCACAAAAACAGAACGGGACCCGGCGGATGGCCCCGGGAGGCGACCGAGTGGGCCGGCGCGTCGGCGGTGAAATGTCTGAGGTATGCGAGCGGATCGTCGCCGACCCGCCTAACGTCACCCAGATATTCCTCCGGCGAACCGAGGGCTTTCGTAAGGCCCGACCAGCCATCGACAAGCGCCAAAGCGATTGCCCACGTCAGGCCGGCGAAGTACCCGAAAAGCTGAATTTTTCGCCAGGATCGTCGCTCCAGGGCGCCCTGTGATGCAGACCACAGTACCGCCGCGGCCACCAGCGGCGCCAGTACGCTGCCCGGCCCGACCCTGATCTTGTACCTGCCGAGGAAGGGCGCACTTGCGGTGCCCAGACGGGCGTCGAGCTGCACCGCGAGCGCGGCGACAGCGAGCCCGAGCAGGCCGAAGGCAACCCAACGGAGCGCATCGCGACGCTCACGATGCGCTGTCCATGGTTGGTCGGTGGAGGGTTCGCTCATCACGGCGCATCACGGTATCGGGTAGGCGACAATGCTGTGCGTGTCGGTTGGCGTGCCGTCGATATCTAGCGCATGATCGTTCGAGGCGGTCTAATAGGTGGGACCGCACCAACCGCTCTGTCTGGGACGTGAGGGATCAGCATGGCAGCCACCGCCACCACCAGCACCGAGAAGGGTCGCCGGATCGTCGGCGCCGAAAGGCAGACGCTGGCGAAGGACCTCGTGAAGCGGTACACCAACGGTGAGAGTATCCGCGCGCTCGCCGCTTCCACCGGTCGATCCTATGGATTCGTGCACCGGGTGCTGACCGAATCTGGCGTTCAGCTTCGTCAGCGTGGCGGTGCCCGGCGCCGCAAGAAGGCGTGAACGCCGCTCCCACGTCGGGAGAGGCGCGTTTCGACGTCGAAGGGCCGGTCGCAACGGTGACGTTGGACCGGCCCGAGGTTCTCAACGCGCAGACCCCCGCGTTGTGGGCCGACCTCCGGACGTTCGGCCGGTCACTGCCGGGCGACGTTCGGGTGGTCGTCGTCCGCGGCTCCGGTCGGGCCTTCTCGGCCGGGCTCGACACCTCGGTCGCCGCATCCATCCTCGGCGGCGTCTCCGACGCGCAGATCGCGCAGTACCAGGAGGCGTTCGCCTGGCTCCGGCAGCCGTCGCTGATCTCGATCGCGGCGGTCCACGGCCACGCCATCGGCGCCGGATTCCAGCTCGCCCTCGCCTGCGACTTCCGGGTCGTGGCCGAGGACGTGAAGTTCTGCATGGCCGAGATCTCCCTCGGGCTCGTCCCGGACCTCGGTGGCACCAAGCGGCTCGTCGAGCTGGTCGGTTATGCGCGGGCTCTGGAGCTGTGCGTCACCGGCCGGCGCGTGCACGCCGGCGAGGCGGCGCAGATCGGCCTGGCCAACGCGGTGGTTCCCCCGGCCGATCTGGGGGATGCCATCGGTGATCTCACCGCGGCCGTCCTGGCGGGCTCCCGCGACGCGGTCGTGGAGATCAAGGCGCTGATCGCGGCCGCGGGCGGGCACACGTTCGCCCAGCAGGAGGCCGTCGAGCGGGCCGCGCAGGTGCGCCGGATCCAGGATCTGGCGGGCCTCGGCGAATAATTTGTCGTACCCCCCGGGCATGCTTGGGCTTCAAGTTCTCCGACCGGGGGGTTTCGAATGACGTCGCCGAGCAGCATGGCCGGGTGGGAGACCCTGCGCTCCCTGCGCAAGGCCGACGAGCTGGCCGGCAAGCGCCTGGCCCGCGGCACGGCGAAGCGCATCCTCGCCTTCGCCCGGCCCTATCGCGGCGACATCAGCGTCTTCCTCGTCACCGTCGTGCTCGGCGCGGGCATCGGCGTCGCCACGCCCTACCTCGCCGGCGACGTCATCAACAAGATCAATGCCGGTGGCCCCCACGCCGGCACCGCGGTCGTGCGGGTCGCGCTGCTCATCGGCGCGCTCGCCGTCGCCGACGCCCTGCTCTCCCTCGTCCAGCGGTGGTATTCCGCCCGCATCGGCGAAGGCATCATCCTGTCGCTGCGCACCCAGGTCTATGGGCACGTGCAGCTCATGCCGCTGCAGTTCTTCACCCGCACGCAGACCGGCGCGCTGGTCAGCCGGCTCAACAACGACGTGCAGGGCGCGCAGCGGGCGTTCACCTCGACCCTGTCCGGCGTCGTCAGCAACGTCATCCAGCTCGTCCTCACCGCCGCGGTCATGGTCACCCTGTCGTGGCAGGTGACGCTGCTGTCGCTGGTCATGCTGCCGGTCTTCATCCTCCCGGCCCGCCGGGTCGGCAAGCGGCTCGCCGCGATCACCCGCGAGGCCTACCAGCTCGACGCCACCATGAATGCGACGATGACCGAGCGCTTCGGCGTCGCCGGCGCCCTGCTGGTCAAGCTCTTCGGCCGGCCGGAGACCGAGGCGGCCCGCTTCGCCGACCGGGCCGGCCGGGTCCGCGACATCGGCATCCAGACCGCGATGTACAGCCGCGTGTTCTTCGTCAGCATGCTGCTCGTCGCCTCCCTCGCCCAGGCGCTCACCTACGGTCTCGGCGGCTGGTTCGCCGTGCGCGGCCAGATCACCGCCGGCACCGTCGTCACCCTGGCGCTGCTGCTCACCCGGCTCTACGGTCCGCTGACCGCGCTGTCCAACGTCCGGGTCGACGTGATGAGCGCGCTCGTGTCGTTCGAGCGGGTCTTCGAGGTCCTCGACCTCGCCCCCGGCATCGCCGAGCGCCCCGACGCCCGCCCGCTGCCGCCCGGCGCGGCGAAGGTCGAGCTCCGCGACGTCCGCTTCCGCTACCCGAGCGCCGCCGAGGTCTCCCTCGCCTCGCTGGAGGACGTCGCGTCGCTGGACCGCACCGTCACCGACGAGGTGCTCAAGGGCGTGTCCTTCACCGTCGAGCCGGGCCAGATGGTCGCGCTCGTCGGCCCCTCGGGCGCCGGCAAGTCCACCACCGCCATGCTCGTCCCGCGCGTCTACGACGTCACCGCCGGCGCCGTCCTGGTCGGCGACGTCGACGTCCGCGACGCCACCCTGCAGTCGCTGCGCGACACCATCGGCGTCGTCACCCAGGACTCGCACCTCTTCCACGAGACCATCGCGGAGAACCTGCGCTACGCGAAGCCCGGCGCCACCGACGACGAACTCTGGACCGCCCTGCGCCGCGCCCAGGTCGGCGACCTCGTCGAGTCCCTCCCCGACGGCCTCGCCACCGTCGTCGGCGAGCGCGGCTACCGCTTCTCCGGCGGCGAGAAGCAACGCATCGCCATCGCCCGCCTCCTGCTCCGCGCCCCCTCCATCGTCATCCTCGACGAAGCCACCGCCCACCTCGACTCCGAGTCCGAGGCCGCCGTCCAGCGCGCCCTCGCCGAGGCCCTCACCGGCCGCACCGCCCTCGTCATCGCCCACCGCCTCTCCACCATCCGCGCCGCCGACCAGATCCTCGTCGTCGACAACGGCCGCATCGTCGAACACGGCACCCACGACACCCTCGTCACAGCGGGCGGACTGTATGCGGAGCTTTACAAGACCCAGTTCGCCCTGGTCGACTCCCCACCCCCACCGCTGCTCGTGCCGCCTTCCGACCCCCCTGTCGGCACCCCCTCGCCAGCCACTCCCTCTTCAGACTCGGTGCCCGCAGCCGCCGCGTTAGCTGGCGCTCTCTCTTCAGACCTTGCTCCCGCAGCCGCCGCGTTAGCTGGCGCTGCCTCCGCAGACCCTGCTCCCGCAAGCACTACCTCTGTGGCCGTTGCCCCCGCGAGCGTTGCCCCTGCGGCCTCGACTTCCGAGGGCGTTGCTCCTGCGGGCGCTGCTTCCGCGGGCGCTGCTTCCGGGGGTGCTGTTCCCGAGGTCGCTGCCTCTGCGGGCACTGCTTCCGCAGGCGTTGCTCCTGCGAGCGCTTCTTCTGCGGCCCCTGCTTCCGGAAGCATTGCTCCTGCGGGCGCTGCTTCCGCAGGCGTTGCTCTTCCGGGCGTTGCTTCCGCGGGCGGTGTTCCCGGGGGCGCTGCCTCTGCGGACGCTGCTTCCGCAGGTGCTGTTTCCGGGGGTGCTGTTTCCGGGGGTGCTGTTTCCGGGGGCATTGCTTCCGCGGACGGTCCCCATGCAGGCGTCCACTCCTCAGGCGCCCACTCCGAACGCAGCCACTCCTCAGATGAACCCGACCCTCCCCACCAAACCGCCCCTTCCAGCCCCGTCCCCACCCCAACTCCGTAGCCGAACCCAACCCGGGCGCTCCGCACTCGCCGCACCCACCGCCAACAACGCCCAGGGCCCGCCGTAACCGCCCGCTGTGCGACAGGCCAGTGCCTGAGTCCCTGTCCGGCAGCGTGCGCCACAACTGCGTGTCCGGCGTAATCTGCACGACCGCGTGTGCCGGGGCGCATGGGGCGGCCGCGTGGGTCCGGCCGCGTGGGTCCGGCACGGCGGTCCGGCTGCACGTCTGGTTGTGCCTTGCCTGCCTGGCTGTGCCTGCCTCAGCCCTGCGGCGCGGGACGTCCTTGACCGCGCCCTTAAGTGCGCCGGACTGCAGGGTGCCGTACCTGGCGGGGTCTGCGTTGCTGCGTGAGCCGACACATTGAGGGTCTGGCTCCCGCCTGGTGCCGGTAGCCGTGGGCTGCGTGAGCTGGGCCGCATGTCTGGCTTTGTCTGGCGAGCTGCGTCAATCTGGCTGTATCAGCGCAGTCGGATCCGTCCGGCTGCGTCTGCCAGGCGTACGCACCTGGCCCGCGTCTGCGTGCTCGTGCCGACCAGGTGTCCGTCCGACGGTCTGCCTCGCCTTCGTCTCCCGGCCGAGCAGATCCGGCGCGTGACGTTGAGCCGTGTGTCTGGCTCCGTGTCCGGCTGTGACTGCTCGACCCGCATGTCTGGGCGGGTCCGCGCGGCCGTGTTCGTCCGGGTGTCTGCCGGTTGCGTGAAGCTGGCCTTCGCCGCCGCCACCTTCGACGTCGGCGCGTGAGTTCGACGCTCTCCTGGCGCCTGGCCTTCGTGGGAGCTGCGTCTGTCGGGCCGTGTCCGTCGAGCTGCCTGCCGCGTGAGTGGCTGGCCCCGACAGTGCCGTCGTCACTCTCGGCGGCGTGGGCGCGTGAGCCCGGCACGAACCCGACCTGTGTGTCTGGCTCTGCGTCCACCTGGGATTGTTCGACCGCATGTCCCGGTCATGTTCGCGCGGGCGTGTCCGGCTTGGGGGCTGGGCACCGTCCGGGGCGGCCGGGGCTGGTTCGTCATGTCGTGGTGTTTCGGGGTGTTCGGGGGCTGCCAGTTGATCGGTGTGGCGGCTCGAGCGTGCGCGTCGGTGACTGCCGAACGGGTGCGCCGCGTCGGTGGTGAGGTCAGGTGCTTCCACGGGGTCCGCAGGACTTCGGTTGCCGGAGGGGCGTGGTCCGGGGCTGCGGTGTGGGTCGATGGTGAGGGCTCGTCCCGGCGGCGGGCTTGAGGTGTTCTGTTTCGCCGCCGTCGCTGGGGGATGGGGGGTGGTGTCCTGGTGCGGGGTGCATTGTTGCTGCTGGGAAAGTAGCGGCGGTGGAGAAGAGGGGGCTGGGGGTCATCGACCTCAGTGGATCATGTGAGTGGGTGGGGGGAGTGTTGCGGCGTGTCCGGGCGATTCGCGTGTTGTCCGGCAAAGCGCGCTGCCGGGTGGTGGGTGGTTGATGGTCGTCAATGCGAGAGGGGGTGGAAATGGTGGGAGGGAATGGCGAGGAATGTGGTGTAGGTCACGGCCGGGTGGGGTGGGAGGGGGTCAGGCGAGGACGGGCCAGGTGTGTTGGGTGGGGGTGGCCTGCAGGGCGGGGGTCTGCGGGTAGTTCTGGCTCGGTAGCTGGGCTCTGATTGCCCTGAGCCAGTCGCGGTACGTCGCGTCCGGTGGCAGGGCGGTGAGGGTGGTCAGGGCCACGTACGTGAACGCGCCGTTCGGGCGGCCCGAGAACGTGGCGTCGTACGAGTACTCGGTGTCGCGGCACGCCGACAGCAGCAGGGCGGCCGAGCGGGGACGGGTGGCACGCGGAGCGGCAGCCGCGTGGGTAGGGGTGCCGAGGGGCAGGAACGTCGACGGGGCCAGGAAGCGGGTCGGGCAGCGGCCGTCGCCGAGTGGGCGGCTGAGTCGTGTGAGCGTGCCCGAGTGGCAGGAGTCGGAGATCAGCACGACGCGGACGCCGGGGGCGGCGGTGGCGAACAGCGTGGAGAGTTCGTCGTCGAGCAGTGGGCCGTTGGCGGCGACGTCGTGCGGGCAGATCGCCTCGTCGCGCTGGTCGGGTTCGTCGCCGTCGAGGTCGGGGACCCAGGTGCCGTGGCCGGAGTACGTGATGACGACCGCGTCGCCGTCGGAGGTGCGGGAGAGCAGGTCGGCGATGCCGGTGCGGA
This sequence comes from Dactylosporangium sp. NPDC049742, assembly GCF_040674675.1. Lineage (NCBI taxonomy): Bacteria > Bacillati > Actinomycetota > Actinomycetes > Micromonosporales > Micromonosporaceae > Dactylosporangium > Dactylosporangium sp. NPDC049742. The sequence continues at coordinate 78,286 of NZ_JBFANF010000038.1, read as the reverse complement.
TGGCGAGGCCCGAGGCGGCGCTGTCGAGCAGGGTGCGGACGTCGAAGCCGCGCGCGGTCAGCGCCGCCGTCCAGTCGGCGGCGTCGTTGCGGCAGCCGTAGAGGTCGTTGGAGACGCCCGGGTAGTCGTTGATGCCGACGCAGAGCGCGAGTTTCATGGTGTACCCCCGTAAACCAGTGGAACCTTCTGCAGTGAAGGCGCCACAGCGCGTCACCGAGGTTGCACGAACTCCGTCAGCCCGCGCCGAAGCAGACGAACGGCGTCGCCTCCGGCAGGTCGGCCAGGGCGCGGGCCGGTGACACGCCGAGCGCGACGGCGCGGTGGTAGTGGTCCATGACGGCGGGGCCCAGCTCGTCGGGGATGCGCGCGACGCTGGCGACGACGTTGGCGGTGCCGGCGTGCAGGAGGGCGGCGGTGAAGCCGACCAGCTCGTCGCCGGCCCGCACGACCGCGCGGCCGACGTCGCAGGCGGAGAGGACGACCTGGCCGGGGGCGGTGCCGAGGCGCTGCAGCTCGTACGCCAGCAGCGGCCCGTCACCGAGCTCAAGGCGGGAGAAGAGCACGTTCTGCGTGTCGTGGTGGCCGTGCGCGGCGACGTGCACGACGGGCGCGGCGTCCATGCCGGCCAGGACGCTGGTCGCGGTCGCGGTGGCGCCCCGCAGGACCCGGCCCCGCGGGTACAGTCGCGCGATCGCGTCGATCTCGGCGTCGGCGTGGACGAGGTCGGGGCCCGCGACGAGCAGCGGCGCTCCTGTTGTGACGGCGTTGGCGGCGGTACGCGCGGCGAGCCACACCGACGCGGACGGCGCCACCGCCACGGGCCGCCCCCGCAGGCTGGGCAGGAGCCCCCAGGGCAGCACCGCAAGCTGCCGGGTCGGCACGACCACCACGTCGTGGGGGCCGAGCGCCGCCAGTACAGGAGTGATCAACGCCTGATCGAGGGTGGCGGCCTGCCGGTCTGCGCTGGCCCGCACCACCGCGGCGAGCTTCGCCGGGAGGCGCCGGTCGGCCGCGGTGTCGAGGTCGCTGAGGAGGCGGCGGACGGACTCGGCCACGGGAGCGTACGGGCCGAGCTCCACCGACGTGATCGCCCCGCCGGCGAGGACGAGCGCGTGCAGGCGGTCGCGGCGGACGAGGTAGCTGACCATGCAGCGGCCGGCGCGGGCGAGCTCGGCGGTCACCTCGGTGTGGGTGGCGGCGCCGTGGCTCTCCTCGGTGTCGCCGGCCCACCAGCCGTGCCGGCGGATGCTCTGCTCGAGGTCGGCGCAGCGGGCGCGCAGCAGCGGCTCGGGCCGGCCTTCGAGCTCGCCGAGGCGCACGGCCCGGCGCAGCTGCCGCAGCTCCGCGAGGGCCTCCGCGATCTGCGGGTCCTGCGGCGGCAGGACGGACCGGATGCGGAACGACTGGGCGCGGGACCGCTCCGACCAGTTGAAGACGAGGCTCGGGGGGCCGAGCGACCAGGAGATGTCCAGCCCGTACGCGCCGAGGTCCGCCCCCAGCGCGGCGACGCTGCTCTGCAACTCGAGGCTGCCGAACCGGCGCCGGTGCTCCTGCAGCGTCACGAGCCCCTTGCGCAGCTCGTCGAGCGCCGCCCGCGGCCGCCCGTCGGCGCGGTGCAGCTCGGCCCGGGTGAGCCGGTGCAGCAGCCGCACGTCGAGCGGCACGTCGGCCGCGAGGGACCGGCGCGCCGGGGCCCGCTGCTCCGCCGGCGGGGTGTCACCGGCCGCCACCCTGGCACGCAGCGCCAGCAGCTCCGCACTGCCGGCGTCGTGCCGCAGCCCGAGTCCCCGCAGCGTCGCCGCCAGCCGTGTCGCCCGCCTGGCCACGGCCAGCAACTTCCGACGATTTGGGTTTTTCGGCTGATGTACCCCTGAAACCACCCCGACACGACTGCCGTTGCTTTCCGGCTGGACGTCGCTGCTGATCGTGGCGGGCTGGACGAAAGCAGCCGCTGCCACCGACGCCCGGGTGGGCCCGGTGGCCGGTGGCTGATCCGGGTTGCGGGCGGCCACGGGTTCGCCGGGGCCAGGCTGCGTCCTGGCGGGACGGGTGGCCGGCAGCTGTTCCGGGTTGGCGGCGGGCGAGGGTTTGCCAGGGGCGAACAGCGCCGGGGTGGGACCGGTGGTCGCTGGCTGGTCCGGGCTGGTGGCGGGCGCGGGTTCGCCAGGGGCAAGCTGCGGCCTGGCGGGACCGGTGGCCGGTGGTGGCTGGACGGGACCGAAGGCCGTTGGCGTCTGGTTGCGGGCGGCGGCAGGTCGTGGCTGGACGAGTCCGGCGGCCTGGACGGGGGCGGTGGCCGGTGGTGCCTGAACAGGGGCAGTGGCGGGTGGTGCCTGAACAGGGGCAGTGGCCGGTGGCGCCTGAACAGGGGCAGTGGCCGGTGGCGCCTGGACAGGGGCGGTGGCCGGTGGTGGCGGGACGGCGGCGGCCTGGGTGTGGGCGGCGCTGGCGAGGTCGACGCGGACCTGGAGCGACGCGGCGAGGGCGGCCCAGGCGCGGTTGCGGCGGCGGGTGAAACGGGCGCGGGCCCGGGCGCTCCACAGGGCCGCGGCGGCCAGGTCGCCGCTGCCGAGGGCGGCCTGGGCGCGGGCGAGCTCGGCCTCGCCGAGGTCCTGGCTGAGGCGGTGGCGTTTGAGCAGTTCGATCGACCGGTCGAGCTCCTCCGCGGCGGCGGTGTCGAGGCCCGCGCCGAGCAGGGCCCGCGCCCGGTCGAGCATCGAGATGGCGAGGAACCCGTCCGCCCGCAGCCGCCGCAGCGAGTCCGCCGCCGTGTCGAACGCCTGCAACGCCACGGGCACGTCCCCGCCCGCGAGCGCGCAGTAGCCGAGGTTGTGCTCGACCTTCGCCGCGAGCAGGTCGAGCCCGTGCGCACCGGCGAGCTCGCGGCACAGGCGCAGGTCGGCCCGGGCCAGCCGGACCCGCCCCGCGGTGAGGTGCACGACGCCCCGGTTGAGCAGCGTCCGCGCGAGGACCGCCGGCTCCCCGTGCTCCTGCAGCACCGGCACGGCCGCGTCCAGCAGCTTCAACGCCGCGTCGATCTCCCCGACGCGCAGCAGGAGCAGCCCCCGCTGCTGCAGCACGGTGCCGACGTCGGCCAGGTCGGCGAGCGTCTCGGCCCGGTCGAGCAGCTCCAGCCCGAGCTCGGTGCGCCCCTGTTCGGCCTCCGCGTGCGCGAGCGTCAGCAGCAGCCGCGCCGCCAGCGCCGGCCTGGACGGCTCCGCCGGCCACCCCAGCAGCCGCAGCGCCTCGGTCGCCCGCTTCGCCGCCGCCGCAGGCTTCCCGGCCGCCCCGGCCCGCACCGCCGACCGGTGCAGCCGCACCACCCGAGCGACCTCCCGCCGCTCGCCCGCGTCCGCCCCACCGTCCGCCATCGCCCGCCCCACCGGCGCCGTCACACCCGCCCCCGCACTGGCGCCCGGTGCAGCGCCGCCCGATGAACCGGCAGCCACGGACGGCCCAGCTCCCGCGACGGTGCCGGCCCCCGCAACCGCCGCCGGACTGTCCGCGGGGGAAGGGACGGTGGTGTTGGGCCGCGTGGCACCCGCCGAACTGCCGGCGGCGGGCGCGGTGGTGGCGGCTCGCGTGGCGCCCGCCGGACTGTCCGCGGGGGAAGGTGCGGTGGGTGCGGTGATGGATCGTGCGGCCTTCACCGGACTGCCGGCGGGGGGACGTGTGGTGGTCCGTGCGGCGGTTTTGGGTCGCGCGGCGCCCGCCCGGCTGCCGGTGGCGGGTTGCGTGGTGTCCGGTGCTGCGGTGGTGGTTCGTGCGGCCCTCACCGGACTTTCGGCGGGGGGACGTGCGGCGGTGGTGGGTCGTGCGGCGCCCGCCGGTCTGTCGGCGGGGGATGGCGTGGCGGTGGCGGCTCGCGCGGTGTCTGCCGAACTGCGGGCGGAGGGTGCGGTGGTGGCGCGCGCGGTGCGCGTCGGGCTGCCGGCAGCGGGCAGGGTGGTGCGGATGGGCATGGGTGTGGCCCGCGTGGAGGTGGACGCACGCGGGTCGGTCGGGGGCGGTGGAGTTGCGGCTACACCACGAACGATGGCGTCACCACCGTCCGGGCGCCATCGGCTTCTTGGTCGTTCGTCGGGTGGACGCGGATCTGGACCTCGCCGCGGGTGACCCGCTGGGCGGCGAAGCGGCCGCCCTCGTCGGTGTCCATGGTCTGCGGGCCGTCGACCGTGCGCAGCTCGATGCGGCAGGGGGAGGGTGGGGCGAGCCAGCCGTCGAGGCGAACGGTGCCGGCGACGCCGGCGGTCCATTCGACCATGATGGTGAGGCTCGCCGACTCGAACGTGGCGCGGGTGGTCTCCTCGTCGCCGCGGACCCCGGCCATCGCGCCGTCCAGCGCCGGGACGAGGCGGCAGACCTCGATGTCGAGGCCGGTGACGCTGAGGGAGAAGAGCAGGTCGGCGGGGACGGGGTCGACCAGGCCGGCGATGCGGCGCAGGTCGGCGAGCAGCGCGTCGTCGGTCGCGCCCGGGGAGTGCGGGAAGTCGGCCATGGTCTACCCCGGGAACCCGTCGAGGGCTCGCAGCGCCCGTTGCGTGGTGGACTTCGCGTCCAGCTGGTCGAGGCGCAGCTGCGGGTCGGCGGCGGCGTTCTCCAGCAGGAGCGCGGCGACCTCGGCGGCGCCGAGACCCGCGGCGAACGAGCTGCCGCTCCACGAGGCGAAGCCGCGCGTGTAGTCGTCGTCGTCGAGGGTCTCGCGGCGGGTGGGCCGGCCCCCGGCGTTGCCCGCGGGGGTGGTGAAGGCGGCGCCCCGGCTGCCCTGGACCTTCGGGAACGTGCTGATCAGCGCCGACCCGGGCGCCCAGTACCGGACCCAGGGGCCGTCGTTGCTGAACATGGCCTTGGCGTCGTTGGGCTGGAAGGCGCCGACGCTCATCACCGGCAGCTCCCCGTCGCACGCGAGGGCCGCGGGGTAGAACTCGCGGGACGTGGCGTGGTTCCCGGCGGCGGCGACCACGACCACCCCGGCCGCGAGCAGGCGGTCGATGTGTTCCTGGAGGCGGATGGTGTACGAACCGTCGGCCGCGCTCTCGAGGTAGTACCCCAGCGACAGGCAGACGACGTCGACCATCCGCCCACCGGTGCCCGCCTGGGCCGCTTCGACCTCGTCGGCGAGGCGGTCGAGGGCGATGAGCAGGTCGCTCTCGTAGACGACGCCGTCGCTGTGCATGACCCGGATCTGCAGGACCGTGGCGTCGGGGGCGACCTGCCGGACCAGCCCGCCGATGAACGTGCCGTGCCCCGTGTGGCTGCCGAGCTCGCCGGCGACGGAGCCGGTGCTGATCTGCCGCTCCCAGGCGTCGCGGAGGCGTTGCAGGGAGTGACCGGCGGCGATGAGCTGGTCCTGCGCGGCGAGGATCATGGCCTGCAGCTCGGTGTCGACGGTGGTGAACCCGTCCGCGGGCAGCGCCGAGCCGGCGGGGGTGGGGACGTCGAGCCACTCGTGCGGGGAGATGCCGGTGTCGAGGATCGCGACGACGGGCCGCCGGTCGCCGAGCTCCGCGACGGTGCGCCGGCGCGGCGGCGGGAGGACGAGGTCGACCGGCCGGCGGCCGGCGCCGCCGGCGAACCGCCAGGCGCTGCCCTCCGTCATCGGGGACCCCTCCGTCATGGGGGAGCCTTCGGTCATCGGCGAACCCTCCGTCATCGGAGAGCCTTCCGTCATGGGCGAACCCTCCGTCATCGGAGAGCCTTCCGTCATGGGGGAGCCCTCGGTCATCGGCACCCCGCCGATGGAGGCGCCGAAGAGCAGGTGGTCGAGCGACAGGTGCGCCCCGTGGCCGCTGGCGCGCAGCGCCTTCAGCGCCGCCCACGCGTCGACGGACTCGGGGTCGGCGCCGTGCGCCGCGACGAGCTGGACGGCCCGCACGCGCCGCCGCACGGCCCGCTCCCGGGCGGGCCCGTCGGGGCCGTGCGCCGCGGCACCGCGCCCGGCGGGCACGGCGTGGCTCTCGGCGAGGCGCATGCCGGACCCGGCGAGGGTCTGGTTGCAGCGCTCGAGGGTGTCCGGCGGCTCGCTCGCCGGCGCGGTCGACAGCAGGACGCCCGCCCGGTACACCGTCGGCGCGGACCCGCCGTCGCCGGGCTCCAGCACGCGGGCGCCGTGGCGGCGCAGGACGGCGGCCGACGGCAGCCAGGGCGTCGACGGTGGCGCGCCGTTGTCGTCACCGAGGTCGGCCAGGGCGTCCCCCGTCATCCGCCGGCAGCGTAACTGCATGTGGCTCTCCGTCCCGCAGGGCGCCGCGAACCCGATGTCAGCGCCGTCTCACCTGACTAGAGGGCGCACGCCTGGCACCTGATACAAGAATTTCGGAGCGCGCCCGGTCACGTGGTCCGGGATCCGTGCCGTGGCAGCAGCCGCCGCAGCCGGGCGGCGAGCCGCCCGCGGGGGACCGGGGCGGTGGCGCCGTCGTAGCGGAACGCGGCCTCGCGCCCGGCGAGCTCCTCCCGGGCGAGCGGCGTCAGCGTGGCGGGGTCGGCGGAGCGGGCGAAGTCCCAGCCGTCGCGCAGCGAACCCTGCGGCGGGCGCCCGGACGCCCAGTCGGCGAACGTGCGATGCCAGCGGTCGCCGTACGACGCGGCCAGGAATGGCCACGTGCGGGCCACCTCGCCGGCGCGTTTCCTGCGGAGGGCGACGGCCGCTGCCTGTACACCTGCCGCATCGAAACCAGGGGGGACGGCACCGCCGGCGACGAGCGCGTCGACGAGGGCCCGCTGCCGGTCGGCCAGGGTCATGCCGTGATCCGGGGGAGGCCGGCGGCGGCGCAGAGGGCGTCGAGCTCGCGGGTCAGCTCGGCGGCGGGCGGGTAGTGGCCGTCGCGTTCGAGCATCAGCGCCGGCGGGCTGGTCCGCGCGCACAGCTCCTTGACCAGGTCGAGGACCTCCGGCGGGGTCGGGTCGGTGTGGGTGTCGTGGTAGAAGCCGTCGTGCTCGGCCCCGCCGGCGACGTGCACGTACGCGATCCGCTCCAGCGGCAGCCCGTCGAGCGGGTCACCGGCAGTGCCGCGGTTGCGGGCGTTGGCGTGGACGTTGGCGACGTCGAGCAGGAGCGCGCAGCCGGTCCGGTCGAGGATCTCGGTGAGGAACTGCGCCTCGGTCAGCTCCGGGTCGGGCCAGTCGAACAGCGCGGCGATCGGCTCCAGGGCGAGGGTGACGCCGCCGAGCGCCGCCTGGGTGCGCCGGACGTTGGCGACGACCGCGTCGACCGCCTCCCGGGTGCGGGGCACCGGCAGCAGGTGCCCCGCCTCGACGCCGCCGGCCCGCACGAACGCGATGTGCTCGCTGACCAGCGGCGACCGCAGCAGCTCGGCGCAGCGCGCCAGGTGCGCCGCGCGGGTGTCGTCGACGGGTTCGGCGCCGCCGAGCGACAGCCTCACCCCGTGCGGCACGACCCGCACGCCCCGGTCGACCAGGTCCATGAGCATCGCCGGCGGGTGCGTCAGGTGTACGGACTCCGCGACGACCTCCGTGAACCGCAGCCCCGGGAGGCCGGCGACGTAACCGGCGATCTCGGGCCGCCAGCCGATGCCGACCGTGGTCATCCCCCGCACCCTCCGCCGCCACCGCAGCTCGACCCGCCGCCGCAGCTCGAGCTCGACCCGCCGCAGGAGCTGGACGAGCCGGAGTCGGAGCTGCCGCTCCAGCCACTGTCGAAGGAGCCGCCGCCACCGCTGGCGGCGACGTGCCGCTGCAGCTCGGCGGACTCGGCGAACGCGGGGTCGGCGAGGAAGAACGCGCCGGCGCCGAAGAGCCCGATGCTGAGCGCCGCGGCCTCCGGGCCGTAGGTCGACCACGACGGCGACTGGCGCGGCGACAGGTGCTGGGCCCGCATCCGCATCCGGGTCAGCAGCGCCCGGCCGTTGCTGGTGACCCGGGGGACGGCCCGGAAGAGCAGCGCGATGACGAAGACCGGGAACACCAGCATCACCAGGAAGCCGATGGGGCGGTCGTTGAAGATGCCGGCGCCGATCCGGGCGACGCCGAGCGCGACGACGGCGAGGACGATCAGCCACGCCCGCCGCACGTTGCGGCGGCGGTCGGGGTCGAGCAGCCACCCGGCCAGGGTCAGCTGCTCCTCGGTGCGCTTGAGCACGGCGACGACGCCGGAGTCGGTCTGCACGTTGCGGGCGGCGAGGCCACGGCGCGCGGTCTCGTGCACGGCCTGGTCGAGCTCGCCGGCGCCGGCCGGCAGCGGGCCGGTCTTCCGGAGGGTGCCCCGGGTGCTGGTGTCGATGGCGCCGGCGGCGCGCAGGGCGGCGAGGGAGCTGTAGACGGCCAGCTTCCGGTCGCCGTTGAGGAGCGCGGCCTGGGTCGGGGTCAGGTCCCGGGCGCGGCGCAGCGAAGGACCGCGCATGGCGGCGCGGCGCCAGATGAACGCGGTGATGATCGCGAGTGCGGCGAGCCCGGCGTACAGCCACAGGAAGTCCGGGCCCGCGATGCCCCAGGTGTCACCCGGGCCAGCGACGATCGATGTCCTCATGGGGTCAGTGTGGGTGCGGACGTCGAGTAGCGCCTGTCACCGGAAGGACACTTGAGGAAACCTTGTGACCGATGTCATCCCGACCTTCGGACGGCGGCCTCGACCAGGTTGAGGACGGCCTCGAGATCCTGCACGGGGCGGCCGGTCGCGAGGTGGAGGACCAGGCCGTCGTAGGCCAGCTCGAGGAACTGCGCGAGGATCGCGATCGGGACGTCGGCGCGCAGCACGCCGGCCTCCCGCTGGCGCTGCAACCGCTCGCGGGTCGCCTCGGCGACCGCCTCCGAGCGGGCCGCCCACCGCTTCGCGAACTCCGGGTCGGTGCGCAGCCGCCGCGACACCTCCAGCTGGCTGCCGAGCCACCCGGCGACGTCCTCGGTGGCCGCCCGGGCGAGGAGGTCCCGCATGACCTGGACGAGGCCGTGCTCGGCGACCGTGGCTACCATGGTCGCGGCGTCGTCCTCGGCGACGGCGAGGAAGAGCGAGTCCTTGTCCCGGAAGTGGTGGAAGATCGCGCCGCGGGACAGGCCGATCTCCTCTTCCAGCCGCCGGACCGTCGCCCCTTCGTAGCCGTGTCGGGCGAAACAGGTCCGCGCGCCGGTGAGGATCTCCTTCCGGCGTGCGTCGAGCTGGTCCTGGCTCACCCTGGGCACGGGACCGATTATGCAAGCCGTACATACGGTTTGGCACACTGCCCAGTGAAAACGGTGCGTTTCACCCCGGTCTGTGGGGATCCTCGGCCATCGAAAATGTGAGCACTGTTTTATGTCATTCCGGTCACGTACCCTGCCCGCGTGCCCCTGTTGTTGCTCTCCCTGGACGACACCCTGCTGGACAGGGCCGGGGCGTTCCGCGCATGGGCCGGCGACTTCCTGCGTGGCATCGGCGCGCCCGAATATGACCTGGACTGGCTGCTGTCCGTGGACGCCGACGGGATGAGTTCGACGTGGGACGTCGCCGAGGGGATCCGGGAGCGGTACGGGCTCCGCGAGGCCGCGATCGACCTCGTCGAGGAGATCCGCGGCGAGCTGATGGCCCGGGTCCGGCTCAACCCGCTGACCGCCTGCGCCCTCGCGATCGCCGAGGACGCCGGCTGGGTGCCCGTCGTCGTCACCAACGGCGAGACCCGGCAGCAGGAGGAGAAGCTGCGCAAGACCGGGCTCGACCGGTACCTCGCGGACTGGGTCATCTCCGAGGACGTCGGCGTCCGCAAGCCCAACCCGCGGATCTTCGCGATCGCGGCGGAGCGGGCGCGGATGCGGCTCGGTGGCGCCTGGATCATCGGCGACAGCCCCGAGGCCGACATCGGCGGTGCCGCGGACGTCGGGATGCGCAGCGTCTGGCTGCACCGGGGCCGCCGCTGGGTGGAGCCCCGCTACGCGCCGACCCGCACGGCCGACGGGGTGATCGCCGCGATCGCCGAGGTCATGGCGTCGCGGTAATTCGGTTGCGCTTTCCGCGGGGGTACGGGATGGTGCATCTGACCCCAGGGTCTTCGTGTCTTCGTGTTTTCGTGTCTCGAGTTGAGAGGGGGCTGGTTCGCATGGCTGCCGTCACGGCGCGTTTTCGCATGCCGACTTCCGCTTTCCTCTTGACTCTGGAGACCTCGCGTTGCGTGACAACGACTCTTTTGGCACGTCCACCCGCCGCCGCCGCAAGTTCGACGACGACGAACCGACTTTCGTAAAACGCTCCTCCCCGTCCGGCGAGACCGCCTGGGACGTCGTGGAGGAGGAGACCGGCTGGTCCTCGTGGAGCGCGCCCGGCGTGCAGCACGGCCCGGCCCCGTTCCCCGACTGGGTGATCACCGAGCACGCCGCCAAGGACACCGACCGGGGCGTGCTCAAGACCGGTAAGGAAGCCGACGTCCACCTGGTGGAGCGCGGCGTCCCCGGCACCGACCGGCGGGTCCTGCTCGCCGCGAAGCGGTACCGGGCCGCCGAGCACCGCCTCTTCCACCGCGACTCCGGTTACCTGGAGGGCCGCCGGGTCCGCGAGTCCCGGGTCACCCGGGCCATGGCGGGGCGGACGGCGTTCGGCCGGGAGGCGATCGCCGGCCAGTGGGCGAGCGCCGAGTTCGGCGCGCTCGCGCAGCTGTGGGAGCTGGGTGTCTGCGTCCCGTACCCGGTGCAGCTGCTCGGCACGGAGCTCATGCTGCAGTTCATCGGGGACGACGACGGCACGGCCGCGCCGCGGCTCGCGCAGACCCGCCCGGACCTGGACCTGCTGGCGGACCTGTGGTGGCAGCTGGTCGACGCGCTGCGGGTCCTCGCCCGCGCCGGCGTCGCCCACGGCGACCTGTCGCCGTACAACACCCTCGTCCACGCCGGGCGGCTGGTCATCATCGACCTGCCGCAGATCGTCGACGTGGTGATCAACCCGAAGGGGGCGGACTTCCTGGCCCGGGACGTCGCCAACATGGCGAAGTGGTTCACGGGCAAGGGCTTCCCCGTCGACCCGGAGCCGCTGATCGTGGAGCTGCTGCACGACGCCGGCATGCGGGTCTGAGCGTCTGGTTTCAAAGCGCGGCCCGCCCGGTCTTGTGGCCGGGCGGGCCGCGGGTGAAAGCGGCGGGGAGGGTATGTCCGCCGCTTCCGTCTGCGCGAGGTGTCGAACCTCGCTCAGCCCATGTGGACGGCTCCCTCTGCCGGTATGTCGTCCTTGCCCGCCTTGATGAAGACGGCGACGATCACGGCCGCGGCGACCAGCAGGGCCGAGCCCCACCAGAACGCGGTCACGTAGCCGTGCACCATCGCCTCCAGCTGCGTGCCCTGCGGGTTCCCGGCCGGCGCGTGGTCCGTGAAGTACGACGTGGCGGCCGTGATGGCGACCGTGTTGAGCAGTGCCGTGCCGAGCGAACCGCCGACCTGCGGCAGCGCGACGTTGACGACCGTGGCGTCCAGCACCACCATCAGCTGCGCCACCGCGATGATCGCCAGCGCGAACCAGCGGCTCGGGTGCGTGTGCAGCTCGTGCCTGCCGTGCTGGGTCGTTGCCACGTGGCTCATCGCGCTCCCCTCCTCTGACCATTGAATGGTCTAGTCGGGGGACTTTTCCCGGCTTCGCGCAGGCCTGTCGCTTGAGATCACGATCACGGAATAATGAGCAGCTTCCCGGTCGAGTGCCGCCCCTCGAGCGCGGCGTACGCGTCCTGTACGGCGTCCAGCGGGTACTTCCCGGTGACGGCCACCTCGACGACGCCGTCCGCGATCCAGCCGAACAGCGTTTCGGCGCGTTCGAGCAGTTCGTGCCGCTTCGCGATGAAGTGCCCCAGGGTGGGGCGGGTCAGCATGTAGGACCCCGCCATCAGGCGCAGCGGGTCGACCGGCGGCACCTTCCCGCTCGCCGCGCCGAACAGGACGAGGGTGCCGCGCGGGCGGAGCGCCTCGAGACTGGCGTCGAACGTGTCCTTGCCCACGCCGTCGTACACGGCCGCCGCCCCGTCGCTGACCTCGCGGACGGCTTGCAGGGCCTCGTCGTACGGGACGGCCCGCACCGCACCGTCGGCGAGGGCGATCTCCCGCTTCGCGGGTGTGCCGGCGGTCGCCACCACCCGGCCGCCGAGGTGCGTGATGATCCTCGTCAGCAGGCGCCCGACCCCACCCGCGGCGGCGTGCACCAGGACGGTGTCCCCGGCGCGCACCGGGTAGGAGTCGTGGGTCAGGTAGTGCGCGGTGAGGCCCTGCAGCATCGCCGCGGCCGCCTGCTCGGTGCTGATCCCGTCCGGCACGGGCACCAGCCGGTCCGCCGGGACGACGGCCTGCTCCGCGTGGCTGCCGGGGACGCCGGTCCACGCCACCCGGTCGCCGGGGGCGAGGCCCTCCACCCCGTCGCCGAAGCTGAGCACCGTGCCGCCGCCCTCGCTGCCCAGCACGAACGGCAGCGGCACCTGGTAGGTGCCGCTGCGCTGGTACACGTCGATGAAATTCACCCCGCTGGCTTCCACGAGCACCAGGACCTCGCCCGGCCCCGGCTGCGGGTCCGGGGCTTCCTTCGCCCGCAGGACCTCCCGGTCGCCGTACTGCTCGAACACGACTGCGCGCATCGACCCTCCCGTTTCTGTGTCGGCTTCCTGTCTACCCCAAACCGCCGATCGGAAATGTCGTACCGCTGCCGTACGATCCCGGGGTCTTTGGAGGTGAGGGCGTGGGGCCGACCCATCGTCTCGCGATCGATCTGGGCACCTGCCACACCGTCGCGGTCGTCCGCCGTGGTGACGACGCCCCGCGCGCGCTGCTCTTCGACGGGTCGCCGGTCATGGCGTCCGGCATCTACGCCGACGAGAGCGGCAAGCTCTCCGTCGGCCGCGACGCGGAGCGGCTCTCCCAGCTGGCCCCGTCCCGCTTCGAGCCCTACCCGAAGCGCAGCGTCGATGAGGGCGCGGTCCTGCTCGGCGACACCGAGGTCACCGTCGTCGAGATGCTCTCCGCGCTGCTCAAGCGGGTCGCCGACGAGTCCCTGCAGGCCGGGGTCAACCCGGTCGGCTCCACCGTCCTCACCTGCCCCGCCGACTGGGGCGGCCAGCGGCGCAACGTGTTGCTGGAGGCGGCCCGCGCCGCCAACCTCGGCCCGGTCGTCCTCGTCGACGAGCCGATCGCCGCCGCCACGTACTGCCTGCGCGTCCTCGGCCAGCAGGTCGCGCCGCTGCAGTCCCTCGCCGTGTTCGACTTCGGCGGCGGCACGCTCGACGTCTCCGTGGTGCGCCGCGAGCCCGCCGCCGCGGGTGGCGCGGGCGGCCTGCGCGTCCTCGGCGTCGGCGGCCTCGACGACCTCGGCGGCGTCGACATCGACGCGGCTCTCGTCGGCCACCTCGGCCAGCTCATCAGCCTGCGCAACCCCGAGATCTGGCAGCGCCTCGCCAACCCTGACAGCATCGCCGCGCACCGCGACCGCCGCGCCCTGTGGACCGAGGTCCGCGCCGCGAAGGAGATGCTGTCCCGCGCCGCCTCCGCCCCGATCCACGTCCCCGGCACCGAAGAGGCCCTGCACATCACCCGCGAGGAGCTGGAGCGCGTCGCCGGCCCCCTCATCGACCGTGCCGTCGACGAGACCCGCCGCGTCCTGGAGCGCGCCGGCGTCGACGTCCGCCAGCTCGCCGGCATCTTCCTCGTCGGCGGCTCCTCCCGCATCCCGCTCGTCGCGAGCCGCCTGCACGCCCGCTTCGGCGTCGCCCCCGTCGTGCCCGAGCAGCCCGAGCTGCCCGTCGCCTATGGCGGCATGCTCGCCGTGGCCACCTCACCCCAGCAGCTCTTCGACGGCGGCCAGTCCCCGGCCCCCCGCCCGGTCTCCGGCACCCCGGTCTCCCCGAGCGGCACCGCCTCCCACCCGCTCTCGGTCCCGATCGCGGGGATCGGCGGCTCGTCGTCCCCGACCTCTCCGGGCGCCTACGGCTCCCCGGCGAACTTGTCGCAGACCTTCAACGCCGCCTCCCCGTCGTCCCCGGCCGCCTTCGTCCCCAACCAGGGCGGCCGTCCCAGCGGGCCCGGTTTCGGCGGCCCGGCGGCGTTCGGCGCGACCGCTCCGCCCGGCGTCCGGCCCGCTCCCGGCGTCCCCGCGGGCGCTCCCGGCCTGGCCCGCCCCGACGTCCCCGCCGGCATCGGCGCCCCCGGCGGTTTCAGCACTCCCGGCGGCCCACCCGGCCAGGGCGGTCCCGGTTTCGGCACCCCAGGCGGCCCGCCGGGCCAGGGCGGTCCCGGTTTCAGCACTCCGGGCGGCCCAGGCGGTCCCGGCTTCGGTGCTCCGGGTGGCCCGCCCGGTCAGGGTGGCTTCGGCGCCACGCCGTTCCCGCCGGGCGGCCAGCCCGCGTTCACCCCACCCCCACCGGTCATCGTCCGCCCCCGCCGCAGCGCCGCCCCCTGGATCGCCCTCGTCATCGTCCTGTCCCTCATCGGCGGCTGCCTCTGGGGCGGCTCCAAGGTCTTCACCTGGATCGGCGACCAGTTCGAGTCCGTCAAGGACGGCCTGCCGGACAACACCACCGCCAACGACAACGGCACCGTCAAGGACCCGAAGATCCAGGGGCTCAGGTCGGGGACGCCGATCACCCTGCCGAGCGAGGGCGCCGTCGCCGCGGTGGCCGGCAACGGCATGATCTTCACGGCGGCGGTCAGCGTCGGCTCGACCGACGTCGTCGGCTATGAGGCCATCGGCGGCCAGAAGTTCCGGGTCCAGCTCGGGATGGAGCCGAAGAAGGTGCACCTCACCGTCGTGGGTGGCCTCCTCATCGTCGACGGCGAGGAGGACGTCAAGCAGGCGGAGAAGAAGAGCAGCCGCGCCGTCGTCGACATCGCGAGCGGCACCCAGAAGTGGATCGGTCCCTACATCGACCGCATCGACGCGCTGTACATCGGCACCGACGCGATCACCGAGTTCCGCGGCTTCAACGCCACCGCGATCGAGCGCATCAACCTGCTTGACGGCAAGACCCGCTGGTCGCACGCCGGTGCCAAGGAGTACTACATGCACGGCGCCCGTGCGGTGCGCCCCGCGCAGCGCTGGGCCGCCGCCGGGTCGCCGGCCGACGTGATCGTCCCGACCTACTCGGTGTCGTTCAGCGATCCTGTGCCGTATCAGCAGTCGCTCACGGCCGACACCACGGTGGCCGTGCAGCTCCAGGACGGCGACAAGGCGAGCACGATCGATCTCAACTCGGGCAAGGTCAAGGCGACCGGCGCCATCTCCATGGGTGACGAGCTGTGGACCGTCTACAACGACCTGGCGATGGTCAAACCTGAGAGCGACGGCAACCAGCTCGTCGCCTATGGCCTGGCCGACATGAAGGAGAAGTGGCGGTACAAAGCCACCGCCGGCACCAAGATCGGCGACGTCCGCCCCTGCGGCGAGAAGCTCGTCTGCGTGCAGGCCGAGCTGTCGTCGTCGAAGGACGCCATCGTCGCCATCGGCACCGCCGACGGCACGGCCAAGTGGACCAAGACCCCGCCCGCCGACGGCAAGAGCCTCATCACCAGCGACGGCGAGTGGGCCGTGGTCGGCGGCAAGCTGATCGGCGGCTTCGGCTCGTCCGGCGAGATCGGCGAGGGCGCGGTCATCGACCCGGCCAACGGCAACAACCAGTTCTACCTCGGCCAGAGCCTCGACGCCCATGACGTCGCCGCCTGCGCCGCCGGCCGGGTCGCCATCGTCAGCTTCCGCAACGCGGCCTCCGCCGTCCAGGTCGCGATCGTCAACGTCGCCGACAACAAGATCGTCGGCACCGCCGACCTCGCCAAGGACGACATCCTCCAGGAGGTCTCGATGACGGACAACACGGTCGTCGCCCTCAACCCCGACACCCGCGTCGTCCAGCGCTACACCATCCCCAGCTGACCCCGAGGCGTTCGCAGTCCGTGTCCGCTCGCGGGGCAGCCGGGAGCGGGCACGGCGGACACCGGCGGCACCCGTGACTTCGCGGGCACTCGGGCACCGGGCCTGTCCTCGGCCGAAGCGTGGCGACAGCCGGAATCGGCCGGTTTGTCTGCGCGGGCGGTAGCGACCGGTCCGGGCAACGACAATGCTGAATGTGAATATCAACGTTCGTCAACGAGTCGCGTCGCTGGCCGCGGCGCTGGTCATCGGGGCCGCCGGGAGCGTGGTGCTGCTCGCGGAGCCGGCGGCTGCGGCGGTGCCGGTGTGCACGAGCTACGTCCGGACCTCGATCTACCGGCCCTCCTCCTCGACGGGTGACTACCGGTGCTGGATGCAGCGCGGTCACCGGACCGACGGAGTCATCATCCTGCAGGAGGCGATCCGCGTCTGCTACGGCGCGTGGCTCAGGTCGATCGGATTCCCTCAGGAGGTCAAATCCGACGGGGACTTCGGGCCGATCACGGAGGACGCGCTGCGCCGAATCCAGAAACTCGAAGGCGCCGCCGTCGACGGCGTGTTCGGGATCGATACGTCGTATCGGATGCTGTGGTTCAACGGGCGGGACGCGAACTGCCGCCACGTGTACTGACGATCGAGGCGATGCCGGTGCGATCGCAGCGACGGCAAGAGGGCGGGCCGGTCACCGTGGTGGTGGCCGGCCCGTCGCGTTGGAGCCTCTGGTTACGCCTCGATCATCTTGCGGAGGACGTACTGGAGGATGCCGCCGTGGCGGTAGTAGTCCGCCTCGCCGGGGGTGTCGATGCGGACGACGGCGTCGAACTCGGTGCCGGTGTCGGTGGTGACCTTGACGGTGCGGGGGGTGGTGCCGTCGTTGAGCTGTTCGACGCCGGTGACCGTGAAGGTCTCGGTGCCGGTGAGGCCCAGGGACTCGGCGTTCTGGCCCTGCGGGTACTGCAGCGGCAGGACGCCCATGCCGATGAGGTTGGAGCGGTGGATGCGCTCGTAGCTCTCGGCGATGACGGTGCGGACGCCCAGCAGGGCGGTGCCCTTCGCGGCCCAGTCGCGGGACGAGCCCGAGCCGTACTCCTTGCCGGCCAGGATGACCAGCGGGGTGCCGGACTCGGCGTACGCGACGGAGGCGTCGTAGATGGTCGTCTGCTCACCGGTGAGGTGGTTGACGGTGACGCCGCCCTCGGTGCCGGGGGCGAGCTGGTTGCGCAGGCGGATGTTCGCGAACGTGCCGCGGATCATCACCTCGTGGTTGCCGCGCCGGGAGCCGTACGAGTTGAAGTCCTTGCGGTCCACGCCGTGCGCGGCGAGGTACTTGCCCGCGGGGGAGTCGGCCTTGATCGAGCCGGCGGGGGAGATGTGGTCGGTGGTGACCGAGTCGCCGAGCTTCGCCAGGACCCGGGCGCCGCTGATGTCGGAGACCGGGGCCGGCGAGGTGGCCATGCCCTCGAAGTACGGGGGCTTCCGCACGTACGTCGACTCGGCGTCCCACTCGAACGTGGAGCCGGTCGGCGTGGGCAGCGACTGCCACTGCTCGTCGCCGGCGAACACGTCGGCGTAGCGGGAGTTGTACAGGTCGCTGCCGATCGCCGCGGCGATGGTGTCCTCGACCTCCTTCGGCGTGGGCCAGATGTCGCGGAGGTACACGGGCTGGCCGTCGGAGCCGGTGCCGAGCGGCTCGCTGGTGAGGTCCAGGTCCATGGTGCCGGCGAGGGCGTACGCGACGACGAGCGGCGGAGACGCGAGGTAGTTCATCTTCACGTCGGGGTTGATGCGGCCCTCGAAGTTACGGTTGCCGGACAGCACCGACACGACGCTGAGGTCGTGCTCGTTGACGGCGGCGCTCACCGCCTCGGGCAGCGGGCCGGAGTTGCCGATGCAGGTCGTGCAGCCGTACCCGACGAGGTTGAAGCCGAGCTTGTCGAGGTACGCGGTGAGCCCCGCCCGCTCGTAGTAGTCGGTGACGACCTTCGAGCCGGGCGCCAGGGTGGTCTTCACCCACGGCTTGACGGTGAGGCCCCGCTCGACGGCGTTGCGGGCCAGGAGGCCGGCGCCGATCATGACCTGCGGGTTGGACGTGTTGGTGCAGGAGGTGATCGCGGCGATGACGACGGCGCCGTGGTCGAGCTCGAAGTCGCCGACCTTCACCGGCTTCGACTGGCGCCCGTTGGCGCCGCGGGCGGCCGAGACGAGGTCGTGCGGCTTGTCGCCGTTGGTCTGCAGGTGGTTGGCGGGCGGGTCGCTGGCCGGGAAGGACTCGGCGCTCGCCTCGTCGGCCGGGCCCTCGATGCCACCGTCGGCGACGTAGTCACCCAGTACACCTCGGAACAACGGCTTGGCGCTCTTCAGCGGCACCCGGTCCTGGGGCCGCTTCGGGCCCGCGAGGGAGGGCTCGATGGTGGACAGGTCCAGCTCGAGCCGCTCGGAGTAGTCCGGCTCGGCGGCCGGGTCGTGCCAGAGGCCCTGCTCCTTGGCGTACGCCTCGACGAGCGCGACCTGGGCCTCGTCGCGGCCGGTGAGGCGCAGGTACTTGATCGTCTCGTCGTCGATCGGGAAGATCGCGACGGTCGAGCCGTACTCGGGGCTCATGTTGCCGATCGTGGCGCGGTTGGCGAGCGGGACGGCGCTGACGCCGGGGCCGTAGAACTCGACGAACTTGCCGACGACGCCGTGCTTGCGCAGCTTCTCGGTGATGACGAGCACCAGGTCAGTGGCGGTGCAGCCCTCGGGGAGCTCGCCGCTGAGCTTGAAGCCGACGACCCGCGGGATCAGCATCGACACGGGCTGGCCGAGCATCGCGGCCTCCGCCTCGATGCCGCCGACGCCCCAGCCGACGACGCCCAGGCCGTTGACCATCGTGGTGTGCGAGTCGGTGCCGACGACCGTGTCCGGGTAGGCCTGGCCCTTGCGGGGCATGACGACCGGCGCCAGGTACTCGATGTTGACCTGGTGCACGATGCCGGTGCCCGGGGGCACGACCTTGAACTCGTTGAACGCGGTCTGGCCCCAGCGCAGGAACTGGTAGCGCTCCTTGTTGCGGCCGTACTCCAGCTCGACGTTGCGCTCGAAGGCGTCCGGCCGGCCGAACAGGTCGGCGATGACCGAGTGGTCGATGACCAGCTCGGCGGGGGCGAGCGGGTTCACGCGGGTCGGGTCGCCGCCGAGCTCGACGACGGCCTCGCGCATGGTGGCCAGGTCGACGACGCACGGGACGCCGGTGAAGTCCTGCATCAGTACCCGGGCGGGGGTGAACTGGATCTCCACGCTGGGCTCCGCGGTGGCGTCCCAGCCACCGAGCGCACGGATGTGCTCGGCGGTGATGTTGGCGCCGTCCTCGGTGCGCAGCAGGTTCTCAAGGAGGATCTTCAGGCTGTAGGGCAGGCGCTCGGCGCCCTCGACCTTGTCGACCTTGAAGATCTCGTAGCTGGCGTCACCGACGCTCAGCTGGCTCTTGGCTCCGAACGTGTCGAGGCTCGCCACGGCGTTGCTCCCTCAAGTCATCAGGCGGGTGTCTCACGGCAAGTCTTCCGCAAGTGGGACGCCCGGTCGTCGTCAACCGTCGTCAACCGTCGTCCAGCAAGAAAACCGTACGTCCGTCTTGTTATACCCGCAAGCGTGTACCAAGCTGTGAAACATGATTCACCACGCCCAACTCGCCTGCCCGGCGGGCTCCGAGGCGGTGTCGATCGCCTTCTACAGTGACCTGCTCGGCCTCGCCGTGGTGCCGAAACCGCCGGCGCTCGCCGACAGGGGTGGCTGCTGGTTCCGCGGGCATGGCATCGAGCTGCACCTCGGGGTGGAGACGCCGTTCACGCCGGCGCGCAAGGCTCACCCAGGGCTGCTCTGGCCCGACCTGCCGGCGCTCGCCGCGCGGCTGTCCGCGGCCGGCCACCAGGTGACGTGGAGCGACGAGCTGCCCGGGTACCGGCGGTTCCACACCTTCGACCCGCACGGGAACCGGTTGGAGTTCTTGCAGCCGCTTGTCGCTTTTTAGACCTTTCCGATTTGTCGGATTTTTCCGATCTCTTTTTAGAGATCGACGGCCCACCCGCCGGCATCCTGCTGGAAGCCGGCCTGGCGCAGCAGGTCGTGGCCGTTCGGGGGGAACTCCGCGGCGAGCCGCTCCGCCTCACCCGCGCGGAGCGCGTCGACGAGCCCCTGCAGGACCTGCACCGCGAGGTCGTGCCGCCCCGGCGGCGCGGCGAGACGGATCAGCTTGACCGTGGCCCCGTCGGGGCGGACCGCGGCGAGCGCGGCGGCGGGCTGCTCGTCGTCGGAGACCGGATCGACCAGCTCCCACCACTGCACCCCGGACGTGGCCGGCGTGCCCCAGTGGGCGGTGATGCGCCGAGTCACGGCGAGGCGGTGTGCCGGCACGCGCCGGACAAGGAGTAGGGGATCCACCCGACCACTGTGTGGGATCGGTCTTGCAGGACCCTTGCCGTCGCTTGCCACGTGGCGAGGGCGTTCTTGTGTACCGCCCGCGTGCTTTGCCGGCGCGCGGGCGGTGCCACCTTGCGTCAGAACCCGAACTCGGCCACCAGCACGGCCCGGGCGATCGTGTGCGCGACCACGTTGAACCCGACGACGTTCGCCGCCGCGTCGGCGCCGATCTCCAGGGCGTCCACGTCCAGGGCGTGCACCGCGAAGAAGTACCGGTGCGGCGCGTCCTTCGGCGGCGGTGCCGCACCGCCGAAGTCCCGGGTGCCGTAGTCGTTGCGGGCGTGGATCGCCTCGTCCGGCAGGCCGTCCTTGTCACCCGTGCCGGCACCCGTCGGCAGCTCGGTCGCGTCCGCCGGCAGGTTGTACACGATCCAGTGCCAGAACCCGCCGCCCGTCGGCGCGTCCGGGTCGTAGCAGGTCAACGCGAAGCTCTTCGTCCCGGCCGGGAACCCCGACCAGCTCAGGTGGGGCGAGGTGTTGCCGCGCTCGTAGACCTGCGCGTCGGGCAGCGTGCCGCCCTCGGTCAGGTCCTCACTGGTCAACGCGAACGCCGGCACCGCGGGCAGGAAGTCGTACGGCGACGGGGGGCGGGGTCGGTCGGTCATGCGCACTCTCCTAGTGCTGGGATGGCTCCTAACCAGATCCTCTTACCCAACGACCAGGCGGCTCAAGTGACGCCGGTCAGCCTCGCGTACTCCGCCTCGGTCCCGATCGCCGCCCGCCGGTCCGGATGCTCCACGTAGTGCTCGACCACCGATCCGAGGAACACCGGCTCGACCGCCAGCAGCTCCAGCGGCACCAGCAACCAGCCAGGCTCATGCCGCCCCGGCCGCCGGATGCTGAGCGCCAGCTTCGGGCTGCGCACGGTGAGCGGCAGTGGTCGCTGCGGCACCTGTACGAGGTCGTCCCAGCGGACCCGCCGGCTGCCACCCGCGCGGATCGTGAGGCCGTCGGGGCTGAAGACGATCCGCGGCCCCCGCAGCAACGGCACCGCGGCCAGCCCGATGAGCAGCACGGCGACCGCGTTCAACGTGACCCGCAACTCGACCGGTGCGCTCGGGTCGCTCTCCAGGAACAACGTGCCGAGCAGCGCCCACGCCATCGTCGCCCGCCCCGACCAGACCGGGGACCCCGGCACGACGAACGCGTCCCCGCGCACCCGCAACGCCGCGGGCGGCGGCTGCATCACCGGCCGCAGCACGATCCCGAACCCCACGAACGCCCCGCTGAGCAGCACGACCGGCGCCAGCAGCAACGTCACCGCCAGCCACGTCGGCGTCCGCGCCTCGGTCACCCCGAACTCGTACCCGACCCGCAGCCCCACCAGCACCAACGCGACAACCCCAGCCGCGATCCTGCTCCCACGCACATAGCGGCCGAGCTGCTCCGACGTCACACCGGCCAGTGTACGAACAACCGCATCGGCCGACATGAGTAACATTGGGCAACGCAGCCATCGCGCTGCGAAACCACGATTTGGTGGCATGAAGTAGCGTGCTGTACAGCGGAACGCCCGGCGCCACTCACCCGTTTCCATCGACCACCGCCTTGCCCCAGCCACCCCCGCCGCCACCCCGACCCAGCGCAGCCGCCCGCACCCGCGCGCGTAACCCTGGCGCCGCCACGCGCGTCGCCCTGAACCGACAACCCGAACCGCGCCCCGGCGACGCGCTCGGGCCAGTCGCCGATCTTGCTGCTGGTGAGGCAGCCCCCGCCGGCAGCATCCGGCCACGTCATCGAGATCTCCGACCACGCTTCCCTGAACGATCGCCCGCCGCCCGTCGCCCTCGCCCGCCGCCCGTCGCCCGCGCCCGTCGCCCGCCGCCCGTCGCCCGCGCCCGTCGCGCGCCGCTCGTCGCGCTCGCCGCGCCTGGTGATCGTGCCGTGTTCGCGGGTCAAGGGGCTGGCGGGGGTATTGGGGTGTGGGCCGGACGGGTGGCGAGTGCGGACTGGGCCGGCGGCGTCCGCGTGTCGGACCGGGCTGACGGTGAGCGTGGGCTGGGCGTAGCCGGCGCCGGGCGCGGGTCGAGGCGGATTGGGCTGGATCGGGCTGGGTCGGACGGGTGGCGGCCGTGGGTCGGGCGGGTGACGAGGGCGGGTGCCGTCAGCTGCGGGTGGGCCAGGCCGGGCCGATGGTGGCGTGGGCCGGGTCGGCCGGGCTGGCGGTGAGCGTGGGTCGAGCCGAATGGTGGCGCGGGCGGGCGGGCTGGGCTGGGGGCGAGTGCGGGTCGGGTCGGCGGTGAGCGTGGGCGCGGCCGGGGCGATGGGTGGCGTGGGTCGGGCGGCGGCGGGTGCGGGTCGGTTCGGCGGCGGGTCGCGCTGGGCTGGGTCGGGGCGATGGGTGGCGTGGGTCGGGCGGGTGCGGGTCGGGTCGGTGGCGGGTCGCGCTGGGCTGGGTCGGGGAGATGGGTGGCGTGGGTCGGGCGGGTGCGGGTCGGGTCGGTGGCGGGTCGCGCTGGGCTGGGTCGGGCCGGATCGGGCTGAATCGGGGCGGCGGGGAACGTGGGCGGGACGGTGGCGGGCGCAGGTTGGGCGGGTGGCGGGCTTGGGAAGCCGCCTGCGTGCGAGGCGGGGCGCCCGGCGTGAGCTGTCGAAGGGCGGCGACGGTCGTGTCCAGCGTGCGATGCGGGCCGCCCGGCGTGAGCTGTCGAAGGGCGGCGATGGTCGTGTCCAGCGCCCGCTGTCGTGGACGGCGAAACCCGTGGCGCCGGGCATCCCCGCGTCGTCATCACGGACAGGACCGGCCATCGCCATGCGTGCGGACACCGTCCTACGGCCGGCAAGCCCGCGGAACGCCGTACTGCGGGCTGCCAGGCCGCGGAACGGCGAGCGCCGCGCGGAACGGCAAGCGGCCCGCGGAACGGCGGCGGGCGGGAGCGCCGACGCGGTGGGTTACAGGGGCAGGGTGGGGAAGCGGGCCTGCAGGGCGGCCACGGTGGGCATCGAGACCGCGCCGCCGCGGGATTCGCAGACCAGGGCGGCGACGTGGACCGCGACCCGGGTGAGGTCCGCCCAGCCGTCAAGGGTGGTGGGGAGGCCCTTGGTGAGGATGCCCCAGGACAAGGCTGCCATGGTGGCGTCGCCCGCGCCGGTGGCGTCGACGGCGGTGACGGTGGGGGCTGGGACGCGGACGGTGGCGCCGGCGTGGGCGACGAGGGCGCCCTCCGCGCCGTTGGTCACCACGACCGCGCCGGCGCCCAGGTCGAGCAGGCGGCCGGCGGCGTGCTCGGGGGACTCGCCCCAGAGGGCGGCGGCGTCGGCGGAGCTGAGCTTGACCAGGTCGGCGGTCGCGGCGAACTCGGCCACCACGTCGGGGTCGACGCCGACGACCGGGCGGACGTTGGGGTCGAAGACGCGGATCGGGCCGGGGGTGGCCCAGGCCGCGCGGGCGGCGGCCAGGACGGGCGGGCTGAGCAGGCACATCGAGCCGCAGTACAGCAGCCCGGCGGCGCTGACGAGGGCGATCGACAGGTCGGCGGGGGACAGGAGGGCGTAGGAGGGCGGGTCGCCGTAGAAGCGGAAGGTCGGTTCGATGCCGCGGAAGGTGGTCACGGCGAGGGTGGTGGCGACGCCGGGGACGGTGGCCACGCCGCGGGTGCCGACGCCGGTGGCGGTGAGGAAGTCGACGATGCGGGTGGCCCAGGGGTCGTCGCCGACGGAGCCCGCGAACTCGCTGGCGGCGCCCAGGCGGGCGATGCCGACGGCGACGTTGAGCGGGGCGCCGCCGATGGCGGGGTGGTAGACGATCTGGCCGTCGCCGGTGGTGGTCTCCAGCAGGTCGACCAGGGCTTCACCGATGACCACCGCATGTCCCGTCATCGCGCCAGTACATCACTTCGGCTGACGTGCCAGCCAGAGTTCGCGGGCGAGGTCGCCGGGGCCGAGCTGGGTGGCGGAGGGGGCGCGGCTGAGGACGGTGGCGCCGTCGGAGTCCTTGGCGACGTACCAGATCTGCTCCGGGTCCAGGACGGGCAGGCCGTCGCTGCCGGGGCCGAACGGGGTGCGTGCGGTGAAGACCAGCTGCGCCCTGGCCGGGTTGAGGTCGCGGTCGCGGAGCAGGCGGAGCGCCTCGGCGGCGAGGTCGGGATGCACGGCGGTGTCCAGGTCGTCGACGAGCAGCACGCCGCCGCGTTCCAGCATCGGCAGCAGGGCGGCGAGCAGGTCGAGCCAGGCGATGGTGCCGTCGGACTCGGCCCAGCCGCCGAGGGGGACCGAGCCGGAGCGGCCGGCGTGGACGAGCCGGAGCAGGTCGCGCTCGACGCCGACGACGCCGAGGTCCGCGTGGCTGACCAGGAGCGTCAGCTGCTCGCTCCACCGGTCGGAGAGGTGGGCCAGGCCGCCGGCGAGCCGGGTGCCGGGGGCGAGGCGGACGGTCCGGATGCCGAACAGCCACGCGGCGATCGGGGCGAGCCACGGATGCTCCACGTCGGCGCCGAGTGACAGCAGCGTGACGGCGGGTGGGCAGGCGGCGGCGAGGTGGTCGAGGCGGGCCTCGGGCAGGCAGCGGATGCCGGTGCGGTCCCGCTCGAACCAGACCCGCCGCCGGTCGCGGTCCGTGGCGTGCAGCCACTCGCCGGCGATCTCGTCGCGCTTGTAGGCGCAGCCGTAGACGTACCGGACGCCGTCGAGCAGGAACTCGATCTCGAACCGGGTCGGCAGCAGGCGGGCGGCCGGGTCGAGCTGGAACGGCTCG
The DNA here is from genome assembly GCF_040674675.1 of Dactylosporangium sp. NPDC049742. Classification (NCBI taxonomy): domain Bacteria; kingdom Bacillati; phylum Actinomycetota; class Actinomycetes; order Micromonosporales; family Micromonosporaceae; genus Dactylosporangium; species Dactylosporangium sp. NPDC049742. The sequence continues at coordinate 53,333 of NZ_JBFANF010000038.1, read as the reverse complement.
AAGCGTTGCGTGGCGTCGTGGACGTCGCTGCCGGACACGGCGAGGGACCGCATCGTGGACAGGGCGCGCAGGATGGTCGACTTGCCGGCGGCGGTCGGGCCGAACACCCCGCACAGCGGCGACACCCGCAGCGCCCCGACGCTGTTGTCCGGGGATCCGGCGGTACGTGGGGAGCCGGCGGAACCCTGAGCGGCGGACGAGCGCGAAGGGCCAGGTGCACCAGAACAGCCGGAGCGCAACGGCACGCCGAAACCGCCGTCGGGGCCCGAGAGCAGTGTCAGCTCTTGGATGTCACGGACCGAGCGGGAGTTCTGGAGCCTGAACTTGAGCAGCATCGTCTACCGACGCTAAGCGCCTGCCAGCACGGCGAACAGTGTGCGGCGTGAAGATCACCAGGGATCTAACCCCAGGCCGTCGGCGACGGAGTGCGACACCGCCGAGGGGATCACGGGTTTGACGGTCTCCGTGACGAACACGGCGTGCCACATGCAGAAGACCAGCACCGTCCAGATCTTGCGGGAGTGGTCGGCCTCCTTCTTGCGGTGCGCCTTCAGCAGGCCGCGCACCACGTCGAGGTCGATGAGGTCGCCGGCGCCCGACGAGTCGAGCAGGCCGTGCGCCCAGTCGTGCATCTCGGTGCGCAGCCACGGCCGGATCGGCACCGGGAAGCCGAGCTTCGCGCGGTTGACGATCGGGTCCGGCACGACCCCGGCCAGGGCCCGGCGCAGCGCCGCCTTCGTCACCGGCGACTGGGTGCGCGAGCGCGGCGGCACCTTCAGGTCGCTCGGCAGCGTCGAGGCGACCTCGAACACGGCCCGGTCCAGGAAGGGCGTGCGCAGCTGCAGCCCGTGCGCCATCGTCATGCGGTCGGCCTTGACCAGGATGTCGCCGCGCAGCCACGTGTACAGGTCGATGTACTGCATCGTGGTGACGTCGTCGAGGGCGCTGGCCTCCTTGAAGACCGGCGCGGTGACGTCGGTGTGCCTGATGTCCGCCGTGTAGTGCCGCAGCAGCGCCGCCTTCTCCTCCTCGGTGAAGACCCGCGCGTTGCCGTAGTAGCGCTCCTCGATCGGCGTGGTGCCGCGCTCCAGGAAGCTCTTGCCCTTCACGCCCTGCGGGATCACCCGCGACACCGCCCGCAGGCCGCGCTGCATGGTGTCGGGCAGGTGGCTGACGCCGGCGAGGGACAGCGGCTCCCGGTAGATCGGGTAGCCGCCGAAGAGCTCGTCGGCGCCGTCGCCGCCGAGGACCACGGTGACGTCCCGGGCGGCGCGCTCCGCGAGCAGGAACAGCGGGACGAGCGCCGGGTCGGCGACCGGGTCGTCGAGGTGCCAGACGATCCGCGGCAGCGCCCGCATCAGGTCCGCCGGGCCGACCTCCAGCGGCACGTTGGGCACCCCGAGCGCGCGGGCGGACTGCGCCGCCACCTCCAGCTCGGAAAACTGCGCCACATCGTAGCCAACCGTATATGTCCGGATCGCCGGATCGACCTCGGCCGCGAGCGCCACCAGGGCCGTCGAGTCGATGCCGCTGGACAGGAAGGCGCCCACCGGCACGTCGGCCCGCAGGTGCGCCTGGACGCTGTCGCGCAGCGCCGAGGTGATCCGCCGGATCAGGCCGTCCTCGTCGCCGGTCGGGGTGGGGCGCAGGTCCAGCTGCCCGTAGCGGCGGTTCGCGAGGGGGCCGCCGGGCGTGTAGACGAACGACTCGCCCGCGCCCAGCCGCCGGATGTCGGGGTGCAGGGTGGACGGCTCCGGCACGTACTGCATCGTCAGGTAGTGCTGCAGGTTGGCCGGGTCGACCAGGCGGCGGCGCTCCTCGGCGACGAAGGGCAGCAGGGCCTTGCGTTCGGACGCCAGGTAGACGCCGTCGTCGGTGGTCAGCTGGTACAGCGGGCGGATGCCATACGGGTCGCGCGCGCCGAAGGCGCGCCTCGCCGAACCGTCCCAGATGACGAACGCGAACATGCCGCGCAGCCGGCTGACCGCGCTCGGCCCCCAGTGGTGGTACGCGGCGAGGATGACCTCGGCCTCCGACTCGGTGGCGAAGTCGGCGCCCCGGTCCTCGACCAGCTCCGCGCGCAGCTCGTCGGCGTTGTGGACGGCGCCGTCGAAGACGATGAGGTACCGCCCGCGGGTCACGCCCATCGGCGGGAACGACATCGGCTGCCGCCCGCCGGTGAGGTCCCGCACGGCGAGCCGGTCGGCCCCGAACACCACGTCGTCGGTGACGACTACGTTGGTGTCGTCAGGTCCGCGGTGGCGCAGCAGCTCCAGCGCGTCGACGACCGCGTCCCGGTGCGCCGCCGCCCGCCCGCGGGCGCTGACGAAGGTGAGCAGCCCAGCCATCCGTCCCTCCGCTCGTTCAGGAGAAAGTCTCGCACGCGGTACCGTCGCAGGAGGAGCACGAATTCGCAGCGATAGGACGGGCGGAGATGGACGAGAACGCGGGTGGCCAGTCGCACGATCCGGATTTCCCGGACCGGTTCATCGAGTTCATGCGCACCGGCTGGCGCGACTCGACCCTTGACGTGTCGCCCCGGCCGGAGGCGCCGGACCACGCCAAGCGCCGGGCCGAGCTGTCCGCGGCCTTCCCCGGTGAGACGATCGTCATCCCGACCGGCGTCGACAAGGTGCGCTCCAACGACACGTACCACCCGTTCCGCCCCGGCACCGACCACGCGTGGCTGACCGGCGAGCACGACCCCGACGCGGTCCTCGTGCTGCACCCCACCCACGGCGGGCACGACGCGATCCTCTACGTGCGCCCCCGCTCGCCCCGCGACACCGACGAGTTCTTCCGCGACCGCAACCACGGCGAGCTGTGGATCGGCCGCCGGCACACCCTCGCGGAGAAGGCGACCGAGCTGCAGCTGCAGACCGCGCACCTCGACACGCTCGCCGCCGCGCTCGACGACGCCGCGCCCGGGCGCACCCGGGTGCTGCGGGGGTTCGACCCCACGGTCGACGGGGCGGTCCGGTCGGCGCACCCGGCCCGTGACGCCGAGCTGGCCACGGTGCTGGCGGAGCTCCGCCTCGTGAAGGACGCCTGGGAGATCGAGCAGCTGCAGGACGCGATCGACGCGACGACCCGCGGCTTCGAGGACGTCGCCCGCATCCTGCCCGCCGACCGCCCGGTCAGCGAGCGCCTCATCGACGGCGTCTTCAACCTGCGCGCCCGCCACGACGGCAACGCCGTCGGCTACGGCTCCATCGTCGGCAACGGCGCCCACGCCGCGATCCTGCACTGGACCCGCAACGACGGCCGGACCCGCCCCGGCGACCTGCTGCTCATGGACATGGGCGTGGAGAACCGCAACCTGTACACCGCCGACGTCACCCGCACCGTCCCGGTCGACGGCACGTTCACCCCGTTGCAGCGCCAGGTCTACGACCTGGTCTTCCGTTCCCAGCAGGCCGGCATCGACGTGATCCGGGCCGGCACCAGGTTCGACGACGTGCACCAGGCCTGCATGCGGGTCCTCGCCGAGGGCCTCGCCGACCTGGGCATCCTGCCGGTCAGCGTCGACGAGGCGATGGACCCGGCGTGCATCTTCTACCGGCGCTGGACGCTGCACGGGTTCGGGCACATGCTCGGCCTGGACGTGCACGACTGCGGCGAGGCCCGCAAGGAGCGCTACCGCGAGGGTGTCCTCGACGCGGGGTACGTGCTGACCGTCGAGCCGGGCCTGTACTTCCAGCCCGACGACGAGCTCGTCCCCGCCGAGCTGCACGGCATCGGCGTCCGCATCGAGGACGACGTCCTGGTCACCCCGACCGGCGCCGTCGTCATGTCGGAGGCCCTGCCCCGCTCCCCGGACGCCGTCGAGTCGTGGCTCGCCGCCCAGCGCGAGGCAGGCCCCCGCCTGCCGGGTTAGTCCAGCCAGAACGTGTCGTGGGCGAGCATGAACTCGTCGCGCTCCAGCGCGGTCAGGCTGGACAGGTGCGGGAGGCCCTCGAAGTAGGCCTCCCGCGGCGCGCCGGGGGAGAAGTGCAGCAGCATGGAGGCGGGTTCGCCGGACTCGTTGCGGAACGCGTGGATGCCGCCCTCGGGCACGTGCACCCAGTCGCCGGGCCGCGTGGTGATCCACTCCTTGCCGTCGTAGATGCGGACCGAGCCCGACAGGATGTAGAACGACTCGGAGATCGAGCGGTGGTAGTGCGGGTCCGGGCCGCTCGGCTGCGGGCCCATCTCCCACCGGTACAGGCCGAACTGCCCGTGCGTCGTCGCGCCGGTGGCCAGGTAGTGCACCGTGTTGCCGTTCGCGTAGGTGAACTCGGGCGGCGTCGCCGCGGGGCGGTAGGTGGCCGACAGCTCGCCGGTTGGCCCGAGGTAGTACGGCGGTGGATAGGACATACGTCCACAATACGGTGCACCCGGTGCGACCTCGACGAAGCCAGGTAGGCTGTTGACCCCGTGAAGACCATCGAGCGCGTCCGCAAGCCCATCCGGACATATCACCCGCGCCGGGGGCGGCTCAGTGGTCGGCACTTCGACGCCCTCGAGCGCCTCACCACCGCGTACGGGTTCACCCCGGGGGACCGGGTCGACGTCCTGGAGATCGGGTCCGGGATGGGCGAGGCGACCCTCGAGATGGCCGCCGCGGACCCCGGCCGGCGCTACCTGGCGGTCGAGATCCACACGCCGGGCGTGGCGAACCTCCTCGCCAACATCGAGCAGCGCGGCCTGGCGAACCTGAGCGTGGTCAGCGTCGACGCCCTCGACCTGTGCCGGGAGCACATCCCCGACGGGTCCCTGGACGCGGTGCACGTGTTCTTCCCCGACCCGTGGCCGAAGGCCCGGCACCACAAGCGCCGCCTGATCCAGCCCGCCAACGCCGGGCTCCTGGCCGCGAAGCTGCGCACCGGCGGGCTGCTGCACTGCGCCACCGACGACGCCGGCTACGCGGAGTGGATGCTGGAGACCTTGACGAACGCCGCGAACCTGACCAACCGCCACGACGGCTACGCGCCGCGGCCGTCCCACCGGCCGGTCACGAAGTTCGAGCAGCGCGCCCTGGACGCCGGCCGCGCGCCCGCCGACCTGATCTTCGTGAAGTCATGAGCGCCGGACTGGCCGCCCGGGTCCCCCGGGGAGGCGACCCGGACACGGTCTTCGACGCGTTCGCGGAGTGGGCCATGGAGCAGGGCCTGGAGCTGTACCCGCACCAGGAAGAGTCCCTGATGGAGATCGTCTCCGGGGCGAACCTGATCCTGTCCACGCCCACCGGCTCCGGCAAGAGCCTCGTCGCCGCCGGGGCGCACTTCGCCGCCCTCGCCACCGACCGGACCACCTTCTACACCGCGCCGATCAAGGCGCTGGTGTCGGAGAAGTTCTTCGCCCTCGTCGCGATGTTCGGCGCCGAGAACGTCGGCATGCTCACCGGCGACGCGTCCGTCAACGCCGACGCGCCCATCATCTGCTGCACGGCGGAGATCCTCGCCAACATCGCGCTGCGCGACGGCGCGACCGCCGACGTCGGCGTCGTAGTCATGGACGAGTTCCACTTCTACGCCGAGCCCGACCGCGGCTGGGCGTGGCAGGTGCCGCTGATCGAGCTGCCGCAGGCGCAGTTCGTGCTGATGTCGGCGACGCTCGGCGACGTCACCAGGTTCGTCGACGACCTGACGGCGCGCACCGGCCGGCCGACCGCCGTGGTGAAGAACGCCGAACGGCCCGTGCCGCTCATGTTCAGCTACTCGATGGACCCGCTGCACGAGACGATCGAGGAGCTGCTCAGCACGAAGCAGGCACCGGTCTACATCGTGCACTTCACCCAGGCCGCCGCCCTGGAGCGGGCGCAGGCGCTGATGAGCATCAACGTGTCGACCCGCGCGGAGAAGGACATGATCGCCGAGGCGATCGGCCGGTTCCGGTTCACGGCGGGCTTCGGCAAGACCCTGTCGCGGCTCGTCCGGCACGGGATCGGCGTCCATCACGCCGGGATGCTCCCCAAGTACCGCCGCCTCGTCGAGACCCTCGCCCAGGCCGGGCTGCTGAAGGTCATCTGCGGCACCGACACCCTGGGCGTGGGCATCAACGTGCCGATCCGCACGGTGCTGTTCACCGCGCTGTCCAAGTACGACGGGCAGAAGACCCGGCTGCTGTACGCGCGGGAGTTCCACCAGATCGCCGGCCGGGCCGGCCGCGCCGGGTTCGACACGATCGGCACCGTCGTCGTGCAGGCGCCCGACCACGTCATCGACAACGAGCGGGCCCTGGCGAAGGCCGGCGACGACCCGAAGAAGCGGCGCAAGGTCGTACGCAAGAAGCCGCCGGAAGGCTCGATCGGCTGGGGCAAGCCCACGTTCGACCGGCTCGTCGACGCCGAACCCGAGCCGCTGCGCTCCAGCTTCCACGTGTCGCACGCGATGCTGCTCAACGTGATCAGCCGCCCCGGCGACGCGTTCGCCGCGATGCGGCACCTGCTCACGCAGAACCACGAGGACGTCCACTCGCAGCGCCGCCTGATCCGCCGGGCGATCGCGATCTACCGGGCGCTGCTCGCCGGCGGCGTGGTCGAGCAGCTCGCCGAGCCCGACGAGGAGGGCCGGCGGGTCCGGCTCACCGTCGACCTGCAGATGGACTTCGCCCTCAACCAGCCGCTGTCGCCGTTCGCCCTCGCCGCGATCGAGCTGCTCGACCGGGACGCGCCCGCGTACGCGCTGGACGTGCTGTCGGTGATCGAGTCGACGCTCGACGACCCGCGGCAGATCCTGTCCGCGCAGCAGTTCAAGGCCCGCGGCGAGGCCGTCGCCGCGATGAAGGCCGAGGGCATCGAGTACGAGCAGCGCCTGGAGCTGCTCGACACCGTCACCCACCCGAAGCCCCTCGACGAGCTGCTCGACAACGCGTACAACCTGTACAAGCAGGGCCACCCGTGGGTCGCCGACTACCAGGTCAGCCCGAAGTCGGTGGTCCGCGACATGTACGAGCGGGCCATGACGTTCGTCGAGTACGTCAACTTCTACAGCCTGTCCCGCTCCGAGGGCCTCGTGCTGCGGTACCTGGCGGACGCGTTCAAGGCGCTGCGCCAGACGGTCCCCGAGGACGCCCGTACCGAGGAGCTCACCGACATCATCGAGTGGCTCGGCGAGCTCGTCCGGCAGGTCGACTCCAGCCTCATCGACGAGTGGGAGCGGCTGCGCAACCCGGGGGCCGAGGACGAGAAGCTGGTGCTCGACGACCGCCCGCCGGCCGTCACCCGCAACCTGCGCGCGTTTCGCGTCCTGGTCCGCAACGCGCTCTTCCGCCGGGTCGAGCTGGCCGCGCTGCGCCGCTTCGACGAGCTGGGGGAGCTCGACGGCGAGCACGGGTTCACCGCCGACGACTGGCAGGACGCGATCGAGGACTACTTCGACGAGTACGACTCGCTCGGCGTCGGCCCGGACGCCAGAGGTCCGGCCCTGCTCGTCATCGAGCAGAAGCCGGACCGGTGGTTCGTGCGCCAGATCTTCGACGACCCGGCCGGCGACCGCGACTGGGGCATCACCGCCGAGGTGGATCTCGCCGAGTCCGACGCCACGGGGTTCGCGGCGATCAGGGTCACGGCCGTAGGACCCATGTCCGACGCTTAGGCGTCGGCGGTGGTCGTACGGAGCGCCGCCAGGAACTCCGCGGGGTGGGTGAAGGCGGCGAAGTGCGACGCGCCGTCGATCAGGACCAGGGACTTCGCCGGGGCGTCGACCTCGGCGAAGTACTCCACCGCGGGACCGGTCAGGGTGACCACGTCCTGCGCGCCCTGGAACAGGTGGAACGGGATCTCCAGCCGGGTGCCCTCGGCCCGGGCGTCGAAGCGCATGAACTGGGTGAACATCGCGTCCCGGACCGCCGCGAAACCCTTCAGCCAGGCGACCACGTCCAGCAGTGAGTAGTCGGGCTTCGTCAGCAGCAGCGAGAAGAGCTTCTTCAGGCCACCGTTGGGGTTGGACGGGTCGGTGCCCATCGACCACTGCATGCGCCGGCCCCATGCCTTGACGTCCCAGGTGCGCGGGTCGGCGTCGAGCGCCTCGAGGGTGGCCACGCCCCGCTTGTTGCCCGCGGCGCGCAGCCGCTCCAGGGTGTCGAGCCGGCCCTGGCGCTCGTTGTCGACCATGTTCACGTAGAAGTCGGTGCCGACATAGGCGCTGAACAGGTCGGGCCGCTGCCGTGCCATCGGCAGGCCGACGATCGTGCCCATCGAGCCGGCCATCAGGATCACCTTGTCCTTGCCGAGGTGGGCGCGGACGTGCTCGGCGACCTCGATGCCGTCGGTGACCATCCGCTCGAAGGTGAGCTCCTCCGGGGCGGGTGCGCCGTTGCGGCGCAAGGTCCGGCCGCAGCCGCGGCGGTCCCAGTGCACGACCGTGAAGTGCTTCTCCCACTCGCGGAGCGCGGCGGTGAACACCGAGTAGGGCGAGCCGGGGCCGCCGTGCACGACGAGCAGCACCGGGTTGGCCCGGTCCTCGCCGCGGATCTGCAGCCACTGCTCGACGCCGCCGATGGTGACGTAGCGGCCCTCGACGATGCCGGCGGGGCTGGTGATGCGCGCCTCGGCGGCGCGGCGGTGCTTGAGGACCGCCCGGACGGCGAGGGGGGCGGTGGCGAGGGCGGCGATGGCGGCGGGGGCGATCAGCATCAGCGTCATGCCGAGAACTGTACGCACGTCTCACACAAATGTGCAAGAACGATGTGCAAGACGTTTGTGTCAGACGACGCTATGCTTCGGGGCATGGGCAACAAGGAGAAGCTCCTCGAGGGCGCGCTGGCGTGCCTGCTCGACAAGGGCTACGCACGCACCACCGCGCGCGACGTCGCGTCGGCGGCCGGGGTCAGCCTCGCCGCGATCGGGTACCACTTCGGCACCACCGACGCGCTGCTCAACGCCGCGCTCGACCAGGCCCTCGAAGCCTGGGGCGCCACCCTGGAGGAAGCCCTGAGCGGCGCCGCCGACGGGCCCGACGGCGACCCGGCCGCCAGGTTCGAGGCCATCTGGGCGCGGATCATCGCCTCCGTCGAGGCGCAGCCGGCGCTGTGGAAGCTCCAGTTCGAGGTGGTCGCGCAGCTCGCCGTCCTGCCGGAGCTGCACGAGCGCTGGCAGCACTCGCTCGCCGCCGCGCAGGAGGGGCTCGCCGCGCTCTTCGGCGGCAGCCCCGGCACCGGCGCGTTCTATCAGGCGCTGCTCACCGGCGTGGTCGTGCAGCACCTCGTCGCGCCGGGCCGCGGGGTGGACGGCGCGCAGCTGGCGGCGGCGGTGCTGGAGGTGGCGGCGCACCTACGGACCGGTGAAGATGCCGCGGAACGCGTGTAAACGGCGCGAACCGCGGTAGCCCGTAGGTATGACCGCTGCGCTGACCACAGACCAGGGCATCCCGGTCGCCGACACCGACAACTCGCTGCGCGCCGGTGCCCGCGGGCCGAGCCTGCTGGAGGACTTCCATCTGCGGGAGAAGCTGATGCGCTTCGACCACGAACGGATCCCGGAGCGGGTCGTCTACGCCCGCGGTGCCGGAGCGCACGGCGTGTTCAAGCTGCACACGCCGCTGGACGACTACACGACGGCGGACTTCCTCACCGACCCCGACGCCGAGACCCCCGTCTTCGTCCGGTTCTCCACCCTGCAGGGCTCCCGCGGCTCCACCGACACGCCCCGCGACGCGCGTGGCTTCGCCACGAAGTTCTACACCCAGCAGGGCAACTTCGACCTCGTCGGCAGCAACATGCCGGTCTTCTTCATCCAGGACGGCATCAAGTTCCCCGACCTGGTGCACGCGCTCAAGCCGGAGCCGCACCACGAGATGCCGCAGGCGTCGTCGGCGCACGACACGTTCTGGGACTTCGTGTCGCTGCAGCCCGAGACGATGCACCACCTGATCTGGCGGATGTCCGACCGGGCCCTGCCTCGCTCGTACCGCATGATGCAGGGCTTCGGCGTGCACACCTTCCGCCTCGTGAACAGCCAGGGGCGCGGCACGTTCGTCAAGTTCCACTGGCGGCCGTCGCTCGGCACGCACTCGCTGGTCTTCGACGAGGCGCAGCGCATCTCCGGCCAGGACCCCGACTTCAACCGCCGCGACCTCTGGGACGCGATCGCGTCCGGGAACTTCCCCTCCTGGGAGCTCGGCGTGCAGCTGTTCTCCGAGTTCGCCCTGGACGACGTCGACCTGCTCGACGCCACCAAGCTCGTCCCCGAGGAGATCGTGCCCGTCACGCCGGTCGGGCGGCTCACGCTCAACCGCAACCCCGACAACTTCTTCGCCGAGACCGAGCAGGTCGCGTTCAACGTCGGCAACATCGTGCCCGGCATCGACTTCACCGACGACCCGCTGCTCCAGGCGCGGCTGTTCTCCTACCTGGACTCGCAGCTCAACCGGCTCGGCGGCCCCAACTTCGCGCAACTGCCCGTCAACCGGCCGCACGTGCCCGTGCACAACCACCAGCAGGACGGCTCCCACCAGCAGCGGGTGCCGACCAGCCGGGTCACGTACTCGCCCAGCTCCCTCGCCGCCGAGGCGCCCGCCGGTTTCGTCTCGTACCCGGAGACCGTCGACGGGCCGAAGGAACGCAAGCGGAGCGTGACCTTCGCCGACCACTACAGCCAGGCGACCCTGTTCTGGAACAGCATGGCGCCGTGGGAGCGCGCGCACATCGTCGAGGCGTACCGCTTCGAGCTCGGCCGGGTCACCTCGATGGCGATCCGGGTCCGGATGGTCGAGCACCTCAACCGCATCGACCACGACCTGGCGGTGGCGGTCGCGTCCGGGATCGGCGTCGAGGAGCCGGTCCGGTCCGTCGCCAACCACGGCCGCTCGTCCGCGTCCCTCAGCCAGGCCGCCGCAGCGCCGGCACCGGTGGCCACCCGGAAGGTCGCGGTCCTCATGGGCGACGGCGTCTCCGCCCGCTGGGTCGCCCGCCTGCGCGACGACCTCACCGCCGTGGGCGTCGTCGTCGACCTGCTCGGCCCGGTCGACGGCACCGTGATGACCGACGACGGGCTGCCCATGGAGGTCACCCGCGCCCTGAGCACCGTGGCCTCCGTGGTGTACGACGCGGTCGCCGTCCCCGACGGGGTGCTCGCCCTGCCCGTGGACGGCCCCGCGGTCCACTTCGTCGCCGAGGCGTACAAGCACGGCAAGCCGATCGCCGCCTCGGGCACCGGCGTGGACGTGCTGCTCCGCGCCCACATCCCGATCCCCGCGGCGTCCTCCCCGGCGGCCGGCTCCACGGGCGCCGCCTTCGCCGCCCGCTCCGCCGGTCCTTCCGCCGGCGCGTTCAACGGCCCTCGCTCCGCGGGTCCTTCCGCCGCCGCCGAGCCCGAGGGCACCGTCTTCGCCGCCCGTTCGACGGGCCCTTCCGCCGGTGCCACCCGCGGCCCCCGCTCCGCCGCTCCCGCTGGCGCCTCCGCCGCCGGCCCGTCCTCGACGACCGTCGCGGACATCGCCGACATGTCGCTCATCGTCGCCGACGAGCCGGCGTCCCGCCTGCTGACGGCGCTGGCCATGCACCGCAACCACGACCGGGACGTGACCTCGATCCCCGCCTAGCGCCGCCGCGCCCCGTCTATTGGCCCCTACTGGCTCAGGGCCTTCTCCTACTGGCTCAGGGCCTTCTCCTACTGGCTCAGGGCCTTCTCCTACTGGCCCAGTGCCTTCTCCACGAACTTGTGGCGGTCGACGAGCGTGCGCTCGACCCGGCCCTCCGCCACGACCTGGCTGCCATCGCGGGCGACGACCTCGAACACCAGCTTCCGGCCGTCGGTCTTGGCGAGGCGGGCCTCCACGACCACCTTGCCGCCGATCGGGGTGGCCGCGCGGTGCTCCAGCTCGACCCGCGTGCCGACCGTCGTCCAGCCCGGCGGCAGCCGCCTGACCAGCGCGCCGACGCTCGCCGCCTCCGCGAGCGCCAGCACCTTCGGCGTGCCGAGCACCGGCACGTCACCCGACCCCAGCGCCTGCGCCGTGTCGGCGTCGCTGACGATGAGCTCGACCCGGGCGACCGCGCCGACCCAGGGTGCCGCGTCCACTGAGAAACCCATGTGCTCAGCCTAGTGAGTCGCGGCTACAGTCGGGCCGATGCGCAACCTGGCGGCCTGGATCGATGCGGGCTCCGTCGTCGCCCTCACCGGCGCCGGCATCTCCACCGACTCCGGCATCCCCGACTTCCGCGGCCCCGACGGCGTCTGGACCCGCGACCCCGAGGCGATGAAGCTCTCCTCGATCGACCACTACGTGGCAGACCCGCAGGTGCGCCGCCGGGCGTGGCAGGAGCGGCTGCACAACCCCGCGTGGACCGCCGAGCCCAACGCCGCCCACCACGCCCTCGCCGCCCTGGAACGCGCGGGGAAGCTCACCGCCGTCGTCACGCAGAACATCGACGGCCTGCACCAGCGCGCCGGCGCCTCGAACGTCATCGAGCTGCACGGCACGCTCTCGCAGACCGAGTGCCTCACCTGCGCCGAACGCCGCCCGATGCCCGAAACCCTGGCCCGCGTCACCGCCGGCGACCCAGACCCCGCCTGCCTCACCTGCGGTGGCCTGCTGAAGTCGGCGACCATCTCGTTCGGCCAGTCGATGCACCTGCCGACCCTCGAGGCCGCCGCCGAGGCCGCCATGGGCTGCGACGTACTCCTGGCCATCGGCACGTCACTGACCGTCCACCCAGCCGCCGGCCTCGTCGACGTCGCCCTCAAGTCCGGCGCCATGATCGTCATCATCAACGCGGCCGAGACCCCGTACGACCCCATCGCCCACATGCTCGTCCGCGACCCGATCGGCGAGTTCCTACCCAGCCTGGTCGCCGGCTGACTTTCTCCGCGCTCCAGCCGGCGAGGCGCCGCCCCGCCTGGCCGCCGTCCGACTGCTTCGCGGTCCGGCCGGCGAGATGCTGCCCTGCTTGGCCGCCGCCCGTCCGTGATGCGTTCGCCGAGGTGCTGCCCGCCTGGTCGCCCGCTGGCCCGCGCGGCGGTTGGCTGCCGTCCCTGCGGCGGGCCGTGGCTGCGCAGACGGTGGGGAGCGGTCGCCGGGTCGGACGGCGCGGCGATCGATTCCGGCGGTGCGGCCATCGAGCCGAGCGGTGCGGCGATCGGATCGGACGGTGCGGCAATCGAGCCGGGCGGTGCGGCGATCGGGCCGGGCGGTTTGGGTTCGGCGTCGGTGCGGCGGTCGGGCTCGCACGTTGCTCGTCCGTGACCGGTCGGCGAGGTGCTGCCCCGTCTGGTCGCCCGCTGGTCTGCGCGGCGGTTGGCTGCCGTTCCTGCGGTGGGCCGCGGCTGCGCAGGCGGTGGGGGAGCGGTCGCCGGGTCCGGCGGTGCGGCGATCGGGTCGGGCGGTTGGGTTCGGCAGTGATGCGGCGGTCGGCCTCGCGCGTGCTCGTCCGTGACCGGTCGGCGAGGTGCTGGCCCGCCTGGTCGCGCGGCGGTTGGCTGCCGTTCCTGCGGTGGGCCGCGGCTGCGCGGGCGGTGGGGGAGCGGTCGCCGGGTCTGACGGTGCGGCGATCGGGTCGGGCGGTTGGGTTCGGCAGTGATGCGGCGGTCGGCCTCGCGCGTGCTCGTCCGTGACCGGTTGGCGAGGTGCTGCCCCGTCTGGTCGCCCGCTGGCCTGCGTGGCGGTTGGCTGCCGTTCCTGCGGGGGGCCGCGGCTGCGCAGGCGGTGGGGGGAGCGGTCGCCGGGTCTGACGGTGCGGCGATCGGGTCGGGCGGTTGGGTTCGGCGGCGGTCGGGCTCGCACGTTGCTCGTCCGTGACCGGTTGGCGAGGTGCTGCCCCGTCTGGTCGCCCGCTGGCCTGCGCGGCGGTTGGCTGCCGTTCCTGCGGCGGGCCGCGGCTGCACGGGCGGTGGGGGAGCGGTCGCCGGGTCCGGCGGTGCGGTGCGGCGGTCGGGCTCGCACGTGCTCGTCCGTGACCGGTTGGCGAGGTGCTGCCCCGCCTGGTTTGTCCACTGGTCGGCACGGTGGACTGCTGCTGCGCCCGCGGCGGGGCCGTCGCCGTTACACCGGCGGATGGGGCGCGGCTACCGGGCCCGGCGGCGCGGCGATCGGGTCCGGCGGATCGGCTAACGGACCGGGCGGCGCGGCAATCGGGCCCTGAGGCGGCGCGGCAATCGGGTCCGGCGGTGCGGCGTGCGGGTCCGGCGGTGCGGCGTGCGGGTCCGGCGGTGCGGCGTGCGGGTCCGGCGGCGGAGCGGTGACCAGGTTCGGTGGAGCGGCCACAGGACCGGGCAGTGCGGCGGCCGAGCCTTGAGGCGGTGTGGCAAACGGGTCCGGCGGCGGAGCGGCGACTGGATTCGGTGGAGCGGTGATCGGGGCGGGCGGTGCGGTGTGCGGGTCCGGCGGTGGGGCGGCGACCTGGTCCTGTGGTGGGACGGGCGGCTTCTGGAGCGAGACGGCGACGGCGGCGCGGCGGGCGGTGCGGGAGGTGGCCGCGAGGAGGTCGGCGAGGGCGTACGCGTCGGCGGCGGACCGGTGGCGGCCGACGGCGTGCAGGCCGCCCGCGGTGTCGACGTGGACCGTCGCGAGGTCCAGGGCGCGTTGCAGCGGGCCCTGGATCACCCTGACGCTCTGCACCCGGGCCAGCGGGACCACCACCAGCTCGCGGGTCAGGACGCCCTCCCGGACGACGACGACCGTGTCGGTGATGCCGATGCCGATCCGGGACCACGCCAGGGGCGCGAGCCAGCGGGCGCGGCGGGGTGGGCCGGTGACGGCGACCGCGGCCGCGTCGACGGGTGGCCAGTGGCCGGCGCCGGCCAGCGGCGGCATGGGTGCGGCCTTGGCGGGGCGGGCGTGGACGGCGGCGGTGAGCACGGTGGTGACGACCGTGAGCGTGTCGGCGGTGGACGCGACCGGGACGAGGGTGCCGGTGCGCAGCTGCGCCTCGCCGTGGCCCGCGTAGCCGGCGACGTCGAGTCGGGCGCGGGCCCAGCCGGCGCGGCGCCACAGGAGCGGCCAGGTGACCTTCAGCCCCTGGACGCGGTGCGGCGGGACGGTCTGGCTGCGCTTGTTGAGCAGGCCCTGGCGCAGGCGGAGCGCCGCGGCGTCGGTGCCGATGGTGAAGTCCCACTCGTCGAGGACGCGGCGGACGGGGACCTGGAAGACGCCGAGGAACGCGGTGATCGTGCTCGCCGCGCCGATCAGGGTCCAGGTCGGGTCGAGGGTCGCCTGCCAGGCGACGAACGCCAGGCCGGCGGGGACGGCCAGGGCCTGCGGGGTGAGCAGCTGCGCGAGCAGGAGCCGGCGGTTGGCGACGGCGAAGACGCGGGCCTCGCCGGCGCCGGTGTCGGTGGTGGCGGCGTGGGTGTGGGGTACGCCGGTGGACAGGCCGATGAGGCGCGCGCGCAGGCCGGCGGCGCCGGCGACGGTCAGGTAGGCCAGGGGCGCCTCGGTCTTGCTGGCGCCGATCACCTCCAGGCGCAGCTCGGCCAGGCCGAAGACGCGGGCCAGCAGGGGCCGGACGACGTCGATCGCCTGCACCCGCTCCAGGGGGATCGTCCTGGTACGGCGGGAGATCAGCCCCTCGTGCACCCGCAGCTCCCGGCCCACGATCTCGTAGCCGGTGACGAGCCAGACGACGGCGGAGACGACGACCGCCGCGACGAGGATCGCGCCCATCGCGGCCAGCCAGTGCACCAGACCCAGGTCGGACAGGCCGCGCCAGGAGACGGCGGCGGCGGCGAACGCCACCAGCTTCGCCCCCTTCAGCAGCGGCGTCAGCGGGTGGAGGCGCTGTCTCACAGGCCCTCTTCGCGGATCTCGCCGAGCGCGGCGAGCCGGTCCCGCAGCCGGGTCGCCTCCGCGGCCTCCAGGCCCGGGACGGTCGCGTCGCTGGCCGCGGCGGCGGTGTGCAGGGTGACGGTGGCCAGGCCGGCGGCGCGCTCCAGGGGGCCGGCGGTGACGTCGACGAACTGCATCCTCGCGTACGGGACGATCGACAGCCGCCGCACGAGCAGCCCGTGCCTGACGAGCAGGTCCTCGGCCCGTTCCGCGTAACCCCAGGCGCGCACCGACCGGCGCACGAACACCGCCCGGAGCCCACCCAGTACCAACGCCGCGAACGACAACAGGAAGAACCAGGGGCTGACGAGCAGCGCCGCGACCGCGCCCGCCACCGCGAAGGCCAGGGTCCAGGCGCTCAGGACGGCGAGGCGCAGCCAGAAATAGCGAGGAGAGATTGATCGCCAGGTAACTTCAACGGGCGGCGCGGTCACGTCGTCACCTCCGCTGCGCTACGGTGCCGACGCGACCAGGTGCTGAGCCCATGGTGACGGGCCACTCCGCTGCGCTCCAGTCCCGTCACGTGTCGAGCGTATCCGCTGCCACGGGGATGACGTCGCGGAGGAAACCGCGTGCGGTCAGGAAGTCACTCAGCGTCGTGCGGTGGGTGTCACACGCCAGCCAGATCTTGCGGCGCTCCGGCGTGTGCAACTTCGGGTTGTTCCAGCGCAGCTGCCACGTCGCCTCGGCGCGACAGCCTTTGGCGGAGCAGATGAGGGGTTCCACGCGGCCAGTCTGCCAGCGGTGGAGAAGAGGATGAGCGCCGGGCGGCCACGGGGGAAGCCGCCCGGCGACGGGGTGAATCGTACCCACCCGGGTACGGGTGATGTCCAGTCACCCGAGGTGTCCGATCCGAAAATCCCGCTCAATCACTGGTCACTTTTACGATTAATACGTAAAAATCGGTCGCGGGTAGGACTCCCAGAAGCTTCCCAGTGACGTCGGATCGCGTTCGGTTGGTGCGGCGTGCGAGGCTTGGAGTCGTCTGTACGCCAGCAAGCAGTGGAGGACCGGTGACCCAGCCGAGCAACCCCGTCTCGCCGCCAGGTGGGCAGGTCTCGACGCCCGCGCAGGACGCGACCGTGCTGGAACGCGCCCTGTTCGAGGTCAAACGGGTCATCGTCGGCCAGGACCGGATGATCGAGCGGATGTTCGTCTCGCTCCTCGCCCGCGGTCACGTGCTGCTCGAAGGCGTCCCCGGCGTCGCGAAGACCCTGGCCGTGGAGACCCTCGCGCGGGTCGTGGGCGGCACGTTCTCCCGCATCCAGTTCACGCCCGACCTCGTGCCGGCCGACATCGTCGGCACGCGCATCTACCGGCAGTCCAGCGAGAAGTTCGACGTCGAGCTCGGCCCGGTGTTCGTCAACTTCCTGCTCGCCGACGAGATCAACCGCGCGCCCGCGAAGGTGCAGTCCGCGCTGCTGGAGGTCATGGCCGAGCAGCAGGTGTCGGTCGGCGGCGAGACGTACGAGGTGCCGCGGCCGTTCCTCGTCATGGCCACGCAGAACCCGATCGAGCAGGAAGGCGTCTACCCGCTGCCCGAGGCGCAGCGCGACCGCTTCCTGATGAAGATCCAGGTGGGGTACCCCACCGACAGCGAAGAGCGCGAGATCGTCTACCGGGTCAGCGTGAAGACCCCGGAGCCCGTCGCCGTGCTCTCCCCGACCGAGCTCATGGCGCTGCAGGACAAGGCCGACGACGTGTTCGTGCACAACGCGCTCGTCGACTACGCCGTGCGGCTGGTCGTGGCGACCCGCTCCCCGGCGGAGCACGGGCTCGCCGACATCGCGCAGCTCATCCAGTACGGTGCGAGCCCCCGCGCCTCGCTCGGCATCGTCCGCGCGTCCCGGGCCCTCGCGCTGCTGCGCGGCCGTGACTACGCGCTGCCGCAGGACGTGCAGGACATCGCGCCCGACATCCTGCGCCACCGGCTCGTGCTGTCCTACGACGCGCTCGCCGACGACATCCCCGCCGACGACATCGTCAAGCGGGTCCTCGCCGCCGTGCCGCCGCCGACCGTCGCGCCGCGCCAGCAGGCCGGCCCGGGCGGGCCCGGAGGCCACGGCGGACCCGGCGGTCCCGGAGGCCCTGCGGGCCCTGGAGGTCCCGGCAGCCCCGTACCCACCACCATCACCACCTGGCCCGGCCGTTGAAAGGCCGGTGATCCATGCCGACCGACGACGCCCGCGCCGAGGTTGTGCTCAACCGCATGCAACTGCTCGTCACCCGCAAGCTCGACGGCCTTCTCCAGGGTGACTACCTGGGCCTGCTGCCCGGCCCGGGCACGGAGGCCGGCGAGTCGCGGGAGTACCGGCCGGGCGACGACGTGCGGCGCATGGACTGGCCCGTCACGGCCCGCACGACCCTGCCGCACGTCCGGCAGACCGTCGCCGACCGGGAGCTGGAGACCTGGCTCGCCGTCGACCTGTCCGCGAGCCTCGACTTCGGCACCGCGCGCTACCTCAAGCGCGACCTCGCCATCGCCGCGGCCGCCGCGGTCTCCCACCTGACGGTCCGCGGCGGCAACCGCATCGGCGCCGTCGTCGGTACCGCCGGCGACATGCACCGGATGCCCGCCCGCCCGGGTCGCAAGGACGCGCAGGGCCTGCTCCGGGCGATCGCCATGACGCGGGCGCAGACGGGCCGCGCCGACCTCGGCGCGCTCATCGACATGCTCAACCGGCCGCCCCGGCGGCGCGGCATGGCGGTCGTCATCTCCGACTTCATGACGCCGGTCAGCCAGTGGTCCCGCCCGCTGCGCAAGGTCGGCGTCCGCCACGACCTGCTCGCCGTGGAGATCGTCGACCCGCGCGAGCTGGAGCTGCCCAACGTGGGCGTGATCGCGCTCGTCGACCCCGAGACCGGCCGCACCCACGAGGTGCAGACCGCCGACCCGAAACTGCGCCACCGCTACGCACACGCGGCGGCCGCCCAGCGCGCCGAGATAGCCTCGGCACTGCGCGGCGCCAACGCCGCGCATCTGAGACTGCGCACCGACTCCGACTGGCTGCTCGACATCGTCCGGTTCGTCGCGGCACAGCGGCACGCCCGGACGAGGGGGACGACCCGATGATTCGTTTGCTGTCACCGTGGTGGCTGCTGTCGCTGCTGCCCGTCTTCGCCGTCATCGGCGTGTACATCTGGCGCCAGCTGCACCGGCGGGCCTTCGCCGTGAAGTTCACCAACGTCGACCTGCTCAGCAGCCTGGTGCCCAAGGGCATCGGCGTGCGCCGGCACGTCAGCGCCGCCGCGTTCCTGCTGAGCCTGCTCGTGCTCAGCTTCGGCATGGCCCGGCCGTCGGTCGACACCAAGGAACCCCTCGAGCGGGCCACCATCATGCTCGCCATCGACGTCTCCCTGTCGATGCAGGCGACCGACGTGCAGCCGACCCGCATCGAGGCGGCCAAGTCCGCCGCCACCGACTTCGTCAAGCAGCTCCCGGCGTCGTTCAACGTCGGCCTGGTCTCGTTCGCGAAGACCGCGAGCGTCCTGGTCTCCCCGACGAAGGAACGCGGCTCGGTGCTCCAGGCGATCGACGGCCTCACCCTGCAGGAGTCGACCGCCACCGGCGAGGCCGTCTTCACCAGCCTCGACGCCATCCGCACCGTCCCCGCCGACGGCGCCTCAGGCCCGCCACCGGCCCGCATCGTCCTGCTCTCCGACGGCTTCCGCACCGCCGGGCGCTCCCTCGAGGACGCCTCGGCCGCCGCCTCCGCCGCCAACGTGCCCGTCTCCACCATCGCGTTCGGCACCGACGAGGGCGTGGTCCGCATCGGCAACACCCCGCAGCGGGTCCCGGTCGACCGGGCGTCGCTGCAGAAGGTCGCCGAGACCACCAAGGGCTACTTCTACGAGGCCGCCAGCAAGGACGAGCTCAAGCGGGTGTACACCGACATGGGCAGCTCGATCGGCTTCAAGACCAAGCCCCGCGAGATCACCCAGTGGTACCTCGGCGGCGGCTTCCTGCTCGCCCTGCTCGCCGGCGGCCTGAGCCTCCTGTGGGGCAGCCGCCTCCCGTAACCGCTTCGGTGCCCGCTGGTCGTGATGATCAAGTAGCGGATCCGGCTGCCATGACGACCGGATCCGCGATCCGATCACGGCGCATCCGGCCAGTGCGCCTCATCCCCGGTTATGTCGACTCGCTCCGCTCCCCGACATAACCGAAATTTCGGATATGTTCGCGCCAGCGGACATATCCGGGAAGGCCTGCGTGTCACCCGCCGGCCAGCCACCGGGATGCGCCGCGCAGCGGCGCATTGGGGGTCCGGGGTGAGAATCCCCCGGCGGGACCCGCCGCGCAGCGGTGGGGCGGCGAGCTATTGCGAAGCAACTCGCGGGTTAGTGTGCGCCGACAAGGTAGAAAAGGGCGGCAACCCAGACTGCGGCCAGGAAGAATCCAATGGGCGCGATGAAGCGGCTCATGACGTGCTCCCAACGGTGTGTCTCAACAGGAACGGAGAACAGACACGCGGAGCCGTGACAGGGGAAAGGACTACACCCGGTCACGACTGGAAGGATCGCTACTTCGCACAGCGATCACCTCCAGGGAGCAGCAGCCGCACCGGGCGGTCAGCGAAAAGCACGAGCAGACGCCGCCATGGTACCGCCACGCCTCATGGCTCACATCAGCCGACCGGCGAGTTGCCGGGTACCCGTCAGTAACACCTAATCTCCGTACAGCTGATCGCAGCGCATCACGGAGCATCACAGAAGCAGAAAGGCGGCAACGTGGCGAGGACCGTGCTGGTCACCGGCGGTAACCGTGGGATCGGGCTGGCAATCGCGCAGGCGTTCGCGGCGCAGGGTGACAAGGTCGCGGTGACCCACCGGGGCTCCGGCGCCCCCGACGGGCTGTTCGGCGTGCAGTGTGACATCACCGACAGCGCCGCAGTCGACGCCGCGTTCACGACGGTGGAGGCCGAGCTCGGCCCCGTCGAGGTGCTCGTCGCCAACGCCGGCATCACCGACGACACGCTGCTGCTGCGGATGAGCGAGGACCAGTTCACCCGCGTGCTCGACACGAACCTCACCGGCTCGTTCCGCTGCGCCAAGCGGGCCACCAGCAAGATGCTGCGGGCGAAGTGGGGCCGGATCATCTTCATCTCCTCCGTCGTCGGCCTGTACGGCGGACCCGGCCAGGTCAACTACGCCGCCAGCAAGGCCGGCCTGGTCGGCATGGCCCGGTCGATCACCCGCGAGCTCGGCAGCCGCAACATCACCGCCAACGTGGTGGCGCCCGGGTTCATCGAGACGGACATGACCTCCGTGCTGCCCGAGGCGACGCAGGCCGAGTACAAGAAGGCCATCCCGCTCGGCCGGATGGCGAAGCCCGAGGAGGTCGCCGGCGCGGTGACCTGGCTCGCGAGCGACGCCGCCGGCTACATCACCGGCGCCGTCATCCCCGTCGACGGCGGCCTCGGCATGGGTCACTGACTTTTCCGGACACAGAGGAGAACCATGAGCGGACTGCTCGAAGGCAAGCGGCTGCTGATCACCGGGATCATCACCGACCAGTCGATCGCCTTCTCCGTCGCCAAGCTCGCCCAGGAGCAGGGCGCGACCGTCGTGCTGACCGGGTTCGGCCGGCTGTCGCTCGTCGAGCGGATCGCGAAGCGGCTGCCGCGGGAGGCGCCGGTCATCGAGCTCGACGTGACCAACCCCGAGCACCTCGCCGGCCTGGCCGACAAGGTCCGGGAGCACGTCGACGGGCTCGACGGTGTGCTGCACTCGATCGGCTTCGCCCCGGCCAGCTGCCTCGGCGGCGGGTTCCTGGACGCGCCGTGGGAGGACGTCGCGACCGCGCTGCACGTGTCGACGTTCTCCTACAAGTCCCTCGCGGTGGCCTGCCTGCCGCTGATGGAGACCGGCGGCTCGATCGTCGGCCTGGACTTCGACGCCACGAAGGCGTGGCCCGTGTACGACTGGATGGGCGTCGCCAAGGCCGGCCTCGAGTCCGCGAACCGTTACCTGGCCCGGGATCTCGGCCCGCGCGGGATCCGGGTCAACCTGGTCGCGGCCGGCCCGCTCCGTACCATGGCGGCGAAATCCATCCCCGGCTTCGCGGTGTTCGAGGACTCGTGGGCAAAGACCGCGCCGCTCGGGTGGGACCTCAACGACCAGGTCGCGGCGGCGAAGGCCTGCTGCGCGCTGCTGTCGGACTGGTTCCCCGCCACGACCGGCGAGATCGTGCACGTCGACGGCGGGTACCACGCGGTCGGCTCGTCCTGACCCTCTGGTAACAATGGGGCGTGGCTTATGACGCGTTCCTGCTCGTCTCGTTCGGCGGTCCGGAAGGGCAGGACGACGTCCTGCCCTTTCTGGAGAACGTGACCCGGGGGCGCGGCATCCCCGCGTCGCGCCTCGCGGCGGTCGCGGAGCACTACCGGCACTTCGGCGGCGTGTCGCCCATCAACGCGCAGAACCGCGCGCTGATCGACGCGTTGCGATCCGAGCTCGACCTGCCGATCTACTGGGGCAACCGCAACTGGCACCCGTTCCTGCCCGACACGGTCACGCAGATGCGCGACGACGGGATCCGGCACGCGCTCGCGTTCGTCACCAGCCCGTTCGGCTCCAACTCCTCGTGCCGCCAGTACCTGGACGACATCGCGGCAGCCCGATCCACGGTGGGCGAGGACGCCCCGGCGATCGACAAGATCCGGCACTTCCACGACCACCCGCTCTACATCGAGTCGCACGCCGCGGCCGTCCGGGCGGCGCTGGACGAGCTGCCGTCGCGGCTCGCCGCGCGACTCGTCTTCACCGCGCACTCCATCCCGACCTCGATGAACGCCGCGTCCGGGCCTGGCGGCGTCGGCCGGTACCAGGCGCAACTGCTGGAAACGGCGGCCCTGGTCGCCGCCGCGGCCGCCCCCGAGCTGCCCTGGGACCTGGTCTGGCAGAGCCGCTCCGGCCCGCCGCAGGTGCCATGGCTGGAGCCCGACGTCAACGACCACCTCGAGTCGCTGGCGGCGGCAGGTGTACGGGAGGTCGTGGTCAGCCCGATCGGCTTCATCTCCGACCACCTCGAGGTGATCTGGGACCTCGACAACGAGGCGCGGGCCACCGCCGCCCGGCTCGGTCTCGCCTTCGCGCGCGCCGCCACCCCCGGCGTCGACCCCCGCTTCGTGACGATGATCCGACAGCTCGTCGACGAGCGCGTGCTTGCTCACAGTAACGTTCGTCACGCGCTCGGAACCGTCCCCACCTGGGATTTCTGCCCGGCCGACTGCTGCGTGTCACCGAAACGCGTATAGGCACGAAACGTTTCTGAGGGAGCATGTACGCGTGAGAGAACGCAAGCCCATCGAGTCCTGGCTCACCGACATGGACGGGGTCCTCGTGCACGAGGGCGAGCCCGTGCCCGGCGCACCGGAGTTCGTCAACCGGCTGCGCTCGTCCGGCAAGCCGTTCCTGATCCTGACCAACAACTCCATCTACACCGCCCGCGACCTCCAGGCCCGCCTGCGGCGCATCGGCTTCGACGTGCCCGAGTCGGCGATCTGGACCTCGGCCCTGGCCACCGCCCAGTTCCTCGACACGCAGCGCCCCGGCGGCACCGCCTACGTCATCGGCGAGGCCGGCCTCACCACCGCGATGCACGAGGTCGGCTACATCCTCACCGACACCGAGCCCGACTACGTCGTGCTGGGGGAGACCCGCACGTACAGCTTCGAGGCCATAACGCAGGCGATCCGCCTCATCAACGACGGCGCCCGCTTCATCTGCACCAACCCCGACGCCACCGGCCCCTCCAACGAGGGCGCCCTCCCCGCCTGCGGTGCGGTGGCCGCCCTCATCTCGAAGGCGACGGGCATCGAGCCATACTTCATCGGCAAACCCAACCCGATGATGATGCGCTCGGCCCTCAACAGCATCGACGCCCACTCCGAGACCACCGCCATGATCGGCGACCGCATGGACACCGACGTCCTGTGCGGCCTCGAGGCAGGCCTGGAGACGATCCTGGTCCTGAGCGGCATCTCGACAGTCTCGGACGTGGAACGCTACCCGTACCGCCCGTCCCGCATCATCCCCTCCGTAGCTCACCTGATCGACGAGGTCTGACGCAGCTCTCTGCCGCGAGAACTACGCACTGCAACGGCGCGGTCGCGACTCTGAAGATCGATTAGGTAAGCCTTGGTACGGTGCTAGTGAAACGGCCGGCGCGCCACCGGAAGCCCCCCGTGACCGCTGCCACGCCTCGGCAACTCGGCGCCCGGCAACCCGGCCCGCCGCCCGACCCGACGCCTCGCGCGCGACGTGCCGCGCGACGCATCGGGCCTGGGCTGGCGGGTTGCCGTGACCTACGGACCTGTGGCCCATGATCACGGGGCTCGTCGGTGACGTCCTTGCTGAGACTGAGGACTCCGGGCACTTTCTGAGTGCTCAGGGTCTCCGGATCGCGACGGAGCGGGGGGAGCAGCCACTGGCGCGCCGTGCCGAGGTGGTAAGGCTCGCGGGCGGGAAGCTGAGGCGGTCAGGCTCGCGGGCGGGAACCGGCCGTCGCGGCGCCGGCGCGACTCGGGTGCACCGCTGGCGCGGGCGGGGCATGTTCCGGACGCGTCGCTGATTCTGGCGCGTTGGGCCCTGGGCGCACTGCTGGTCGCGGGTGGTCCGTTCTGGGTTTGCGGTCGTGGGTGGGGCCTGTTCTGGGCTTGCTTGGGTCGTGAGTGGGCCTGCCGTGGGTGCGTTGCTGGTCCGGGCGCGCTGCTGGTCCGGGGCTGGTCCGGGCGCGCTGCTGGTCCGGGATGGGATGCCTGTCCTGGACGGGGCGCTGGTTCCGGACGCGTCGCTGGTTCCGGGCGGGGCGGTGGTCGTGGGCGGGGATTTCTGGGTGCGTCGCCGGTGCGGTTCGGCGCGGGGTTTCGGGTGATCGGGAAGACTTCGTGTAGCCCTGGCTACCCAAGGTCTACCGGATCATGACGCGGAGGGTGTGTCGGCCGCGTGCTCGGGGAGCCGGGGTGTGCTGGGCGCTCCCGAGGCGGGTCATCCGCGGCAGTGTCCGGTGGCGGGGGCTCAAGGTTTACCGGATCATGACGGGCCGGATGGTGGCCGTCGGATGTCGGGCAGGGGGCGACCACCGGATGCGGCGCGCACGCGCGATCCCAGCCACGCGCGCAAGCGCGGGCTGTGCGCCGCGAAGCGGCGCATTGGGGTGCGGGTGAGAATCCCCGCCGGGCCCCGCCGCGGCAGCGGTGGGGGGAATTGCAGCACAGCCTCAGATCAGGGGGGCGTTGCAGGCGGCTACCAGGGCGCGGCGGCAGGCGGTGGTGAGGGGGCGGAGGGCGGCGTCGCGTTGTTGGACCTCGTAGCCGTTGATGGCGCCGCCGGGGGCGGCGTGTTCGGCGAGGGCGAGCACGCGGTCCAGGATGGCCGCGCGGGCGTACAGGCGGCGGGCGCGTGGGTCGTAGCCGGGTGGCAGGTCGGTGGCGCCGTCGGGTTTGCGGAGGGCCTCGATCGCGCCGGCGAGCTCGGGGCGCCACTGGGCGATGTCGAGCTTCGCGAGGGTGCGGGTGGCGGTCGCCAGCTCGGCGGACAGCTCGGCCTCGGCCTCGGCGGTCGTGGGGCTGTCCAGCGGGGCCGGGACGGCCGCGGGTAAGACGAAAACCTGCCAGCGGACGGTCTCGAACTCGTCCCCCGAGCCCGAGGTGTGCAGGCGGACCTCTGGCACGAAGCCGAGGCCGCCCGCGATGACGCCCTCGCCGGCGAGGAGTGCGGCGCTGCTGAAGGGGCCGGGGCCCGGCAGGCCGCGGGGGTCGCCGGGTGCGGGGAGCACCAGGCGGACCTCGTCCGGGTGGAGCTTGGACAGCGCGGTGATCGCATCCACGAGGGATACGTCGGTCCACGTGCCGGGGACGTCGGAGACCATGTGCTCCTCGTCGCCGGAGATCTCGGCGGCGGCGTCGTCGCACGGCACGAGGCCGGCGCGCCACGCCCGGACCCATGCCACGAAACGCGCCGAGCGGCGCGCCTGCAGGGTCGCCGCGCGTGCTGCGGGGGACATGGGAGCAAGGGTACGTGCTGACGTGCCGGTATGTCTCGCAGGCGCTGGGGGCGTCAGCCGATACGCTTGCCGTCCATGGACGTCCTGGCGAACAACGACTGGCGGCGCCGGCGCACGGTCCCGACGGTGGACGCCGAGCTGGACCTCGTCGTGGAGGATGTGGACTCGGGGTTCTGCGGTGCCGTGGTCGGCTACCAGTTCGGCGCGGTGGTGCTGGAGGACCGGCACGGCAAGCGGCGCAACTTCCCGTTGGAGCCGGCCGCGTTCCTGCTGGACGGCGAGCCGGTGACGCTGGTCAAGCCGAAGCTGGCGGTACAGCGGCAGAAAAGCACCATCACCAGCTCGGGGTCGATCGCGGTGGCCGGGCTCACGGCGCGCGTGGCGAGGCGGAGCCGGATCTGGGTCGAGGGCATCCACGACGCGGCGCTCGTCGAGCGGATCTGGGGGCACGACCTGCGTGTCGAGGGCGTCGTCGTCGAGCCCCTGGACGGCATCGACGAGCTGGCCGCGGCCGTCGCCGAGTTCCACCCCGGGCCCGTCGCCAGGCTCGGCGTCCTGGTCGACCATCTCGTACCAAACTCCAAAGAAAGCCGAATTGTCGGAAATATCCGGTCGCCTTACGTCCTCGTCACCGGCCATCCGTACATCGACGTGTGGCAGGCGGTCAAACCCCAGGCCGTCGGCATCCGCCAGTGGCCGGTCGTCCCGCCGGGGCAGAACTGGAAGGAAGGCGTCTGCGAACAGCTCGGCGTGAGCGAGCCGGCCGACATGTGGCGCCGCATCCTCGCGTCGGTGTCCAGCTACAAGGATGTCGAGACCCCGCTGATCAACGCCATGGAGCGCCTCATCGACTTCGTGACCGAACCCGACGAGGACCTGGACGACGACGAGGACCTGGACGACGACGAGGACGCCTAAAGGCGACGACGAGGACCGCCTAAAGGCGACGACGAGGACGCCTGGAAGCGAAGACGAAGACGCCTAGAGCACAGGCCACGGATCCCGGCTGAAGAGGAACGTCGCGACGTCGAGCGCGACCACCGTGCCGTCCCCGTCACGCACCACCCGCAGCAGCTCCCCGTCGCAGTCCCCGGAGAGCCCGCGCCACACGTCCGGCGCGGGCCCGTCCGGCACGAAGCGCCACGGCGTGCCCCCAGCGGTCAGCGGCGTCACGACCAGCTCGCCGCCGGCCCAGCCGACCTCGTGCTCGCGCCCCATCCACCACCACCGGCCGGTCAGCGGCAGGATCTCCGCCGGCGGCTCCTCGCGCGGCCGCCACGACGCCACCCGCACGGGCTCACGGTCCAGCACCGCGCCGAGAAGGTCCAGCACGAAGCCGCTGAGGCCGCCCGAGTCGCGATAGCGCATGGTGTACGCGTTGGCGAACGCGACGACTCCGGTGCGTGACGGCCGGTGTACGGCCAGCACCGCCAGGTAGCCGGGCATCGAGCCGGTGTGGCCGACGAACACCCGTTCCCCGCGCCGCCATAGCTGCAGGCCGAGGCCGTGCCCCGCGGTCCAGCCGTCGAGGTCGCTGAGCACGACCGGCGCGCACATCTCGTCGACGGTCGACGGCGCGAGCACCGCCGGGTCGGGCTCGGCCAGGAACGCCGCCCAGCGCCCGAGGTCCTCCACCGTCGACCACAGCTGGCCGGCGGGTGCCATCGCGGCCGCGTCGTGCCGCGGCTCCTCGCGCAGCTCGTCCAGCCACGGGTGCACGACGTAGCCGCGGGCGAACGGTTCGGCCTCGGCGTAGGTCGTACGGTCGAGCTGGAGCGGCCCGAGGAACCGCTTCGCGAGCATCGACTGCCAGTCCTCGCCGCCGAGGCGGGCGACCATCGCGCCGAGCAGCCCGTAGGCGAGGTTCGAGTAGTGGTACCCGCGCAGCGGCGGGTAGGCGACCTTGTCGGCGGTGAGCGTGGACAGGAACGTGTCGACG
The DNA here is from genome assembly GCF_040674675.1 of Dactylosporangium sp. NPDC049742. NCBI lineage: Bacteria > Bacillati > Actinomycetota > Actinomycetes > Micromonosporales > Micromonosporaceae > Dactylosporangium > Dactylosporangium sp. NPDC049742. The sequence goes on along the minus strand of NZ_JBFANF010000038.1, from coordinate 25,645 downwards.
TCCACCCCGGCGGCGCGCTCCCACCAGTCGCCGTCCGGCTCGCGCTGCACGCCGCCCGCGTGGCCGAGCAGCTGCCGCAGGGTGACGGTGCCGACGGGCGTGCCGGGAAGGTGGCGGTAGAGCAGGTCGTCGAGGGCCAGCTTCCCCTCGTCGCGCAGGGCCATGACCAGCGCCGCCGTCATCGTCTTCGTGATCGACCCGATCCGGAACTGCAGCCCGGCGGGGGGCTGGTCGAGCCCTGCCGCGGCGACGTGCCGCAGGGCGCCGTCGCGGACGACGCCCGCGACGAGGACGGGCACCCGGCCACCGGCGTGGGCGCGGGCGACGAGGTCGTCGACGCACGAGACGGTCTCGGGCAGCAACGGCACGGCAGGCCTCCAAAGACGAAGCGGCGACTGATTCCCCAACTGTGCACCGGGCCGGCCCGCACCGCGTATCGACAAGGATTCGGCAAGACGAGTGATCAGACGCGAGCGCCACGTGCATCGGCGTGACACGATCGAAGCGTGGACCTGTGGCTGATCGTCTGGATCGTCGTCGGCGCCGCGCTCCTCGCGGCGGAGATCTTCACGACCACGTTCATTCTGCTGATGTTCGCGATCGGCGCGTTCGCCGCGGCGGGCGCCGCCGCCCTCGGCGCCGGGGTGCCGGTGCAGGCAGCGGTGTTCGCGGCCGGGTCGGCCCTGTCGTTCCTGGCGGTGCGGCCGACGCTCAAGCGATACATGCGCCGCGACGTGCGCGACACGCAGATGGGCGTCGAGGCCCTGGAGGGTTCGACGGCGCTCGTCATCGAGGCGGTCGACCACGACAGCGGCCAGATCAAGATCGACGGTGAGTTGTGGCGGGCCCGGCCCTACGACGCGACGCAGACGTTCGCGATCGGGGACCGGGTCCGGGTGATCGAGATCAAGGGTGCTACCGCGATGGTGTGGAAGGACTGAGTCACGTGGATCCGAGTGTGTTCCTGGCGGTCGTCGTCATCGCCGCCGCCCTCCTGGCGATCGTCACGGTCACCAAGATGGTCAAGGTCGTGCCGCAGCAGGTCGAGTACGTGGTGGAGCGGCTCGGCAAGTACAGCCGCACGCTGACGCCCGGTCTCAACATCCTGGTGCCGTTCATCGACTCGGTGCGCAACAAGGTCGACAAGCGCGAGGTGGTCGTCAGCTTCCCGCCGCAGCCTGTCATCACCTCCGACAACCTGGTCGTGTCGATCGACACCGTCCTGTACTTCAAGGTCGTCGACTCGGTCCGCGCCACGTACGAGATCTTCAGCTACCTGCAGGGCATAGAGCAGCTCACCGTGACGACCCTGCGCAACGTGATCGGCTCCCTCGACCTGGAGAAGGCGCTCACCAGCCGCGACGAGATCAACCGCCACCTGTCCGGTGTCCTCGACGAGACCACCGGCCGCTGGGGCATCAAGGTCACCCGCGTGGAGCTGAAGGCGATCGAGCCGCCGCCGAGCATCCGCGACTCGATGGAGAAGCAGATGCGCGCCGAGCGTGACCGCCGCGCCGCGATCCTGCACGCCGAGGGTCTCAAGCAGTCCCAGATCCTCACCGCCGAGGGCGAGAAGCAGGCCGCGGTCCTGCGCGCCGAGGGTGAGCGCCAGTCCCGCATCCTCACCGCGGAGGGTCAGGCGAAGGCGATCCGGACGGTGGTCGACTCGATCCACGTGGCCAACCCGGACTCGAAGGTCATGGCGTACCAGTACCTCCAGTCGCTGCCGCAGATCGCCGCCGGCCAGTCCAACAAGCTGTGGATCCTGCCGGTCGAGCTGACGAAGGCCCTGGAGGGCATCGGCGGCGCGCTGGGCGGCATGGCGCAGCTGTCCGACGCCGCCCGCACCGACCTGGTCAAGCGCAACGTCGCCGAGGAGGAGGAGTCCGAGGACGTCATCGAGGCCCGCCGCTCCGCCGAGGACGCGGCCGCCGCCGCCAACGCCGAGGCCGCCGCGGCCGCCGCCCAGGTGTCGGGCACGCAGGTGACCGCCGCCGAGCTCACCGCCGAGTTCCAGCAGCCGTCCCACGAGCTCGAGCGTTAGCGGCAGAGCTCCCAGAAGGCGACCGCCGCCGCGGCCGCCACGTTGAGCGAGTCGACCCCGTTCCGCATGGGGATCACGACCCGTACGTCGCTGGCGTCGAGGGCCTTGGCCGACAGCCCGGGGCCCTCCGCGCCGAGCAGCAGCGCCGTCCGCTCCCGCTGCGCCGCGCTCAGCGTCTGGATCGGCACCGCGTCGGCGGCCGGCGTCATCGCCAGCAGCGTCAGCCCCGCCTCCCGGACCGCGTGGAGCCCGTCCGGCCACGGCTCGATCCTGGCGTACGGGATCGCGAACACCTCGCCCATGCTGACCCGCACGCTCCGCCGGTACAGCGGATCCGCGCACGACGGCGACAGCAGCACCGCGTCCATCCCGAGCGCCGCCGCGCCCCTGAAGATCGCCCCGACGTTCGTGTGGTTGTTGACGTCCTCCAGGACCGCGACCCGCCGCGCGCTCGCGAGGATGTCGGCCGCAGCAAGGTCCGGTTTGCGGTGGAAGCTCGCCAGCACCCCCCGGTGTACGTGGAACCCGGTGATCGCTTCGAGCGTCGCCTGGTCGCCGGCGTACACGGGGACGTCGCCGAGCGGGAGGTCGTGGAGCTGGCCGACGCGCTTGCTGTCGATCAGCACGGACCGCAGCCGGTAGCCGGCCCGCAGCGCCCGGCGCAGCACCAGCTCGCCCTCGGCGATGAACAGCCCGTTGGGCGGCTCCCACCGGGTGCGCAGCTCGACGTCGGTCAGCGCCCGGTAGTCACCGATCCGCTCGTCGTCCTCGTCCATGATCGTTGTCGCGCTCAGCACCCGGTCGATTCTGCCTTGCGCCGCGATCCCGCGAACAGAACGCCTCCCCGGCGGTGACCGGGGGCGGGCGACACGACATTCCGCACGGGGCGTCGGCGCGGTGCCGGCATCGAGGATCGATAATCTGGGTGCGTGGACGGGCGGGCCGATCCGGTGAGCGCCGGCCGTGGTGCCCTCGTCGACCTGCTGGCCAGGCTGAGACTCCACGCCGGTGAGCCGACCCTGCGGCAGATCGCGGACCGGCTCACCTCGGCCCGCGCCGACGGTAAAGCGTCCATCGGGTACCTCAGCGAGATCTTCCGCGGGCGGAAGACGCCCAGCGGCGACCTGGCGGCGGCGCTGGCCCAGGCGCTCGGCGGCTCCGCCGACGACCAGGCCAGGGCCAGGGTCTACGCCGACGCGGCCGCGCAGGTCGCCCGCCATGGAGCCGCGGCCGGCGCCGCCGCCGTGACCGCCGCGGGCGAGCCGGACGGTGCCGGCGAGACCGGGACCGGCGATCGGGACGGCGCCGGTGAGCCGGACGAGGCGGGCGTGTCCGGTCCGGTACAGCCGTGGTGGCGGCCGGACTACGCGGCGCACGTCGACGACCTGGTGCCCGCCGGTGGGCTCAGGGACCGCGAGGAGGAGCTGGCTGAGCTCGCCGCGTTCTGTGCCGGCGACGAGCCGTACCTCTGGATCCAGGCGAAGCCCTGGGCCGGCAAGTCGGCGCTGCTGGCGACGTTCATGCGCCATCCGCCACCCGGCGTCGACGTCCTCGCGTTCTTCGTCACGGCCCGCCTCGCGACCCAGTCGGACAGCAACGCGTTCGCCGGGGCGCTGGTGGAGCAGCTGACGGGCCTGCTGGAGCTGCGGCTGGACGCGTCGGCGCCCGCGGCGCAGGTGTCGCGGTGGCTCATGCTGTTACGCACCGCGGCCCGGCACGCGGAGCTGGCCGGCCGCCAGCTGGTCCTGGTCGTCGACGGCCTCGACGAGGACAAGGGCGCGGAGACCGGGTCGGGGCTGGCGAGCGTGGCGTCGCTGCTGCCGCGGCACGCCGTCGCGAACCTGCGGATCGTGGTGTCGAGCCGGCCCGACCCGCCGCTGCCGGACGACGTGCCCGGCGACCATCCGCTGCGGCACTGCCGGGTCCGCTGGCTGACGGAGTCCCCGCACGCCAGCTTCATCGCCGTCCACGCGCGGCAGGAGCTGCGGGCGCTGCTGCTCGGCGACTCGACGCACGTGGACGTCATCGGCCTGCTGACGGCGTGCGCGGACGGGTTGACGGTGGCCGAGCTGGAGGAGCTGACCGGGCTCGACCGGTTCCGCCTGGAGCGGCTCATCGGCGGGGTCTTCGGCCGGTCGGTCGCCGTCCGGCCGGTGCACGCGTCCGCGCCGGAGCCGGTGCTGCTGTTCACCCACGACGAGCTGCGCGAGCAGGCGGTGGGCGGGCTCGGCGCCGCGATCGGCCGGCACCGGGAGCGGATCCACGTCTGGGCGGACGGCTACCGGGCGAAGCGCTGGCCGGCGGGCACGCCGCAGTACCTGCTGCACGGCTACCCGCGCATGCTGCGGTCGCTGCCCGATCCGGGGCGGCTGATCACGCTCGCCGTGGACCACGACCGGCACGACCGGCTGCTCGCCGTCACCGGCGGCGACGGTGCGGGCATGGCCGAGGTCCGGGCCGCCCAGGACCTGATCATCGGCCAGCACGAGCCGGACCTGCGCGCCATGGTCCGCCTCGCGCTGCGCCTGGACGAGCTCACCGCCCGGAACGCCAACATCCCGGCCGGCCTGCCGGCGCTGTGGGTCGTCCTGGGGGAGGCCGCGCGGGGCGACGCGCTCGCCCAGGGCATGGCCGATCCGGTGGCGCAGAACATGGCCCTTCGCCAGCTGGCGGTCGCGCTCGCCGGGACCGTCGACGAGCGGTTCGCCCAGACGGTCGCGTGGAGCATCGTCGACGCCAAGCGGCACGAACTGTCGCTCGCCGACCTGGTCGAGACGGCGGTCCGCATCGGCGACCACCGCCGCGCGGCGCGCTTCGCCCGCAGCGCCATCGACCAGGATCGGTGGGCGCGGAGCATGCTGGGCCTGGTCGGCGCCGTCCTCGACGACGGCGACCTGCCGCTCGCGATGTCGCTGGCCCGGTCGATCGTCGACGCGGACCACCGGGCGCTGGCGATGAGCCAGCTGCTGCGGGCCTTCGGCGCCGCGGGCGACGCCGAACAGGTCGAGCGACTCATGACGGAGGCGGAGACCGCGGCGCACACCGTCCGCGACCGGAGCGGCCGGTCGGTGGCGCTGGCCCGGCTGGCCGCCGCGGTCCGCGCGGCCGGTCGGAGCCGGCGGTCGGAGCGGCTCTTCACCGAGGCGCTGTCGCTGGCCCGGTCCATCACCGACCCGGCCGTCCGGTCCCGCACGCTGGCCGGCCTGCTGCAGTGGGGCGCTCCGGCGCCCGGCGGCCCCGGCGGCCTCGCCGCCGAGGCGGCGGCCGCCGCCGGGACGATCGACGGGCCGATCGGACGGGCCGAACTCATGCTGGAGCTCGTCGACGCGGTCCTCGCCGCCGGCGACCTGCGATCCGCGGAGACCCTCGGCCGCCTGATCGACGACCCGCGGCTCCGGACGAGCGCCCTGACCCGCCTGCTGGCGCACACCGCACGGGCAGGCGCCACACCACCAGCCGCGGACGCCCCAGCAGCGGACGGCGCCGCACCGCTGGTCGCGGACGCGTCGACCGTGGAAGCGCTGGTCGTGCACGACGCCGCACCGCTGGTCGCGGACGCGTCGGTCGTGGACGCGCTGGTCGTGCACGACGCCGCACCGCTGGTCGCGGACGCGTCGGTCGTGGACGCGCTGGTCGTGCACGACGCCGCACCGCTGGTCGCGGACGCGT